>NZ_JBJZOU010000009.1:0-347322 GCF_057808395.1 Serratia sp. TSO36 | reverse complement strand
CCCGCCGCCACCGCGCCTGCGGCGGCGATCAGGCCGCCGACAATCGTGCCGGCAATCATGCCGGCCAGGGCATGGGAATGCCCGATGGTATCGCCGACGCGAGCCGCTTCGGTCATCGTAAGGTCCTTTTACGCAAAGAGTTCATCGTTAGGCCGCCCGGTAGCTTCTCAGCACCAGCAGCAGCAGCGCGTCGCGAGAAACATTGATCGAGGGAAAAACGTTCATCACCGGTCAGAAGCACTTTGACGGTGTGGTCTAGGTAACCTTCAGCTAGGGGCGCACTACCTTCGATAAAGATACAGCGGAAAGTATCGGGCATCATGCAAAATCCTTTTGCTTCACGAAAGCTTAAGCATCGCATAATCGCATAAAAAAAGCTCTGCATGTCACATGCAGAGCTTTTTGATCGCCAGATACCCTATGGCTTGAAAGGCCACGGATTTAGCGACGGTTGCCGAAGATACGCAGCAACATCAGGAACAGGTTGATGAAGTCGAGATACAGCGTCAGCGCGCCGACGATGGCGTACTTGCGGAAGCTGTCTTTATCATCGGCGTTCAGCTGCTCGCCCATCGCCTTGAGTTTTTGCGTGTCGTACGCGGTCAGGCCGACGAACACCACCACCCCGATGTAGGTGATCGCCCACATCAGCGCGGTGCTTTTCAGCCAGATGTTCACCAGCGAGGCCAGCACGATGCCGATCAGCGCCATGAACAGCATGCTGCCGAAGCCGCTCAGATCGCGCTTGGTGGTGTAGCCATACAGGCTCATCGCGCCGAACATGCCGGCGGTGACCACGAAGGTGCTGGCGATCGAGCTGTAGGTGTAAGCGATGAAGATGCTCGACAGCGTCAGCCCGGTCAGCGCCGAGTACAGCATGAACAGCGAAGTGGCCACCGCGCCGCTCAGGCGGTTGACCATGCCGGAGATCACGAACACCAGCGCCAGCTGGGCGATGATCAGGCCGAAGAAGGTGATCTGGCTGGAGAAGATGAAGTTGAGGATCGCGGGCGTGTTGGCCGCATACCAGGAAACGAACGCCGTCAGCAGCAGACCGCAGGTCATCCAGCCGTAAACCTGCGCCATGTAGGCCTGAATGCCGCTGTTGGCACGTTCGACGATTGAACCATTAGAGCGTGGATATCGGTCCATGACGGTTACCTTTTGCGTTGTAAACAAGATTCCGAAGCCCCGCGGACGGGGCTTCGCCTGCTATAAGCGTACCACAGAATATGCCGGGCGAAAGCGGCAAAGGTCTTGATTTGTTTCCGCTGTTGACGCGTTATTTAGCCGCGTCGTGCCAGCGCTGCGCGGCCTCGCGATCGCTTTCGCGAGCGTCCACCCAACGATCGCCCTGGCCGGTCGCTTCGCGCTTCCAGAACGGCGCGCGGGTCTTCAGGTAGTCCATGATGAACTCGCTGGCGGCGAACGCCATGCTGCGGTGCGCGCCGGTCACGCCGACGAACACGATCTCGTCGCCGGGATACAGCGCGCCGACGCGGTGGATCACCGTCACCCGCTGCAGCGGCCAACGGCTGCGCGCCTCGGCCACGATCTCCGCCAGCGCCTTCTCGGTCATGCCGGGATAGTGTTCCAGCGTCAGGGCGCTGACGTCGTCACCCAGATTATGGTTGCGCACCTTGCCGGTGAAGGTCACCACCGCGCCATCGGCGTCGCACTGCGCCAGCCACTGGTACTCGTCGCCGACGTTAAACGGCGCTTCGCCCACGCGAATGCGGGTATTTTGCATGCTTACCCCCCGGTGACCGGCGGGAAGAAGGCCACTTCATCGCCGGCGCGCAGCGGATGGTCCGCCGCCACCAGCGACTGATTGACCGCCGCCAACAGCTTGCCGGACTCCAGCGCCAGCGCCCAGCGATCGCCGCGCGCACACAGCGCCTGGCGCAACGCCTCGACGGTCGGGTAATCCGCCGGCATCGACAGGCCGCCGGTGCCCACCAGTTCGCGCACCTGCGCGAAGAAAAGAATATCGATCATACGTTCACCTTAAAATCGCCGGATTTGCCGCCGCTTTTCGCCAGCAGGCGCACCGGGCCGATCACCATGTCTTTCTGTACCGCTTTGCACATGTCATAGATGGTCAATGCCGCCACCGAGGCGGCGGTCAGCGCCTCCATCTCGACGCCGGTTTTGCCGGTCAGCCGGCAGCAGGTTTCGATGCGCACTCGGCTGTGCTGTGTTTGCGCCTCCAGCTGCACTTCGACCTTGCTCAGCATCAGCGGGTGGCACAGCGGGATCAGCTCCCAGGTGCGTTTGGCCGCCTGAATGCCGGCGATGCGCGCCGTGGCAAACACGTCGCCCTTGTGATGGCTGCCGTCGACGATCATCGCCAGCGTGGCGGGCAGCATCTCGACGAAGGCTTCGGCGCGCGCCTCGCGCACCGTTTCGGCCTTGGCGGAAACGTCAACCATATGGGCTTCGCCGGCGGCGTTAATGTGGGTTAGCTGTGTCATGACTCAGGGCTTCTTCAAGTGGGGCTGGAAGTTGCACGGGCGATGGCGCGCGTCCAACTGCTCTTCAATAATCCGCTCCCAGGCGGTGCGGCAGGCGCGGGTGGAGCCCGGCATGGCGAAGATCACCGTGCGGTTGGCCAGGCCGGCCAGCGCGCGCGACTGGATCGTCGCGGTGCCGATCTCTTCGTACGACACCATGCGGAACAGTTCGCCGAACCCTTCCACCTCTCTGTCGAACAGCGGCAGCAGTGCTTCCGGCGTGTTGTCGCGGGCGGTAAAACCGGTGCCGCCGGTGATCAGCACCGCCTGCACGTTGTCATCGGCGATCCAGGCGGAAACCCGCGCGCGGATCTGGTAAATGTCATCTTTGACGATGGCGCGATCCACCACCTGATGGCCGGCTTCCTGCGCCGCTTCCTGCAGATAGTGGCCGGAGGTGTCTTCCGCCGCGCCGCGGCTGTCGGAGACGGTCAGGATGGCGATATGCGCCGCAATAAACTCGCTGCTCGCATGGCTCATGGTTCAATAGGCTCCTATTCTGAGATACCCAACAGATTTCAAGTTGCAGCCAACAACGCTGCGGCTTGAAATATGTGGGTATCAGCCGCCGATAAACGACAGGTTCTGGGTGATCCCGCTGTTGCCCTGATGCAGGAAATGGGTCTGCTTCTTGCTCAGCAGCCCGCTCTGGATGCGCGCCTTCAGCGCGTCGAGCTGGCCGTCGTCCGCCAGCAGATCGCGCAGGGGCACCCCCTGCTCGCCGAACAGGCACAGGTGCAGATTGCCGATGGAAGACACGCGCAGCCGGTTACAGCTGGCGCAAAAGTCTTTCTCATACGGCATGATAAGCCCCACCTCACCCTGGTAGTCCGGGTGGCTGAACACCTGCGCCGGGCCGTCGCTGCGGCCGCGCGCCTGGCGCTGCCAGCCCTGCTGTTCCAACTGCAGGCGAATCACTTCGCCGGAAACGTGGTGTTTGCGAAACAGCTCGCCGCCCTCGCCGGTTTCCATCAGTTCGATAAAGCGCAGCTGGATAGGCCGGTCCTTGATCCAGGCGAGAAAGGCGCCGAGCTGCTGGTGGTTAACGTCGCGCATCAGCACCGCGTTGACCTTGACCTTGCTGAAACCGGCGCTGAAGGCGGCGTCGATGCCGTCCATCACCTGGCGGAACTTGTCCTGGCCGGTAATGGCGTGAAACTGGCGGGGATCCAGGCTGTCGATGCTGACGTTAATCGCCGTCAGACCGGCGTCACGCCAGGCGGCGACGTCGCGCGCCAGACGGTAGCCGTTGGTGGTGACCGCCAGGGTACGGATGGCCGGGTTTTCCCGCACGGCGGCGATGATCTCGGTAAAATCGCGGCGCAGCGAAGGCTCGCCGCCGGTGAGGCGCACCTTTTCGGTGCCCAGTTCGGCGAACGCGCGGCTGACGCGGCGGATTTCATCCAGCGACAGGAAGCTTTTCGGGCTGCCGCTCGGCTTGTAGCCGTCGGGCAGACAATAGGTGCAACGAAAGTTGCACACGTCGGTGATCGACAAGCGCAGGTAATAGAACTTGCGCTCATAAGCATCAATGAGTTGCGGCACCATAACACCTTTCCAAAGTCGGGAGATGCGAGCGTTTCCCCTCTGCACCCTGGTGGCTGACTTCGCCACGGCCCAGGCGCCATATCGTTCCGGATGAACAACGTAGGCGCAGGGGCTAGGAGTTTGATTTCTCTTCCCGCTACCTTAAGTAGCCGGAACGAAACCGTGGTTTTCAGCAGAATTCTAGCGCTAATCGGCAACGATAGCCAACGCGTAAATTCGCTATATAATTGTCTATACAGCGTTTTTAGACGCCGCGTATTCTGGTAAACCATGATAAACATCACTTGCGCGGACGAATTGACCGGAATCACGCAAATGACACTCTTTATGCCCTAAATAATTGGAGTTGCCTCCCGACGGCAAGAGCGGGACTAATCGGTCGGGAACCGATTTGAACAGCGCTTGCGCTGGCCCGAAGGGGGGGCCTCAGGACGAGGCCCATCAGTCCCCAGGAGCTTACTTAGGTAAGTGACTGGGGTGAGCGCTTGCAGCCAACACAGAGGCAACTTCAAGGATGACGGGTATATCGCGTTTTTATACCGGATCCGTTACCTTATGCGGGCAGTTCAGCCCCTTTGTAAGGAAATTTATGCGTAATCGTACCCTGGCCGATCTCGACCGCGTGGTGGCGTTAGGCGGCGGACACGGCCTGGGCCGTGTGATGTCGGCCCTGTCGTCCTTAGGCTCCCGCCTGACCGGCATCGTCACCACCACCGACAACGGCGGTTCCACCGGCCGCATCCGCCGTTCGGAAGGCGGCATTGCCTGGGGCGATACCCGTAACTGTCTCAACCAGCTGATCACCGAACCGAGCGTCGCCTCGGCGATGTTCGAATACCGCTTCAGCGGCAACGGCGAACTGGCCGGCCACAACCTCGGCAACCTGATGCTGAAAGCGCTGGATCACCTGAGCGTGCGCCCGCTGGAAGCGATCAATCTGGTGCGCAGCCTGCTGAAGGTGGACGCGGCGCTGATCCCGATGTCGGAGCAGCCGGTGGATTTGATGGCGCACGATCACGAAGGCAATCACGTTTACGGTGAAGTGAATGTCGATCAGTTGGCCCATATGCCGCAGGAGCTGATGCTGTCGCCGCCGGTCAGCGCCACGCGCGAAGCGCTGGACGCCATCGCGCAGGCCGACGTGATCCTGATCGGGCCGGGCAGTTTCCTCACCAGCCTGATGCCGCTGCTGCTGCTGGACGATCTCACCCAGGCGCTGCGCCGCAGCAGCGCCAGCATGATCTATATCGGCAACCTCGGCCGCGAGCTGAGCGTGGCCGCCGCGGCGCTGTCGCTACAGGATAAGCTGACGCTGATGGAAGAGAAGATTGGCCGCCGGATGATCGATGCGCTGATCGTCGGCCCGGCGGTCGACGCCAGTGAAGTGCAGGATCGGGTGGTGATTCAACAGCCGCTGGAAGCGAGCGACATCCCCTACAGACACGATCGCCAGCTGCTGCGCCAGGCGCTGGATCGGGCGCTGGTGGCGCTGGCCGCCCGCCGCTGACCGAATTTAACCGTCTCGCCCGCGCAGCCAGGGATTATCGCTGGCTGGGGCGGGATGGCTGACCATATCGATATACAGATCTTCCACCTCTTTGCGCGCCCAGGGCGTGCGACGCAAAAACTTCAGGCTGGACTTGATGCTCGGATCGCTGCGGAAGCAGTTGATGCGAATGCGTGCGCCCAGCTCGGACCAACCGTAGTGATCCACCAGCTTATTCAGCAGTTGCTCCAGCGTCACGCCGTGCAGCGGGTCTTTGGACTGGTGTTGGCTCATGTTCGGTACTCTTCGTGGTCAAATCGGGCCGCACACCTTAACAGCTTTGACGCGGCCGACAAGGAATTTCGACGCCCGCTGCGCGGGCGCCATCCAACGGTCAGGAAATCGCAATAAACTGCTCGCGCAGCTGGTGGATCTGGTCGCGCAGCGCAGCCGCCTGCTCGAACTCCAGGTTTTGTGCGTGGGTGTACATCTGCGCTTCCAGATCGCGGATTTTCTGATCCAGCGCTTTCGGCGTAAGGTTCTGCAGCGAAGCGCCGCCGTCCGCCGCCTTGCCCTTGCCTTTGCTCTTGGCGCGGTTGACCGGCTGGCCGATCTGCAGAATGTCGCCGACCTTCTTGTTCAGCCCCTGCGGCACGATGCCGTTGGCTTCGTTGTAGGCCTGCTGCTTGGCGCGGCGCCGCTCGGTTTCACCGATCGCCTTGGCCATCGAATCGGTGATGCGATCGCCATACAGGATCGCCTTGCCGTTCAGGTTACGCGCCGCGCGGCCGATGGTCTGGATCAGCGAACGCTCGGAACGCAGGAAACCTTCCTTGTCGGCGTCCAGAATCGCCACCAGCGACACCTCAGGCATGTCGAGCCCCTCACGCAGGAGGTTGATGCCCACCAGCACGTCGAACTCGCCCAGACGCAGGTCACGGATGATTTCGACCCGTTCCACGGTATCGATGTCCGAGTGCAGGTAGCGCACGCGCTCGCCATGCTCTTCCAGGTACTCGGTCAGGTCTTCCGCCATGCGTTTGGTCAGGGTGGTCACCAGCACGCGCTCGTTGATCGCCGCGCGCTTGCGGATCTCGGAGAGCAGATCGTCCACCTGGGTGGCGACCGGCCGCACCTCCACGATCGGATCCAGCAGCCCGGTCGGCCGCACCACCTGATCGATCAGATCGCCGCCGGATTTCTCCAGCTCGTATTTGCCCGGCGTCGCGGAGACATAGATGGTCTGCGGCGCCAGCGCCTCGAACTCCTCGAAGCGCAGCGGGCGGTTGTCCAACGCCGACGGCAGGCGGAAGCCGTACTCCACCAGCGTTTCCTTGCGCGCGCGGTCGCCCTTGAACATCGCGCCGATCTGCGGAATGGTGACGTGGGATTCGTCGACCACCAGCAGGCCGTCCGCCGGCAGGTAGTCGAACAGCGTCGGCGGCGGCTCGCCCTCGGCGCGCCCGGACAGGTAGCGCGAGTAGTTTTCGATGCCCGAACAGTAGCCCAGCTCGTTCATCATCTCCAGATCGAACTGGGTGCGCTGCGTCAGGCGCTGCTCTTCCAGCAACTTGTTGTTGGCCAGCAGCACCTTGCGGCGGTCCGCCAGATCGACCTTGATCTCTTCCATCGCCTGCATGATCCGCTCACGCGGCGTCACGTAGTGCGATTTCGGGTAGATGGTAAAGCGCGGCACCACCTGCTCGATCTGCCCGGTCAGCGGATCGAATAGCGACAGCCGCTCCACTTCTTCGTCGAACAGCTCGACGCGCAGCGCCAGCTCGTCCGACTCCGCCGGGTAAATGTCGATCACCTCGCCGCGCACGCGGAAGGTAGCGCGCTGGAAGGCCTGATCGTTGCGGGAATATTGCAGCTCCGCCAGGCGGCGCAAAATGGATCGCTGATCGATGATCATCCCCTGGGTCAGGTGCAGCATCATCTTCAGGTAAAGATCCGGATCGCCCAGGCCGTAGATCGCCGACACCGACGCCACCACCACCACGTCGCGCCGCTCCAGCAGCGCCTTGGTGGCGGAAAGGCGCATCTGCTCGATGTGCTCGTTCACCGAAGCGTCTTTTTCAATGAAGGTGTCGGAGCTGGGCACATAGGCTTCCGGCTGGTAGTAGTCGTAGTAGGAGACGAAGTATTCCACCGCATTCTCCGGGAAAAACTCTTTCATCTCGCCGTACAGCTGCGCCGCCAGCGTCTTGTTCGGCGCCAGCACCATGGTCGGCCGATTCAGATCGGCTATCACGTTGGCGATGGTGAATGTCTTGCCCGAACCGGTGACCCCCAGCAACGTCTGGTGCGCCAGGCCGTCTTCCAGCCCCTCTTCCAGCTTGCGGATGGCTTCCGGCTGATCGCCGGCCGGTTTGAACTCTGAATGCAGTTTGAAAAGTTTACTCATTGCTCGGCTACCCTGTGGAGATGCGCGCGCTCAGGCGGCCAGCCGACTCTGCGCCGGGCATGGCCCCTAATTATGGAAAGTGTCGGCGATTTGCGCCAGTGCCCATGATACTGGATATAAAACCAGCTTCAAGCGGATTCGTCGCTGCGCCCGATGCCGCGGCAACGCCGTTGCACCGTGGCGTTACAGTCCGGTGACATTTTTATTGTCAATAACAGATTTATCCCCAGAACTTGCCGCGAATTAACTTATTGATAGCACCGCGTCGAAAAATCATACATAGAGACCTGATCAATACCCTCGCGTCTTGATTTTAATTAAATTATTGATAATTAATTACTTTAATAAAAAGACGAGAATGCGGGCAAAGCGAACAGAACCCGCGTCCGCTCTCGCTTTACAGCGTTTTTCTAAATCTAATACACAAGGTTATCCACAGGAATAGTGGATAACTCTCACCGCCCCGCCCGGGGCGGGAGTTACAGAAAGAAAGCTTTTCGCCCTTTACACTGGCCAAAATGCCTTTTTTAGTTATTTTTTCATAAAAATATCGCTTTGTTTATGCCGATTAATACTAAAAATCCCCATTGCCAAAATCGCATTGGCTCCTTTCACGTGGATCGCTCTTGACGGCGGCGCAATGCCTTGCACCATGCCCACACCGAACAGCACCACAAGAGTGCAAAAAACGTCCGGGTTAACTTGCCCGCGTATTTTCAGGCCGTCACGGCAGCGCGCGTCAGGCCTGACGTGCGGTTAACAAGGCGATAACAATCCCCCGTTTTCACCCGGCGGCAAAAATTGGCCTGGGAGTTGCTTTATCTTCCTGCGTATAAATGCGGTGCGGCAGCATGATGCGCTGCCGGCCGCGGAGTTTCACCGCCGCGGCGTTATCGCCCGTAAAAACGCAAGAACGACACCAAGTCGTCACAAGCGTCGTTTTTAACGACATATTGACTGTCATTCCGTCCACCGCAGACCTGGCTCTGGCTCCTCGGACGGACGGCATTTTGTTCCAGACATTGCCACACTCGGGAAATTCGCCGCTCATGCGGCCTTTGCAGCCCCCGCCAACGAGTGAAACGAGCGTCTATGAGGAGAATGCCAAATGCTGAGCCTGAGATCGGTCAATCAATTTTACGGGCAGAACCACACCCTGTGGGACATCAACCTGGAGCTACCACGCGGCCAGTGCACCGTCCTGCTCGGCCGCAACGGCGTGGGCAAGACCACGCTGGTTAACTGCATCATGGGGCATGTGCCGGTGGTGAGCGGCAGCATGACCTGGCAGCCGGCGGATCAGCCGCCGCAAAATCTGCTGCTGCAGCCGATGGAGCGCCGCGCCGCGCTGGGCATCAGCCACGTGCCCCAAGGGCGGCAGCTCTTCTCGCAGTTGAGCGTGGAGGAGAATCTGCAGGTGGCGCAAATGGCCGGGCGCGGCGCCCCTCGCCGCATTCCGCCGCTGATCTACAGCCTGTTTCCCCATTTGCGCCAAATGCGCGCGCGCCGCGCCGGCGATCTGTGCGTGGGCGCTCAGCGCCAGCTGGCGATCGGTCGGGCGCTGGCCCAGGAGCCGGCGCTGCTGATCCTCGACGAACCGACGGCGGGCGTACCGCCCTCGATCGCCGCCGACATCGGCAACGTAATCCGCCGGCTCAACCGCGAACTGGGCATGACCATTTTACTGGTGGAGCATCAGCTGCCGTTCGTGCGCCGGGTGGCGGATCGTTTCTGCCTGTTGGACAGCGGGCGCACGGTGGCGCACGGCGCGCTGGCGCAGCTGGATCAGGCGCTGATCGGCGCCGGGCTGACAGGGCAAGAAGAAGGATGAGGGAGATAAGCCCCCCTCATGGAGAGTTTATAGCAGGCTGATATCCAGATACTGCCCCAGCGGCGCCCGTTCGGCCTGCGGCAGGTGCGGGATTTCGCCCAGCAGCGGCGCCGGCAGCATGCGGCGCAGCGTGGCCAGGTATTCCTGATGCCGCCGCCCCGGCGGCGCCACGTCGTTGGCGATCCAACCGGCCAGCGTCAGCCCGGCCTGCTGCACCGCCTGCGCCGTCAGCACCGCGTGGTTGATGCAACCCAGTTTGATGCCCACCACCAGGATCACCGGCAATTGCTCCTGCTGCACCCAGTCGGCGAAGGTGTACTCCGCCGACAGCGGGGTAAACCACCCGCCCGCGCCCTCGACCAGCACCCAGTCGGCGCGCTGCTCCAGCCGGCTCAGGCCGTCGGACAGCCGCGCCGCGTCGATCGGCCGGCCTTCATCGGCGCTGACGATATGCGGCGAGGTGGGTTCGGCAAAAACGTAAGGGTTCACTTCATCGTAGCTGAGCGCTACGCCGCTGTTGGCCTGCAGCGCCAGCGCGTCGCCGTTGCGCAGTCCCTCGGCGGTCATCTCGCTGCCGGAAGCCACCGGCTTATACCCGGCGCTGCGGTAGCCCGCTCGGTTGGCGGCCTGCAGCAAGGCGCTGCTGGCGACGGTTTTCCCCACTTCGGTGTCGGTGCCGGTTACGAACCAACGTTTAATCACGATAAATCACTCCATAAGCCAGATGATAGCTGAGCGGAAACTGCCCCCGCCGGCACGGGTAAGCCGCCTGCAGCGCGGCGAGACGGCCGCGCGACATCAGGCCGCCCTCGCGCCCCTGATGCAGGTGCGTGGCCCCGATGCCCTTGAGCGAACGCATCAGCGTCATCACGTCCGGGTAGTTCAGGGTGCGCAACTCCGTGACCAGCTCGTGTCGATAGCCAGCACAGGCGGCGCGGATCTGCGCCAGCGGCAGAAAGGCGTTCACGTGGCGCTCGCCATCGACCTGTTGCCAGGCATCCCCCAGCTCCTGCAGCGATCCCGCCGCCAGCGTGGAAAACAGGATCGCGCCGCCGGGGCGGGTCACGCGATACAGCTCCGCCAGCGCGGCGGGCAGATCGCTACACCACTGCACCACCAGGCTGCTGAAACAGATGTCCATCGCCGCATCGGGCAAAGGCACCTGTTCGATATCGCCCAACAGATAATGGTGCGCCGCCTGCCGTTGGCGGGCGACGTCCAGCATGCCCGGCGCCAGATCGAGCGCGGTCACCTGCTTGCCGCGCTCGCGCCACAGGCGGCTGAAATAGCCGGTGCCGCAGCCGGCGTCCAGCAGCCGTTCGCCCGGATGGGCACTCCCCATCCCCAGTAAGCGCTCGCCAACGTCACGCTGCAGCGCGGCGGCGGCATCATAGCTGCCAGCAGCGCGGCTGAAGGCCGAAGCGACCGCCTGTTTGTTCACCCAGTCATTGGCTGACGTCATGCAATACCTCCAGCAGGCGATCGATGTCCTGCGGCTGATGCGCCGCCGTCAGGGTGATGCGCAGCCGCGCGCCGCCCGGCGGTACCGTCGGCGGGCGGATGGCGCTCACCCACAGCCCGCGCTCGCGCAGGCGGGCCGCCAGATCGAGCGCGCGTTGATTGTCCCCCACCAGCAGCGGCTGGATGGCGGTGTCGGAGTCCGTCAGGGTCAGCGCCAGCGGCGCGGCGCCCTGGCGGAAACGGCGGATGTTGTCCCGCAGCCGGGCGCGTAGTTCATCGCCCTCTCGAATGCAGGCCAGCGCCGCCTGCAGTGCGCAGGCCTGCGCCGGCGGCATCGCGGTGCTGTAAATCAGATGGCGGGCGAACTGCAGCAGATACTCGGCGGTCGCCTCATCGCACAGCACCGCCGCGCCGCTGAGGCCGAACGCCTTGCCGAAGGTCGCCACCAGCAGTTCAGGGCGCACGCCCTGCTGCCAGCAGCTGCCGCGGCCTTGCTCGCCGCGCACGCCGACGCCGTGGGCATCGTCCACCATCAGCCAGGCGCCCGCCGCGCGGGTTAGGCGATGCAGTTCCGCCAACGGCGCACCGTCGCCGTCCATGCTGAACACCCCTTCGGTCACCGCCAGCCGCTGCCCGTCGCAGGGTTTGGCCAACAGATCCGCCAGCGCCTGCGGCTGATTGTGCTGGAAGCGGCGCAGCTCGGCCGGCGATTGCGCCGCCGCCTCCAGCAGCGAGGCGTGGCTGAGGCGATCGGCCAAAATGCGATCGCCCTTTTGCATCAACGCCGCCAGCACCGCCTGGTTGGCGGCGTAACCGGAGATGAACAGCAGCGCGCGCGGATAGCCGAGCCACGCCGCCAGTTGCTCCTCCAGCGCCTGATGCGCCGCGCTAAAGCCGGTGACGTGGCCGGAACCGCCGCTGCCGACGCCGTAGCGCTGCGCGCCCTGCTGCCAGGCGGCGATCACCCGCGCATCCTGGCTCAGCCCCAGATAGTCGTTGCCGGAGAAGTTCAGGTAGAGACGATCGCCGAGCCGAATCTGGCGGCCATTGCCGCCCTCGGTGGTCTGTCGCCGACGGTAGGCGGCGTTGAGGCGCCGCTCTGCCAGCGCCTGCTCAATGCGTTGTTGCCAGCTCATCACAGCGCCGCGTTGTAAAACTCGGCGGTATCGGCGGTCAGCAGTTGCTTAGCCAGCGCCTGCTGTTGCTGGTTGTCGCCGTGTTCGGTGGCGGTCTGCTGCGGGTTCAGCCCCAGCTTGCGGAACAGCTGCAGGTCTTTGTCTTCTTCCGGGTTCGGCGTGGTCAGCAGCTTGCAGCCGTAGAAGATCGAGTTGGCGCCGGCCATAAAGCACATCGCCTGCGTCTGTTCGTTCATCTGTTCACGGCCGGCGGAAAGGCGGACATAAGAAGACGGCATCATGATGCGCGCCACCGCGATGGTGCGGATGAAATCGAACGGATCGACGTCGTCATTATCCGCCAGCGGCGTGCCTTTCACCTTCACCAACATGTTGATCGGCACGCTCTCCGGCGGCTTCGGCAGATTGGCCAGCTGCACCAGCAGCCCGGCGCGGTCACGCACCGTTTCTCCCAGCCCGACGATGCCGCCGGAGCACACTTTGATGCCGGCGTCGCGCACTTTGTCGAGCGTATCCAGGCGTTCCTGGTAGCTGCGGGTGGTGATGATGCTGCCGTAGAACTCCGGCGAGGTATCGAGGTTATGGTTGTAGTAATCCAGCCCGGCCTCCGCCAGCCGCTCGGCCTGAGTGCCGTCCAGCGTGCCCAGCGTCATGCAGGTTTCCATGCCCATCGCTTTCACGCCCTGCACCATCTGCTGCAGATAAGGCATATCGCGCTCGTGCGGGTTCTTCCACGCCGCGCCCATGCAAAAACGGGTCGAGCCGTTCGCCTTGGCCTTGCGCGCCGATTCCAGCACCTGCTCGACCTGCATCAACCGCTCCGACTCCAGGCCGGTCTTGTAGCGCGAACTCTGCGGGCAGTATTTGCAGTCTTCCGGGCAAGCGCCGGTTTTGATCGACAGCAGCGTGCTGACCTGCACCTGACGCGGATCGAAGTGTTGGCGGTGTACGGTTTGCGCTTCGAACAGCAGTTCAAGCAGCGGTTTATCAAACAGGGCCTGGGCTTGCCCTACTGTCCAGTGAATGCGGTCGGCCATCATGGCGTCTCCAAAACGAAAAAGTGTCGCCAGTTTAAATATTGTGGATATACTGTCAACCAATCTTAATTCAATTTGGTTTACAAGTATGTCTGTCACCGCTTCCGACCTGGCGTTTGACCAACGTCATATCTGGCACCCCTACACCTCCATGAGCCGCCCGTTACCCTGTTACCCGATCGAGTCGGCCAGCGGCGTCGAGCTGCAGCTGGCCGACGGCCGGCGTCTGGTGGACGGCATGTCCTCCTGGTGGGCGGCGATCCACGGTTACAACCATCCTCGCCTGAATCAGGCCGCCAGCCAGCAGCTGGAGAAGATGTCGCACGTGATGTTCGGCGGTATTACCCATCCGTCCGCCATCTCGCTGTGCCGTCGGCTGGTGGAGATGACGCCGGAAGCGCTGCAGTGCGTGTTCCTGGCGGATTCCGGTTCGGTGGCGGTGGAAGTGTCGCTGAAGATGGCGCTGCAGTATTGGCAGGCGCGTGGCGAGCGGCGGCAGCGCATCCTGACGCTGCGCCACGGCTATCACGGCGATACCTTCGGCGCGATGTCGGTCTGCGATCCGGACAACTCGATGCACAGCCTCTATCAGGGCTATCTGGCGCCGCACCTGTTCGCCACCGCGCCGCAGTGCCGCTTCGACGAGGAATGGCGCGAAGAGGACATCGCGCCGTTCGCCGCGCTGCTGAAGCAGCACGCCGGTGAAGTGGCGGCGGTGATCCTGGAACCGGTGGTGCAAGGCGCCGGCGGCATGCGCATCTACCACCCAAGCTACCTCAAGCGGGTGCGCGAGCTGTGCGATCGCCATCAGGTGCTGCTGATCGCCGACGAGATCGCCACCGGCTTCGGCCGCACCGGCAAGCTGTTCGCCTGCGAGCACGCACAGGTGGTGCCGGACATTCTCTGCCTGGGCAAGGCGCTGACCGGCGGCTACATGACGCTGTCCGCCACCCTGACCACCCGCCACGTGGCGGAGACCATCAGCAACGGCGCGGCCGGCTGCTTTATGCACGGCCCTACCTTTATGGGCAACCCGCTGGCCTGCGCGGTGGCGGACGCCAGCCTGGCGCTGCTGGCGGAAAATCGCTGGCAGGCGCAGGTGAGCGCCATCGAAGCCCAGCTGAAACAGGAACTGCTGCCGCTCGCGGCGCTGCCGAAGGTGGCGGACGTGCGGGTGCTGGGCGCGATTGGGGTGGTGGAGATGCGCGAACCGGTGGACGTCGCCGAGCTGCAGCGCGGGTTCGTCGAACGTGGGGTGTGGATCCGGCCGTTCGGCAAGCTGATTTACCTGATGCCGCCTTACATCATCGAAGCGGAACAGCTCAGCCGCCTGACCGCCGCCGTGGCCGCCGCCGCGCGTTAATGGCTTACCAATGCTGGTCCAGATAGCGGGCCAGCAATCCCAGACACAGCAGCCAGAGTAAAATGATCATCACCGCCGCCATGCGGCCGGTGGGGTTATCGACGCGCTTTTGCGCCTTCTCGCGCAGCTCGGCCATCAGCGGCTTGGGGATCAGGCGCACCGCCAGCATGATGCCCAACGGTACGATAATCACGTCGTCCAGATAGCCCAGCACCGGAATGAAGTCCGGGATCAGATCGATCGGCGAGATCGCATAGCCGGCCACCAACAGCGCGATCAGTTTGGCGTACCACGGGGTGCGCTTATCACGGGCGGCCAGCCACAGCGCGTAAATATCGCGCTTGATGCCTTTGGCCCAACGGCGCAGCCAGCCGAACCACGGCGTGCGTTTTTTCAGTGAGATCATGGTGGCGTTGTTTGGCTATCCGGCGGTCTGTAGGAAGGAAGATGCGGCCATGGTAACCGATCCGCGCCGCCGTTGGCGAATGGCAATCCCGCTTGTATTGTCACGACGAAACGATCTAGCTTAAGGGTTCGCGTTTACCGACAACTGGGAGTCACTATGGCTTTTCGTTTGTACAGCAACGATCTGCAGGACGGCGGCAAACTGCCGCAGCAGCAGGTTTTCAACGGCATGGGCTATCACGGCGATAACCTGTCGCCCCACCTGGCCTGGGACGGCGTGCCGGCCGGCACCAAAAGCTTCGTGATCGCCGTATACGATCCCGATGCCCCGACCGGCTCCGGCTGGTGGCACTGGATCGTGGCCAACATTCCCGCCGACGTGCGCGAGCTGCCGCAGGGCGCGGGCTCCGGCAAAGCTCCGCTGCCCGCCGGCGCGCTGCAGACCCGCACCGACTTCGGCTCAGCCGGCTACGGCGGCGCAGCGCCGCCGAGTGGCGAAAGCCACCGCTACCAGTTCACCGTGCATGCGCTGGACGTGGAGCGCATCGAGGTGGATGAGGGTTCCAGCGGCGCGCTGGTGGGCTTTAACGTCCATTTCCACAGCCTCGGCAGCGCCACGCTGACGGTGACGTTCAACTGATCCCCCGCCAATAAAAAAGCGCGATCCCACCGAATCGCGCTTTTTCCATACTCGTCTGACCGCCGAATTACTTCGCCAGCACGCTCACCCACATCGGGCCTTTGCCCACCGGATAACGCGCCAGCGTGGTCAGCTTACCGCTGGCCTGGTCAATTTCATGCACCGCGATGTGATCGGATTTCTGGCCGGACGAAATCACGAAACGGCCGCTGTGATCGATGTTGAAACCGCGCGGCTGCGCTTCGGTCGGGTGATAGCCGACCACGCTCAGCGTGCCGCCGTCTGCGGAAACGCTGAGGATGGTCAGAATGCTGGCGGTGCGATCGCTGGTGTACAGGAAGCGGCCGTTCGGCGTGATGTGGATGTCCGCCGCCCAGCGGGTGCCGTCGAAGTCAGCCGGCATGATGTCCAGCGTCTGCGTGACGGTGTATTTGCCGCCGTTTTCCGAGATGGCCAGCACGTCCACCGTGCCGTCCAGCTCATTGACGCAGTAGGCGAACTTGTCGTTATGGTGGAACGCCATATGACGCGGGCCGGCGCCGGCGGCGGTCGCCACCGCTTCCTGCGCGTGCGGCGTCAGCTGGCCCGCCAGGCTCAGGTTGAACAGACGGATGCGGTCTTCTTTCAGGCAAGGCACCAGCACCAGCTGGTTGGTCGGATCGATGTTCGCCGAGTGCGGCGCGGTCAGGCCGTCGATCTGCTGAATAGGCGCCGTCACCACGCCGTCGTGGCCGATCGGGCTGATGCTGGCGCAGTTGCCGCTGTAGGAGGCGGAGAACAGGTAACGCCCCTGCAAATCGGTGGAGATATGGGTCGGGCTGCCCGGCAGCGGCGCCATGCCGGCCTGCTGCAGCGTGCCGTCCGCCTCGATGCGGTAGCTGACGATGCCGAACGCCGGACGCACGCCGACGTACAGGTGGGTCTTGTCCGGATGAAGGGTCATCGGCTGCACCTGGCCCGGCACGTCAACGGTTTGCAGCAGCGCCAGCGCGCCGGCGTCGTCCAACTGCCAAACGTGGATCTGCTGGCTCTCCGGGCTGGCGACATAAACGATTTGCTTCATGTGTTCTCCTTGCAAAGGGTAAAAGAGGAACCGGTTTCAGGCCGTTCGATTGCCCCTAGCTTACCGCACATCCGTCGCATGGCAACCCCGCTTAGCACCGGAAGCTCACGCGGTTTTCTCCGTTGGCTATCCGGTGTACCATCGGATTAATTTTATGGCTAACGATAACGAGAACCCTATGAGCTACCGCGTCATCGCCCTCGATCTTGACGGCACCCTGCTGGACAACCAAAAACGCATCTTACCGCAGTCGCTGGAAGCGCTGGCGCAGGCGCGCGCCGCCGGCATCCAGGTGGTGGTGGTCACCGGCCGCCACCACGTCGCCATCCATCCGTTCTACCAGGCGCTGCAGATAGACACCCCAGCCATCTGCTGCAACGGCACCTATCTGTATGATTTTCAGCAGAATAAGGTGTTGGCGGCCGATCCGCTGGCAAAAGATCAGGCCAGGCAGGTGCTGCAGATGCTCAAACAGACCGACATTCACGGGCTGATGTACGTTGACGACGCCATGCTGTATCAGGAGCCGAGCGGCCACGTGACCCGCTCGCTGGCCTGGGCCGAAACCCTGCCGGCGGCGCAGCGCCCGACGCTGCTGCAGGTCGGCAGCCTGGCGCAGGCGGCCGACGACGCGCAGGCGATCTGGAAATTCGCCACCTCGCACGCCGATACCCTGGCGCTGCGCGAGTTTGCCGACACGGTGGAGAAAGAGCTGGGGTTGGCGTGCGAATGGTCCTGGCACGATCAGGTGGATATCGCCAAAGGCGGCAACAGCAAAGGCAAGCGCCTGCGCCAATGGGTGGAGTCGCAGGGGCTGAGCATGGATCAGGTGGTGGCGTTCGGCGACAACTACAACGACATCAGCATGCTGGAAGCGGCCGGGTTGGGCGTGGCGATGGGCAACGCCGATGACGCGATCAAGGAACGCGCCGATCTGGTGATCGCCGATAACCTGCAGCCGGGCATCGCCGAGGTGATCCGCACCCGCGTGCTGTAATCTTTTCGCCCTCCCGCCGGGAGGGCCTGCCTTAGCGGCTCTCGCGGCTGATCGACACGCTCTTCACCTGCGCGTACAGCCACTGCCCGGGGCGGATCGCCAGTTCGTCTCGCGCCCACGGCGTGATCCGCGCCCACAGCACGTGCTCCCCGACCGCCAGCTTCACTTCCACCTGCCCGTCCACGTCCAGACACTCGCTCACCTTGGCCGGCAACACGTTGCGAATGCTGCTGTTGATCGGTGGCTGCAGCACCAGCGAAACGTCGGCGGCGTTGATGCGAATGCGCAGCTGGGTGCCCAGTTCGGCGTCGATGCCGCTGACCCACAGCCTTTGATCGCCGAGCGCCAGCGCGGTCATGGCATAGCGCTGATGATGCTCAATCACGCTGACGCGCAGCACGCTGCTCTGATCTTCACGCTGCAGCCACGGCCGCAGCGCGCTGCTGGCCCAGACGGCTTCCAGCCCGCCGAACGCAAGCACCTCGCCGCGATCCAGCACCATCACCTGCTCGGCCAGGCGCAGGATCTCGTCCAGGCTGTGGCTGACGTAGAGGATGGGGATGTTGACGTCCTGCGCCAACCGCTCCAGATACGGCAGCAGCTCGCGTTTGCGTGGCAGATCGAGCGAGGCCAGCGGCTCGTCCATCAGCAGCAGTTCCGGCGCGGTCAGCAGCGCGCGGCCAATCGCCACCCGCTGTTTTTCACCGCCGGAGAGCGTCAGCGGCAGCCGATTGAGCAGCGGCCCGATGCCCAACAGCTCGACGATGGTGTTGAACTGTGCGCGCATGCCGGCCGCCATGCCGTACTGCAGGTTGCCGCGCACCCGATAGTGCGGGAACAGCCGTGCATCCTGAAACACGTAGCCGATACGGCGCTTTTCCGGCGGCAGGCAAAGGCCCGCGGCGGTATCCACCAGCGTACGGCCATTGAGCGCGATGCGCCCCTGCTGCAAACGGGTAAGGCCGCCGATGGCGTTGATCAGGGAAGTTTTGCCCGCGCCGGACAGGCCGAAAATCGCGGTGATGCCCTGCGCCGGCAAATCGGCACGGACGTTGAGATTAAGGTCGCCCAGCTGCTGCGAGAAATCCAGCTCCAGCATTTACACCCCCATCCGTTTGCGGCCCCAGCGGGCCAGCCATTCGGACACCATCAGGGAAGCCAGCGACAGCACGATGGCGATCACGCATAGCCGCGCGGCGGCGGCTTCCGCCCCCGGCGTTTCGATCAGCGTATACATCGCCAGCGGAATGGTGCGGGTTTCACCGGGAATGTTGGAGACGAAGGTGATGGTGGCGCCGAACTCCCCCAGCGAGCGGGCGAAGGCCAGCACCAGGCCGACAATGACACCGGGCAGCGACAGCGGCAGCGTGACGGTGAAAAACACCCGCCACGGGTTGGCACCCAGCGTGCGCGCCGCCTGCTCCAGCCGGGTATCCACCGCCTCCAGCGCCAGCCGGATGGCGCGCACCATCAGCGGAAACGCCACCACCGCCGATGCCAGCGCGGCGCCGCGCCAGCTAAAGCTGAAGCTGAAGCCGAACCAGTCGTACAGCCACTCGCCGATGACGCCGCGCCGCCCCATGGCGATCAGCAGCAAATAGCCGACCACCACCGGCGGCAGCACCAGCGGCAGGTGAATGACGCCGTCCAGCAGCGCCTTGCCGGGAAAGCGGCAACGCACCAGCACCCAGGCCATCAGAATGCCGAACGGCAGGCTGCAGACCACCGCCAAACCGGAGACTTTCAGGCTCAGCTCAACCGCCTGCCACTCGTACTCACTCAGAATCATTTACGCGGGGTGAATCCATAATGTTCGAAAATAGCGGCTGCTTCCGGACCCTTCAGATAGGTATAGAAAGCGCTGACCGTCGGATTTTGACGATCTTTCACCATCGCCATCGGATATTCAACCGGTTTGTGGCTGTCTTCCGGGAACACGCCCACCACTTTCACCTTGTCGCTGGCGACCGCGTCGGAGTCGTAGACGATGCCGAGCGGCGCTTCACCGCGCTCCACCAGCGCCATCGCGCTGCGCACGTTGTTGGCGCGCGCCAGTTTCGGCTCCAGCGCGCTCCAGGCGCCCAGGTGTTCCAGCGCCTCTTTGGCGTAGATGCCGGCCGGCACGTGATCCGGATCGCCCACCGCCAGGCGGCCGCCGTTGAGCAGCTTGGCCCAGTCGGTCTGCTTGTCGATGGCGATCTTGTCTTGCTTATCGCTCTTGGCGGCGATCAGCACCAGTTCGTTGCCCAGCAGCGTGTAGCGGGTGTCTTTCACCATCTGCTGCTTGTCGATGGCGTAATCCATCCACTGTTGATCGGCGGAGATGAACAGATCGGCCGGGGCGCCCTGCTCAATTTGGCGCGCCAGCGTCGAGGACGATGCGAAGGAGGAAACCACCTGCACGTCCTTGCCTTTTTGATACTGGGTGGCGATGTCCTGCAGCGCGTTGGTCAGCGACGCGGCGGCGAACACGGTGATCTTTTCCGCCGCCAAAGCCTGTGCCACCAGGCCCGATGCCAACACGATCCCGCCAACCCATTTGGTCCATTGCTGTTTCATTGTTTTTCTCCGCAAGTTAACGTGCATTATCACTCTTCGTTATATAAAAAATAATATAACGTTGCGCGAAAGCTTGTCATGCGGTTTATCGGCAAAGCGTGAGATAACTTGAGGAATGCCCGCCGGGCGATGCCGGCGGGTATCGGGATGGGGAACGGTCAGTGTTGGGTGCGGTTTTCTTTCGAACGGCCCACTTTGGAGAAGACGTTGAACACTTCGCCAAAACCGTAGATCAGGCCAAGGATCAGCGCCATGACCACCGGCACCATGACCACGGCAAATAACAGACTTTTCAATAATTCCAACATGATAGCCTCGCTTAACTGCCCATTGAGCGGCAAATGCCTTTCACCGCATACCGGGTTATTCTAACCCAAAAAAATCGCTAAAACCGGAGTTATTTTAGCCAGCGGGGCGAAATTGTGATCGGCCAAACGTGCCCTTTCCACCGGCTCATCCCGCCGCAGGATAGTAGATCAGCGGCGGCGCATAGCCGGCGGGCGCCGCCAGCCGGGCCTCCACCCCGTATACCGCGCGAATGTGCTCCGGCGTCAGTGCCTGCCGCGGCGTGCCCGCCGCACAGATCCTGCCCCGCTGCAGCAGCGCCACCCGATCGCAATAACAGGCCGCCAGATTCAGATCGTGCAGCGTCACCACCACGCTGAGTTTCAGCCGCCGCAGCAAGGCCATAAACTGCTGCTGATGGGCGATATCCAGATGGTTGGCGGGCTCATCCAGCAGCAGCCACGGCGTCTGCTGCGCCAGCGCGCGCGCCAGATGCACCCGCTGTTGTTCACCGCCGGACAGCCGCTGCCAATCGCGATCGGCCAGGTGGCTGATGCCCACTTGCTCCATCGCCTGCCCGGCGAGGCGGCGATCTTCGGGGCCGAAACCGCGCCAGCGGCCGACATGGGCCAGGCGCCCCAGCAGCACCGCCTCCTTCACCGGCAGCGCGAAGGCGCCGGGGGCGGATTGCTCAAGAAAGGCGATGCGCCTGGCGCGCTCCCGCCCGGAAAACGCGGTAATTTGGCGCCCTGCCAGCCAAACGCGGCCCCCGGCGGCGGGCTGCAACCCGGCCAGCAGCTTGAGCAACGTGGATTTACCGCTGCCGTTGACGCCGAGCACGCCGGTGACCTCACCGGGCAAGGCGCAGAAATCCAGATTTTCCAGCACCGTGCGTTCGCCCGCTCGCCAGCTCACCGCCTCGGCGCACAGGCCGGATCGCGCTTTTTCAATCGTCATGCATTGACCTTCCGATACAGCAACAGCAGGAATACCGGCACCCCCAGCAGCGCCGTCAGCACGCCGACCGGCAGCTCGCGCGGAGCAAACAGCGTTCTGGCCAGCGTGTCCGCCGCCACGGCGAACAGCGCGCCGCACAGCGCGCTGGCCGGCAACAGCAGCCGATGCCGCGAGCCGACCAGCCGCCGGGCGACGTGCGGCACCGTCAGCCCGATAAATCCCACCGCACCGCTGAACGCGACGATCGCCGCCGTCAGCGCGGTGGTCACCACATACAGCAGCAGCTTCAGCGGAGCCACCGCCACCCCCAGCGAAGCGGCGGTCACGCCGCCGAACGCCAGCGCGTCCAGCTCACCCGCCCGCTGCCAACACAGCAGCAGCGCCGCCGCCAGCGCCAACCCGCACAGCCCGACCTGCGGCCAGCGCGCGTCGCTGAACGATCCCAGCAGCCAGAACATCACGCCGCGCGTGGCGTTGGCGTCCGCCTGCCAGAGCGTGATCAGCGAAGTCAGCGCGGAGAGCAGCTGCGTCACCGCCACCCCGGCCAGGATAAACAGCGTGGACTCCCCCTGCAGCGAACGCCCGGCCAGCAGCATCACCAACGCAAACGCTCCCAACGCGCCGATAAACGCACCGCCGGACACCGACAACAGGCCGCCCCCCAGTCCCAATACCAGCACCGTTACCGCTCCCACGCCGGCGCCGGAGGAGATGCCCAGCACCCAGGGATCGGCCAGCGGGTTGCGGGTCAGCGACTGCAGCACGGTGCCCGCCAGCGCCAATCCGGCGCCGGCCAGCGCCGCCAACAGCGCGCGCGGCATCCGCAGCGACCAGATGATGCGCTGATACACATCGGCATCGGTCGCCGCGCTGCCGCTGACGCCAAGCACGATGCGCCAGGCGTCGTGCCACGCGATCGGCGCGGGCCCCGACAGGGTGGCGCCCAGCAGGGCCAGCGGCAGCGCCGCCGCCAGCAACAGCAGCCAGCCGGCCTCACGGCCGGGCAGTAACCGCCGGATCATGCTATTTCCAGCCTGCGATCACATAGTCGTCCAACAGCTGCCACACCGTCCCCGCCTCGCTGAAACCGGCTTGTCTAAGCGCCGCGAGCTGGAAATCCACCGGCGTCGGCGGCGGCACCGGGCGGCCGGCGAACAGCGCTTCACGCTCGGCTTGATAAGCGGCCAGCGCCGGCGATTGCAGCGCGCCGGCGAACCAGCGATCCCAATCCTCAACGCCGCTGTCCCAGGCGCGCTGTTGGGTCTGCTCGTCGTGCCGCTCCGCCAGCGCTTTCAGCCGCGGCTGGCGCGGGTCATAGCGCTGATGATCGGCGTTCAGGAACACGCCGCCGTCGGCCAGCAGCCCGGCAACGTTGCGGTACAGCGCCAGCTGCTGCTCGGGCATCAGCCAGTGCAGCGCCGTGCTGGACACCGCCGCCTGCGGCGCGGGGCCGGACAGCGCGGAAAAACAGGCCGGATCCGCCAGATCGGCCTGCAGAATGCGGATCCGATCGCCGTACGCCGCCAGCGCGCCGCGCGCCACCGCCAGCAGCAGCGGATCGAGATCGATGGCGGTCACCCTGGCCTGTGGAAAGCGCTGCAAAATGCGCAGGCTCAGCGAGCCCGGGCCGCAAGCCAGATCCACCACGTGAAAATCCTGGCCGGCGGCCAGCGCCAGCACGTCCAGCTGGGCGTTAAAACGCGCTTCCCGTTCGGCGATGTAGGCCGCCTGCTGGCGATCCCAGGAGTCCAGCAGCGAAGAGAATGAAACGGCAGTCATATCAAGGTTCCTTGTTGGAAAAAGTCGGGGCCTGCGGTGGCAAGGCCGCCAGGCCCCGAATCAAACGGCCCAGCGCCGCCACGGTGCGGGCGGAAGGGTCCATGTCGTAACCGGGGAGGATCACGTAGCGCCGCTGACGCACGGCGCGCAGCGTCGCGGTCAGCGGGTGATGTTCCAGAAAGGCGATCTTGTCGGCCGCGCTGTCGCCGAGGCCGCCGCGCGGCAGATCGCCAAGCACGATCGCATCCGGATCGCGGGCGGCGATAACCTCCCAGGACACCGTCGGCCACAGCTCAGGCCGATCGCCGAACAGGTTCTCGCTGCCGACGCTGCGGCTCAGTAGGCCTGGCGCGCCGCAGCAGCCCGCCACGTAGGGCGTTTGCGCGCCGGCATACCACCACAGCAGACGTAAATGCGGCAGCGGCGCGCGCTGCGCCTCAAACGCCTGCAGCTGCCCGCGCAGCCGTTCGACCAGCGCTTCACCGGCGCGGCTGACGTTGAAAATGCGCGCCAGCTCCCGCAGCTCGGTGAAAATGTCTTCGAACGTCAGCGCGGCGGCGATCGCGCTTTGCTGGCCGCTGCAGGCGCCGGGAGAGAGATAAGTGCCGATGCCCCATTCTGCCAGCCGCGCCCGATCGGGCGTTTCCGGGCTGTGCAGCCAGTAATAGCTGGCCGAATAGACAAAATCCGGCCGCATCAGCAGCAACGCTTCCGCCGTGGGCGGCGCCGGGCTGGTGGGCGCCTGCAATGTCTCTACCGACGCCGTTGGCACGGGATCGCGCGTGCGGTCATACCCGACCACGCCGATCGCGCGGCCAGCCAGCCCCAGCGCCAGCAGGTTTTCCAGCGCCGGGTTGGCGTAAACCAGCACCCGCTGCGGCGGCTGCGGGTAATCGCGCATTACCCCGCAATTTTGCAGGCTGACGGCATCGGCACGCAGCGGCGCGCCCCCGCCCAATCCCAGGGCGCACAACAGCAGGGCAAGCCGGCGTTTCACGCCGTCAGAACCTGACCGACACGAAGGTTTCATAGCTGCGCGGCGGCGCGATCAGCGCCTGGTCCGGGTAGGTACGCTGATAGGCGTACAGCTGGTTGGTGGCGTTGCGAATGCGAAAACCGACATCAACGATCGGCGTCAGCTGATAGTCCGCCGCCAGATCGAGCGTGGTGTACGCGCGCATCTTGCGCCGGTTGGCGTCGTCGTTGTAACTGCTGCCGACGTAGCGCAGTGAAGAAGCCAGTCCCAGACGCTCCGTCGCCTGATAATGCACGCTGAGGTTGGCAGTCCAGTCCGGAATATAGGCCGGGCGATTGCCGTTGTAGCTGCGCAGCGGGCTGCCGCCGCGATAGTCGTCGTAGCGGGCATGCGTGTAGGCGGCGTTGCCGGCCAGCTCCCAGCGCTCGTCGGGACGCAGCACCACGCCAAGCTCGATGCCGCGCGACGTCTGCCTGCCTACCGCGTTCAACGCATCCGGCCGCTGCGCGTCAGGCACAAACAGGTTGTCCTTGCGCAGTTCGTACAGCGCCAGTGTCGCCTCGCCCTTGTTACCCCAAAACTGCCCTTTGGCGCCGGCCTCCCACTGGCGCGCTCGCGTAAGCGGCAGATCGGTCTGCGTTGGGCTGAGGAAGAACAGATCGTTGCCCGGCTCCTGGCCGGTGGTGTAGTTGGCGTAGAGCGTGAGGTTATCGGTCAATGCATAGCTGGGGCCCAGGCTCCAGGTGCTGAAAACGTAGGTGTGCGCGCGGCTCTCTTCCTGCGGCCCCTGGAAGCGCCAGTCCATGTTCATATGGTTGTAGCGCAGCTGGCCCAGCAGCGCTAAACGCTCGGTCAGGCTGAAGCGATCTTCAAGAAAGGCGGCGTACTGGTTCTGGGTAACGTGGCGCACCGGCGCGCGTTGGCGGTCGGTTCCCTGGGCGAACGGCTCTCGGGGCGGCGCGCCAAGCGGCACGTCTTCGGATCCGGGGAAGCCGTTGGAGTAGTACTGAAAATGCCGCTTGCTCAGATCGAGGCCGACCAGCAACCGGTTATCGAAACCGGCGATGGCGCGATCGAACACCAGCGAACTGCGGTTGCCGATCAGATCGTCGTCGTGCGCCAGGGCGCCGAAGGAGTCGCGGTTGACGTCACCGGGTCGGGCCGCCGCCGCGACGCGAAAGCGTTCGACGTTGTGCCACTCGCGAAAGCCGCTGTAGTAATAGAATTGGTTATGCCACTCCACTTCGGGCGTCATAAACCAGTCCAGACTGGCCTGAAATGCGGTGGCGTTGCTCTGGATGCGGCTGTCGGTCAGGTTGTTGTAATTGATGTCGCGCAGCTCGCCGGCAATGCGCCCGTCCAGCAGCGGCGTGCCGTAGTAAGGGTTGTTGGTGCGGTTGAGCATGCGGTCCAGGCTCAGCGTCAACAGCGCATCGTCCGTCAGTTTAAACAGCAGCGAGCCGGAAACCCGCTTCTGCCGATCGCGTTCGTACTGCACGTTGCTGCCGCTGTCGTTGCCGCTGACGTCCAACCGGTACGCCACCGCATCGTCCACCAGCGCGCCGCCGGCCCCCAGATGCAGACGCTGGCTGCGGTAGCTGCCGAAGCCATAATCGAGCTCAAGCGGCTGGCGGCTGAAGGTCGGCCGCCGCGAGATCAGGTTGACGCTGCCGCCCGCGGCGCTCAGGCCGTTCAAGGCCGAGCCCGGCCCGCGCAGTATCTCGATGCTGTCGTAATGCGCCGGATCGCCCAGTTGCAGCGTGCTGCCGGGCATCTCCACGCCGTTATACAGCCAAGAGATCGGCCGGAAACCGCGCGCGGAAAAGTTGTTGGACAGCGTCGGCGAAGCGACGCCGGACAGGCCAGTGGCGTGCTCGACGGCGGCGGCCAGCGAGCGATCGCCCCGCTGTTGGATCGCCTGCGCGCTGATGATATCGACGCTGCGCGGCGTCTCCCGAGCGGTCAGCCCAAGCTGCGAAGCGCTGCGGCTCACGGCGTTCAACGCATCGTAGCGCCCGGCGGGGGTCGCCGCCTCCACCGTGAGCAGTTCTTCGCATCCTGTGGCATTGCGGGCTTTATCGCAGTCGGCGGCGAAAGCCAACGGCGCCGTCAGTGCGCCGCCGACCCAGGCGACGGCAAGGCATAACGATTTTCTGGGCGTGACAAGACGCCAGCGTGTCGTACTCATGTGAAGCATCCCTGTGGTGAAATAAAAACCGGCCGCAGCCGGCGTAAAGCCTTATCGTTTTTCTGTTATGTTATATTATAACAACAAAGCAATACCAGTCTTTATTGCCCCGCCCTCCAGCGCACTGCGCTTGGCGCTTTGCCGCCAAATCGGCGACAATAAGATTTTTGCCGCCGACAGGATGCGCTATGCAGGCCGAAATTCTTCTGACTCTCAAACTCCAGCAAAAGCTGTTCGCCGATCCGCGCCGCATCGCGCTGCTGAAACAGGTGCAGCACACCGGCTCCATCAGCCAGGGCGCCAAACTGGCGGGCATCAGCTACAAAAGCGCCTGGGACGCCATCAATGAGATGAACCAGCTGGCGGAACAAACGGTGGTGGAACGCGCCACCGGCGGTAAAGGCGGCGGCGGCGCACAGCTGACGCACTATGGCCAGCGGTTGATCCAGCTGTATGACCTGCTGGGCCAGGTGCAGCAAAAAGCTTTCGACGTGTTGCAGCAGGACGATCTGCCGCTCGACAGCCTGCTGGCGGCCATCTCGCGCTTCTCGCTGCAAACCAGCGCGCGCAATCAGTTCTTCGGTACCGTCATCGAACGCGATCATCAGCAAGTGCAGCAGCACCTGGCGATTTTGTTGAATGACGGCACCACTCGCCTGATGGCGGCCGTCACCCAGCAAAGCGCCGACCGGCTGCAGCTCACGCCGGGCAAAGAGGTGCTGGCGCTGATCAAGGCGCCCTGGGTGCGGTTAAGCGTCGATACCGCGGAGCATGCCGGCGCGGATAACGCGCTGGCGGGCGTGGTGGCCGGCATTCAGTCGGGCGCCGAACACAGCGAGGTGCTGGTGACGCTGGCGGGTGGCGAAACCCTGTGCGCCACCCTGACGACGGCGGAGCTGCAGCGCCTGCAGCTGAGCGTCGGCACCGCCGTACACGCCCTGTTCAACGCCGATCGCGTGATTGTCGCCACGTTGTGTTAAGCGCAACATGACGTTGCGTTTTTGTTGATTGACATCACCCTGCAATGCGCCTATTCCTAAGGCAAATAATTGCAAAAAAAGGAACAGGTGATGTCGTCGTTGCACATTTCGCAAGGTTCATTCCGCTTAAGCGATACCCGCACCCTGACGCTGGACGCGCTGGAAATCCAGGCCGGCGACAGCTGGGCCTTTGTCGGCGCCAACGGCAGCGGCAAATCCGCCCTGGCGCGCGCGCTGGCCGACGAACTGGTTCTGCTGAGCGGTGAGCGCCGCAGCGACTTTCAGCACGCGGTGCGCATCTCCTTCGAACAGCTGCAAAAAATGGTCAGCGACGAGTGGCAACGCAACAACACCGATCTGCTCAGCGCGGACGAGGACGACACCGGCCGCACCGCGGCGGAAATCATTCAGGAAGAGGTGCAAGACGCCGCGCGCTGTGAGCGGCTGGCCGCGCAGTTCGGCATCACCGCCCTGCTGACGCGCCGCTTCAAATACCTATCCACCGGCGAAACGCGCAAAACCCTGCTGTGCCGGGCGCTGATGCCCGAGCCTGACCTGCTGATCCTCGACGAACCCTTCGACGGGCTGGACGTGCACTCGCGCACGCAGCTCGCCACGCTGCTGAGCGAGCTTTCCGCCCAGGGCCAGACCGTGGTGCTGGTGCTCAACCGGTTCGACGATATCCCGGATTTTGTCCGGCAGGTGGGCGTACTGGCGGACTGTACCCTGACCAACCGCGGGCCGCGCCGCCAGGTGATGGCGGACGCGCTGGTGGCGCAGCTGGCGCACAGCGAAAACCTCAGCGGGCTGGCGCTGCCGGAGGAGGAGGATCCAACGCAAAAGGTGGCGCTGCCGGCGGATCGGCCGCTGATCGTCCTGCGCGACGGCGTGGTCAGCTATAACGACCGGCCGATCCTCAATCATCTCGACTGGCAGGTTAACCCCGGTGAACATTGGCAGATCGTCGGCCCGAACGGCGCCGGCAAATCCACGCTGCTCAGCTTGATCACCGGCGATCACCCGCAGGGCTACAGCAACCATCTGACGCTGTTCGGCCGCCGCCGCGGCAGCGGGGAAACCATTTGGGAGATCAAGCGCCATATCGGCTACGTCAGCAGCAGCCTGCATCTGGATTATCGCGTCAACACCAGCGTGCGCAACGTGGTGCTGTCGGGGTTCTTCGATTCGATCGGCATTTATCAGGCGGTTTCGGATCGTCAGCGGCAGCTGACCGAGCAATGGCTGGCGCTGCTCGGGCTCGACGGCGCGCGCGGCGACGCCCCGTTCCACAGCCTTTCCTGGGGCCAACAGCGGCTGGCGCTGATCGCCCGCGCGCTGGTGAAACACCCGGCGCTGCTGATCCTCGACGAGCCGCTGCAAGGGTTGGATCCGCTCAATCGCCAGCTGGTGCGCCGCTTCATCGACGTGCTGATCGGCCAGGGCGCCACCCAGCTGCTGTTCGTCTCGCACCATGCCGAAGATGCGCCGCAGTGCATCACACACCGCCTCAGCTTCGTGCCCGACGGCGAGGGCGGCTACGGCTACCAACAGGAACGGCTGGAGCCGACCTCCGCCTGAAGCGCGGCGTGAACATATCCGGCAACACTTCACCGCAGCACATCACATTTGGCCTTTTATCATAGAAAGAAAGAAGGCCATTTTCTGGAGACGCCATGTCCGCTGCGTTGATTATCATCGACCTGATCGAGGATCTGCTCGGGCCCAAAGGGCGCGCCAACCACTGCCGCGAACAGGTGACGGCAAGCCACCTGCTCGCCAACGTCAATGCCGCCGCGGCCTACGCCCGGGTGCGAAAAATCCCGGTGATTTGGGTGCGGACGGGATTTGCCGACGATTATCATGACATCCCGCTCCACTCGCCGCTTTTCAACCATTTGAAACAGATAGGCGCGCTGCGGCTAAACGGCCCGGGCTGCCGCTGGGCACCCGATCTGCATCAGGAGGAGACCGATCTGCAGTTTGATAAAACGGCGGTGAGCGCCTTCTCCGGTAACAATTTGTTAGCCTGGCTGCGGCAACATCGGTGCCACCATTTGCTGCTGGCGGGCATCAGCACACCGCTCGCCATCGAGAGCACCGCGCGCCAGGCGCACGACGCCGGCTTCCAGGTGACTGTGCTGCACGACCTGTGCGCAGCCCCCACGCAGGAGATCCACCAGCAGAGTCTGGACATCCTGCAAAATCTGGCCGAAATCACCCGTTCGCAGGCCTGGATGAAAGGCTAACTCTCATCGCCGCCGGTCGTGTGGGCCGGCATCATGCACGAATACGTCACTGCCCCGACCTTTAGCGTCATCTTGATGTGCTACTATCCGCTTTAGCGCTCAATCTCGCCATTATCGCACGCCGCAAAGGCGCTGAGCGCCGTGTACATATTTAAAGGGACATCTTATGTGGGGCGTATTGGCTGCTTCGTTATTTTTCTTGCCGTTTAACCGGCTGATAGCCTGGGTGATCCTGGCCGCCTCGGCGGGCATGGGGCTTTATCATGGGGTGCTGACGCCGCTCAGCCTGAGTTATCTGCTGGCGATCGTAGCGTTGTCGGGGCTGCGTCACCATTTTCGCGAGCGGCGTAGTCTGGCGATCGCGTTCGAAGGGTTGGTGGTCGCCGGCTGCGTCGCGCTATTCTTGCATCTGGTACCGGGCATCCACAACCAGCTGATGATCGACGGCGAAAAAGCCGGCCCGCTCAGCGCGCCGTTCACCATGTATTACAACTTCGACAAGGCGATGGTGCCCTTCCTGCTGTTCGCCTGCTTGCCCACGCTGTTTTCCGCTGAACGCGGCGGCAACGTCGGCAAAGCGGGCTGGATTGCGCTGCTGCTGGCCGTGCCGGCGCTGTTGCTGCTGGCCGTGGCGCTGGGCGGCTTAAAAATCGAGCTGCATGCGCCCGCCTGGATCCTGCCTTTCGTGATGGCGAACCTGTTCTTCGTCTGTATGGCCGAAGAAGCGCTGTTTCGCGGCTACCTGCAGCAGCGCCTCAGCCAGTGGCTGGGCGCCTGGCCGGCGCTGATCGTCGCTTCTCTGGTGTTCGGCGCCGCACATTTGGCCGGCGGCATGCTGATGGTGATCTTCGCGACGCTGGCCGGGGTGATCTACGGCCTGGCGTGGATGTGGAGCGGCCGCCTGTGGGTGCCGATTCTGTTCCATTTCGGGCTTAATCTGACCCATCTGCTGTTCTTTACCTACCCGCTGTATCAGCATCCTTAACGGCTGACGCCGGCAGAGAGCCTTCCTCTGCCGGCAGGTCGGGTGAAAACGCTATCACCGCTATCTCACCGCACTGCCCTCTATCACGTTGCCACCGGCTTTTCTCCGCCCATCCGGCGCATTTCAATGAAGTGTAAACGATTCCATTTTTCGCGTTAGATCACCTTTTTAGCGCCGCGGGCGTGCTATCTTTTTGCGCAATGACCTCTCCCTGTTCAGCAACGGGCGTATTAAGACGGTAATTGGAAGCGATTACACTCTCGTCGACGCCAAGAAAGGAACCGTATGACGGAATTTAACCCTATCGATCATCCGCACCGCCGCTACAACCCGCTGAGCGGCCAGTGGGTGCTGGTTTCACCGCACCGCGCCAAGCGCCCCTGGCAGGGCCAGCAGGAGGCCGTCCCGACGGAAACGCTGCCGGCGCACGATCCCGACTGTTTCCTGTGCCCGGGCAACGCGCGCATCACCGGCGATCGCAATCCGGATTATCGCGGCACCTACGTCTTCACCAACGATTTCGCCGCGCTGCTGAGCGATACGCCGCCGGCGCCCGACAGCCAGGATCCTTTGATGCGCAGCCAGAGCGCGCGCGGCGTCAGCCGGGTGATCTGCTTCTCTCCCGATCACAGCAAGACCCTGCCCGAACTGACGCTGCCGGCGCTGGAGCAGGTGATCGCCGCCTGGCAGGCGCAAACCGATGAGCTAGGCAAGCACTACCCCTGGGTACAGCTGTTCGAAAACAAAGGCGCGGCGATGGGCTGCTCCAACCCGCACCCGCACGGGCAGGTCTGGGCCAACAGTTTTCTGCCGAACGAGGCCGAGCGCGAAGATCGCCTGCAGCACGCGTATTTTCGGGAACACGCCTCCCCGCTGCTGCTGGACTATGCGCAGCGCGAGCTGGCCGCCGGCGAACGCATCGTGGTAAACACCGAACACTGGCTGGCGGTGGTGCCTTACTGGGCCGCCTGGCCGTTTGAAACGCTGCTGCTGCCGAAAGCGGCGGTGCAGCGCATTACCGATCTCAGCGCGGCGCAAAGCCAAGATCTGGCGCTGGCGCTGAAGAAGCTGACCAGCCGCTACGACAACCTTTTCCAGTGCTCCTTCCCCTATTCGATGGGATGGCACGGTGCGCCGTTCAACGGTGCCGACAACCGACACTGGCAGCTGCACGCCCATTTCTACCCGCCGCTGCTGCGTTCAGCCAGCGTGCGCAAATTTATGGTCGGTTACGAGATGCTGGCGGAAACCCAGCGCGACCTGACCGCCGAACAGGCCGCAGAGCGTCTGCGCGCCGTCAGCGATATTCATTACCGTGAAGCCGGAGCCCAAGCATGAGCCTGAAACCGCTTACCCATTCGCTGTTTACCGAACACTTCGGCTACGCGCCGGCGTTGACCATCCAGGCGCCGGGGCGGGTGAACCTGATCGGCGAGCATACCGATTACAACGACGGCTTCGTGCTGCCCTGCGCCATCGATTATCAAACCGTCATCGCCTGCGCCAAGCGCAACGACCGCCAGATCCGCGTGCTCGCCGCCGATTATCAGAATCAGCAGGATCAATTCTCGCTCGACGATCCGATCGTCAGCCACCCCGATCAGCGCTGGTCCGACTATGTGCGCGGCGTGGTGAAGCACCTTCAGCGCCGCAACGCCGACTTCGGCGGCGCGGATCTGGTGATCGCCGGCAATGTGCCGCAGGGCGCGGGGCTCAGCTCCTCCGCCGCGCTGGAAGTGGCGGTGGGCCAGGCGCTGCAGGCGCTCTATCAGCTGCCGCTGGACGGCGTAGCGCTGGCGCTGAACGGCCAGGAAGCGGAGAACCAGTTCGTCGGCTGCAACTGCGGCATCATGGACCAGCTGATCTCCGCGCTCGGCCGGCGCGACAGCGCGCTGCTGATCGACTGCCGTTCGCTGGAAACCCGTGCGGTACCGATGCCGGACAACGTCGCGGTGGTGATCGTCAACTCCAATGTGCAACGCGGGCTGGTGGACAGCGAATACAACACCCGCCGCAAACAGTGCGAGGAAGCGGCGCGGTTCTTCGGCGTCAAGGCGCTGCGCGACGTCAGCCCGGAACAGTTCGAAGCGCGTCAACATCAGTTGGATCCGCTGGTGGCCAAACGCGCGCGCCATGTCATCAGCGAGAACGCCCGCACGCTGGCGGCGGCCGACGCGCTGGCGGCCGGCGAGCTGCAACGCATGGGCCGGCTGATGGCGGAGTCGCACGCCTCGATGCGCGACGACTTTGAAATCACCGTGCCGCCGATCGATAAGCTGGTCGAGATCGTCAAAGCGGCGATCGGCCCGCGCGGCGGCGTGCGCATGACCGGCGGCGGCTTTGGCGGCTGTGTCGTCGCGCTGATGCCGCAGGATCTCGTGGAGACGGTGCGTGCCGCCGTGGCGCACGAGTATCCGCGGCAAACCGGCGGATTACAGGAAACCTTCTATGTCTGCCAGGCTTCGCAAGGCGCCGGCCTATGCTGACCGCAACCACGGCAGTTGCCCCCGATGGGCAACCTTATCAGCTGACGCAGCTGCAAAACGCCGGCGGCATGACGGTGACGCTGATGGACTGGGGCGCCACCTGGCTGTCCGCCGTCTTGCCGCTCAAATCCGGTGAAAGACGCGAGTTGCTGCTCGGCTGCCGCAGCCCAGCGGACTACCCGCGTCAGGGCGCCTATCTGGGCGCCACCGTCGGCCGCTACGCCAACCGTATCGCCAACGCCAGTCTGCCCATCGACGGGAAACCCCATGCGCTGGCCGCCAATCAGGGCGCCCACCAGCTGCACGGCGGCCCCGATGGTTTTCATGCCCGCCGCTGGCGCCGGGTACAGCATGATGCGCAGCAGGTCTGCTATGTGCTGCACTCGGCGGAGGGCGATCAGGGCTTTCCCGGCAATCTCGACGTGCAGGTTTGTTACCGCCTGACTCATGACAATCGCCTGGAAATCAGCTATCTGGCGCAGGTGGATCGCCCCTGCCCGGTCAACCTGACCAACCACGCCTATTTCAATCTGGACGGCGCCGGCACCGACGCCCGCGCCCAGCGGCTGCAGCTGTTCGCCGATCGCTATCTGCCCGTCGACGCCGAGGGCATTCCCTGCGCCGATCTGACGCCGGTGGACGGCAGTGGCATGGATTTTCGCCAGCCGAAAACGCTGCTGCAGGATTTCCTGCGCGACAGCGACCAGCAGCGGGTAAAAGGCTACGATCACGCATTCCTGCTGCATCGTACCTGCGGGGCGCTGGAGAGCCCGGCGGCCCATTTGTGGTCCGCCGACGGGCAAGTGCAAATGAGCGTGTTCACCGACGCGCCGGCGCTGCAACTCTACAGCGGCAATTACCTGGCCGGCACGCCGGCGCGCGATGGCGGCAGCTACGCCGACCATGCCGGCGTGGCGCTGGAGAGCGAGTTCTTGCCGGACAGCCCGCACCATCCCGAGTGGCCGCAGCCGGACTGCTGGCTGCAGCCGGGGAGCCGCTATCGCAGCGCCACGCATTATCAGTTTTATCCTATCTGACCCGCCACGCCCCTCGCCGTGCGGCCGGGGGCAATTTGTTATAAATGCTTACCTTTTAACGCTATCCCCCCACCGGCGCCCGCCTTCCCTTATTCCAAGGCGCGCACTACACTCAGGCTACCGTGATAAGCACAACGCCTTGTGCAACGTCACCTTTTTCGGCCAATGGCGGCCAATCAATAGCTGAAGGAACACCTATGCGTCTGATTACTGCACTTCCATTGCTGGCGGGCTTAATGCTGAGCACCAATCTGATGGCGGCCGACGCGACGACGGCGACGAAAACGCCTTCGCCGGCGCAGGCGGCTCAACAGAAACGCATGACCGATTGCAACCAGCAGGCATCTACCAAATCGCTGAAAGGCGCCGATCGCTCCACCTTCATGAGCACCTGTCTGAAATCCGAAGGCTCCGCCGCGACGGGCAAAACCCTGACGCCGCAGCAGCAGAAAATGAAAAGCTGCAACGCCGACGCCAAGACCAAGGATCTGAAGGGCGACGCGCGTAAAACCTTCATGAGCAACTGCCTGAAAAAATCGGCCTGATTTTCCCCGCGCCACGGCGCGCCCGGAGCAATTTCGGCGCGCCATTTCCCCTTCGCAGCGCCAGCCTGAACGATTCAGCTTTTTCCTTTCGCCAGCCCTTACTTTGCGGCAAGAAATTGGCTATGGTTAGACACTATCGATTGCCGAGCCCCGGCCCGCGGCAATATAATGATTTTCGTTATCATTGAAATGTCAGATTATTAAGGAGTTAAGCTATGGCTGTAACTAAGCTGGTTCTGGTGCGTCACGGCGAAAGCCAGTGGAACCAAGAAAACCGCTTCACCGGTTGGTATGATGTTGATCTGTCCGACAAGGGCCGCACCGAAGCGAAAGCAGCAGGCAAGCTGTTGAAAGAGGAAGGTTTCACTTTCGACTTCGCTTACACCTCCGTACTGAAGCGCGCGATCCACACCCTGTGGAACATCCTCGACGAGCTGGATCAGGCCTGGTTGCCGACCGAAAAATCCTGGAAGCTGAACGAACGTCACTACGGCGCGCTGCAGGGTCTGAACAAAGCGGAAACCGCCGAAAAATACGGCGACGAGCAGGTGAAACAATGGCGTCGCGGCTTCGCGGTGACCCCACCTGAGCTGACCAAAGAAGACGAACGTTACCCTGGCCACGATCCGCGCTACGCTTCGCTGACCGAGCAAGAGCTGCCGCTGACCGAAAGCCTGGCGCTGACCATCGATCGCGTGATTCCTTACTGGGACGAAGAGATCCTGCCACGCATCAAGAGCGGCGAGCGCGTGATCGTTGCGGCGCACGGCAACTCGCTGCGCGCGCTGGTGAAATACCTGGATAACCTGAGCGAAGACGAAATCCTCGAACTGAACATCCCAACCGGCGTGCCGTTGGTGTATGAGTTCGACGAGAACTTCAAGCCAACCAAACGTTACTACCTGGGTAACGCCGACGAGATCGCTGCAAAAGCGGCCGCCGTGGCAAACCAGGGTAAAGCGAAGTAATTTCGCCCGTTAACGAAAAAGCCCCCGGTGAAAACCGGGGGCTTTTTTATTACTGCTGCGCCATCGCCTCATTCACCGCGTCCAGCCGTTCCTGCATCGCCGGATGGGTGCTGAGCCAGGCCGGCAGCGCCCAGCCGTCGGCCGTTTCGCGTTCAGGCACCTGCGCCAACGCGCGGTAGATAGCCGCCATTTGCGCCAGCGAACGCCCCTGGCGCTGCATTTCCGCTATCGCAAACGCATCCGCCTCACGCTCCATGCCGCGGGAAAACTGCATCTCATTCACGAAGGACGCAGACTGCAGCAGCGTGTCGCCGATGCCGCTGACGTCGCCGGTCATCCACATCAGCGTCAACGCCACCAGTGACGAACGCACCAGCATGCGCATCGGATGGCGATAAGCGTGATGCCCCATCTCATGCAGCATCACCGCCGCCAGAGCGTCGTCGTTTTTCGACAGGGCGACCAGCCCATCGCTGAGCACCAGCGTGCCGTCCGGCAACATAAAAGCGTTCGGCGCACCGGGCGCCGCCATCAGCTTTAACGACAGCGGCGTACGCTCCTGGCGCATCTCGGCCGGCATCACCTGCCGGAACAGCTGCTGCAACGCCTGCTGCCGCTCGGCCGGTAATGCGGAAGGTTCAAAGCCGCTTTGGCTCAAAAACGTCTGCGTATGTTCGCCCAGCGTCTGTTCCACCGAGGTGGGGATGCGCATGGCGATCTCGCTGCTCGCCCACGGCAGCACGACGTTAACGTAGGCCACGACCGCCAGCAGCGTCATCAGCAGCGCCACGGCGACGCCGCGTTTGTGGCGCTCCAGGCGATGCACCCACCCCGGCGAACGGCGCTGATAGAACCAGCGGCGGAAGGCCGCATCGTCATCCGGCACAAAGCGCGCGCCGTCCTTGAAGGTCAGCGTCAGCGGAATATTGCCCAGCGCCGCAGAGACGGTGATGTCCGCCAAGGGGATGTAACGTTGCTCATCCTGCCGCTGCAGCGTCACCCCCCCGCCGCTTTCGTTCACCAGCAGGCGAGCCGCCTCACGCGCAGCCCGCCCCGGCAACTGATAGGCGCCCTCGAGGATCATCGGCGCCTCAGAAACTGCCGCCCAGATCCAGCGCCTGCACCGCTTCTTCGGCCACCGCGCTGTTGGCGGTTTCCTGATGCGCCGCGATGTCCAGCAACGCCAGATCGCCTTCGACCGCCGTGCACTCCGCCAGATAACGGGCGTGGCGCACTTCCGCCACCGGCACGGCGAAACCGAGCGAGAACAGCGTGATCAGGGTATTGGTGATCAACAGCCCCATATACGGCAGCGTTTGCATGGAAGAGCGCAGTTTAACGTTGCCGTTCAGCGTCGCCTGGTTAAACAGATAGTTGCGTTGGGCGACGACCTGATAGCTGCCGGCGATCAAGGCGCCAATCAGCAGCACCACCATCATCAGCAGCAGGCTGCCAATATTTTCCAACACCAGCAAATCGGCGGTTTCATCCGTCAGCATGCCCATCAATACCATTTGGTACAGCGACAGAATGAACGACCCCATACACACCAGCGCCGCCAACATAAACGGCAGGAAAATGAGCAGGCCGATCAAGGCAAATTTGATAAAGGCCGACTTTTTCAGCTCGGCAATAAACGGCGTATTCCCGAAAAACAGGTTATTAACGTACAGATCGTGCTGCAGCGCGCTAATAATACCGTTGACGGCGGCGAATGCCGGCACGGCCAACAGCAGCGTCAACACCAACATCAGGCCGATGGCGTTGATGCTGTCAAAACCGCTGCCAATGCTGAGCAAAATGATTAAGGCGACATAAAGCCCGATAATCAGCAATAGCGGGCAGAACAGTAACGCCCAATAAGCGCGCCCGGTGCGGCAAACATAATTAAAACGCACGCCGCGATAGCTCGACATAATCGCATTGTAGCGCCAGCTGCGGATAACGATCCACGGCAGCAGGGCAAGCAACACCAGCAAAGCCAGCAGCCCCAGCAGTGGCGTTACCGCCAACAGGATATAAAATACGATGAGGCCGCCGATCACCAACAGCCGCCCTTTCAGAATTTGCAGCGGTTGCGCATGGTAATCGAAACGATCGCCGTCCAATTCCGTGTTACCGTAAAAATAGCGGCGGCGGCGCACCGTCGCCCAGGCGGAATAGATGCCCAGCGTCACGATGGTCAATAATGCGTTAACCAACCAAATCGCGAAGTACTCGCCACCTTTCCCATGGAATTTAATCCGGTGCAGCCCCAGCGGCTGCGAGGTATTGCTTGTCATAATTCTTTCGTCCTGAAAGGAATAGGTCATACCACTCCCCGCTTATTTGTCATGCGGGGTTTGTGGAATAAAAAAGCGTCTTATATAAGCACAATGCCATGAGCAGTGACAATTATTCTTTTATTAAATAGGAATAATGCGAAGGAGGTCGCTTAATGATTTTATTGGCCTATTAAATGTAAGCCTTAAATGAGTGGGATATATAGAGGTGCAATGACAAGGATAAAACAAGGGCCTGGCTGCCAGGCCCTTGTCATTTTAGCTATTATCCGCGGCGCGCTTTCACCGCCGCCGCCAGATCGCGCAGCACGGTTTCGGTATCCTGCCAGCCGATGCAGCCGTCGGTCACGCTCTTGCCGTAAACCAGCGGTTCGCCGCTTTCGAGGTTCTGGTTGCCTTCCACCAGGTGGCTTTCGATCATCACGCCGATGATCGCTTTTTCACCGCCGCTAATCTGCCCGCAAACGTCAGCGCTCACGTCCATCTGCTTTTTGAACTGTTTGCTGCTGTTGGCATGGCTGAAGTCGATCATCACCTGCGCCGGCAGCCCGGCTTTGCTCAGGCCGGCTTTGACGTCCTTCACGTGCGCCGCGCTGTAGTTCGGCTCTTTGCCGCCGCGCAGGATAATGTGGCAATCGCCGTTGCCGCTGGTGTTAACGATCGCCGAGTGGCCCCATTTGGTCACCGACAGGAAGCAGTGCGGCGCGCCGGCGGCGTTGATGGCGTCGATCGCCACCTTGATGGTGCCGTCGGTGCCGTTCTTGAAGCCCACCGGGCAGGAAAGGCCGGAGGCCAGCTCGCGGTGCACCTGCGATTCCGTGGTGCGCGCGCCGATGGCGCCCCAGCTCATCAAATCCGCCAGGTACTGCGGCGTGATCATGTCGAGGAATTCGCCGGCGGCCGGCAGGCCGCTGTCGTTGATCTCCACCAGCAGCTTGCGCGCCAGGCGCAGACCGTCGTTGATGTTGAAGCTGTTGTCCATCTGCGGATCGTTGATCAGGCCTTTCCAGCCCACGGTGGTGCGCGGTTTTTCGAAGTATACGCGCATGACCACTTCCAGCTCGCCGCTCAGTTCTTCACGCAGCGCCAACAGGCGCCCCGCGTACTCTTTGGCGGCTTTCGTATCGTGGATAGAGCAAGGGCCAATCACCACCAGCAGGCGATCGTCGCTGCCGCGGAGGATATTGTGAATTGCGCTGCGGGCCTGGGACACCGTCTTTGCCGCGCGTTCAGTGGCCGGGAATTTCTCCAGCAAAGCCACCGGCGGCAGGAGTTCCTTAATATCATTAATGCGTAAATCGTCGTTTTGGTAATTCATAGCTTTTCCATTCGGTATCGAGGGGTATTTCGCAGTGCGTAACGGTGTAGATCCCAACAATCTAGCCTGTGGGAATGGCGCTGTAAATCACCTTTGCCCCCCGCCGCTGGAACCGCCAAATTAACAGCAGATTGTGCTGTTTCATCAGGGGAGCGCAGAGCCTCCTTTTTCGCTATGCTAGCGATCGGAATATAAAGCGACCCGAGTTGAACATGCCCTCTCTGTTATTAGTTGATGACCACCCGGTGGTTCATGTCGCACTGGAAGCGGCGCTAATGAAATCATCCCGCCCCTACCGCCTGCAGGCGGCGCAGGACGACGTCCAGGCGCTGGCCCTGCTGGCCGAGGCCGCTTTCGGCCTGGTGATCCTGGATATCGGCCTGCCGCAGGTCGACGGGCTGCAGCTGTTGAAAAAAATCCGCCGCCGCTACCCGCAGCAGCCGATCCTGATCTATACCGCGCAGGAGGCCGAGGTCTATGCGCGCATGGCGCATGCCGCCGGGGCCAACGGTTTCGTCAACAAAGGCAGCTCGTTGGCAGAGTTGTTGCAGGCGATCGAGCAGGTGCTGGACGGTGAAACCCACTTCCCCGCCGCCGCGCTGGCCGAAGAAGCGCCGACGGCAGACGGCGGGCTGCTCACTCCTAAAGAGCTCGAGGTGCTGGGCTTGTTGAGCCAGGGGCTGTCCAACCTGCAGATCGCCGATCGGCTGCACATCAGCAACAAGACCGTCAGCACCCACAAGAAGAACATCCAGCGCAAAACCGGCGCCGGCAACCTGCTGGAGCTGGTGGCGGTGTTTAAAGAGCTGGCGCCATGATGCGCCGCGCCCTGCTGCTACTGCTGCTGTGGTGCGGTCTGGCGCAGGCGGCGGAGCCGGTGCGCTATCAGCTGGTCAGCAATCTGAATACCCCCGAGAATATGCTGATCGTCGGCGAGAAAAACCCCTGGCGCGACCGTACGCTGCACGTCGGCATCGTCAGTGAGAACACCAGCCCGTACAACATCATCGTGGATGACGATCTGTATGGGCTGAATGCCGACTACCTCGGCTACATCCAGCAGGTGACCGGCATTCGCTTCGCCATTTACGGCTTTGCCGATCTGACGCAGCTGGAGCAGGCGCTGCACGACGGCAAGATCGATCTGCTGTACGGCATCCCGCAAAGTGAGGCGCTGCACGGCCTGGCGATCTCTCAGCCCTATTACGTCAGCAACCTGCGCGTATTGCGCGATCGCAGCAACGATCGGCCGGTGATGCTCAACTCCGCCAACGCCCGCGTCGCGATCGGCGCGCTGACCGACATGCAGTCCGGCGGCGCTCTGCAGGCGGTCGCGTCGCAGATCCAGCGCTACGACAACAATCTGCAGGCGGTCTACTCGCTGCTCAACGGCAGCAGCGACTACTTTATCGCCGATGAGGCCAGCGCCAGCTTTATCATCGATCAGCTGCAGCTCGGCCAGCTCTATCAGATTGAAAGCAACGAGAACCTGGGCAACCTGTCCTTCGTGTTCGCCGCCGACGACTCGCGGCTGATAGACACGCTGGACACCGCCATCGCCGACGCGCCGATGGAGCTGATGAACGCCCTGCAGGGCCGCTGGAGCAAGAAGATCCCCAGCTATCTCGATACCGGCAATGCCGATCTGACGACGATGGAGAAGAATTGGGTGGCGAGCCACCGCGTGGTTTACTACGCCGCCATCGAGAACAACTTCCCGTTCGCCTACCGCGGCTCCGACGGCCAGCCGCGCGGCTACGCCATCGACATTCTCAACATCATCGCGCAAAACACCGGGCTGCGTTTCGCGCCGCTGTGGGCGCGCAACGCCGAGCAGGCCGATCTGCTGGTGCAGTCCGGCCAGGCCAGCTTCCGCGCCGCCCTGCCGCTGGCGCGCGGCGTCAAAGCGCGCTACGGCGCCAGCATGCCGATCCACCGTTCGCTGTGGGGCGTTTACGTCGGCCAGCACGCTAACGGCATTTCCACCTGGAGCGATTTGGCCGGCAAGCGCATCGGCGTGCTGCAGGGCGATTTGGCGCAGGGGCTGGTGCCGGAACAGGAGCAAACCGTCAGCTTCGCCGACAGCAAGTCGATGTACGACGCGCTGGCCAACGGCCAGTTGGATGCGCTGGTGGATAACGTCATCTCCGCCAACTTTTTGGCGCTTTCACGCTATTCCGGTGCCATCAAGCTGGCCTTCGCCGCCAATAACATCCCCTATCCGGTGGCCTTCGGCGTGCGCCGCGATCAACCTCTTCTGTTGGCTATCCTCGATAAGAACCTGATGCAGATCCCGGCGGACACCCTGCAATCGCTGCGCGACGAGTGGATCGTCGATCGCAGCAACCTGATCGACGCGGTGAACGACAACCGCATGCCGCCGCAGACCACCTGGCTGCTGGCGCTGCTGGCCGCCGCCACCGTGCTGCTGCTGGCGCTGACGCTGCGCCGTTTCATGCTGCAGCGCCGTGAAAAACGCGAACGCGAAGAACTCGAGCACGCGCGCCGCCGCGCCGAGGCGGAAAACCGCATGAAGAGCAAATTCCTCGCCACCGTCAGCCATGAGCTGCGCACGCCGATGCACGCCATCCTTGGCCTGCTGGAGCTGGAGCTCAAACGCCAACCCGCGCCGGAAGGCCTGCCGGTGATATACAGCTCGGCCTCATCGCTGCTCAACCTGCTCAACGACCTGCAGGATCACGCGCGGTTGGAAACCGGCTCGCTGACGCTGGCGCCGAAACCGGTGGTGCTGCGCCCCTGGGTAGCGCGCATCGACGCCCTCTACCGGCCGCTGATCGGCGAGCGGCCGTTGACGCTGAGCGTGGTGGCGGATCCGGCATTGCCGGAGGCGGTAGTGATTGATGGTGAGCGTTTACTTCAGGTGGCTAACAACCTGATAAACAACGCGATAAAATTTACGCCGCGCGGCGCCATTCAGGTCGAGATCGGCTGGCGCGCACAGGATGAGCGGCAGGGGGAATTGCATCTGACGGTGAACGACAGCGGCTGCGGTATCGCCGCCGATGAAATAGACAAGCTGTTCCAACCGTTTTACCGCGCGCGCGGCGCGCAACGCATCTCGGTGCAGGGTACCGGTTTGGGGCTGTCGATCTGCAAAGAGATCGTCGAACAGATGGGCGGCCGCATCGAGCTGCACTCGCAGCCGGGCGTAGGCACCCGCGTCGAGGTCGCGATACCGGTCGAGCTGAGCGGCGCGGCGCCGGTTGCCGCCCCGGAGGAAAGCCCCTTTGCTCTGCCGTCTTCCGCCTTGCGTACCGCGCTGATCGACGATCACCCCACCAATCTGTTGCTGATGGAACGCCAGCTGCGCCACTTCGGGCTGCAACCCGCCCGCTTCGAACAAGGCTATGCGCTGTTGAAGGCCCAACGCCGGCAACCGTTCGATCTGCTGTTTATCGACTATAACATGCCGCGCCCGGACGGCCTGACGCTGGCCAGGCTGATCCGCCGCGACGAACAGCGGCTGCAACGCCCGCCTTGCCGCATCGTGCTCTGTTCGGCAGACGTGCAGGAGTTTACCCGCATTCCTCCGGGGCTGGTGGCGATCGACCACTTCCTGACCAAACCGATTTCACTGGCGGCGATCGGCCAGGTATTGGCTCAGCAACCGCAGGCTCAGGAAGCAAAGTCAGTCCTTACTGACCTGCGACAAACGCTGGCCGAAATGGCGGGTGGCGATCGCGCCATGCTGCAGCGGCTGGCGCTGACGCTCGGCGATACGCTGCGGCAAGACCGGCAGCGGCTCGCGGACGCCGTCGCCGCGAACGACTGGCCGCGCCTGGAGCAGGCGGCGCACCGCATCAAGGGCAGCCTGCTGATGCTGCAACTGCCGGAAGCCGCGCAGCTGTGCCAGCAGCTGGTGGAAACCGCACGTCGGGGCGCGCTTGCCGCCGCCGCTTATACTAAATTAAAGGCGTTAGTGGCGCAGATAGTGCCGGAGCTGGACGCTCTGCTCGCCGCCGCCCCCACTTTGGCTATGCATAAGGATGAATAATGTCGGACACTCCACACGTACACCTGCCGAAAGACAGTAATAGTAAACGCCTACTGACCGCTTTTTTAGTCACCGCCGTCTTTATGGTGGCCGAGGTGGTCGGCGGCCTGTTGTCCGGCTCGTTGGCGCTGTTGGCCGACGCCGGCCACATGCTGACCGATGCCGCCGCGCTGCTGGTGGCGCTGATGGCGGTGCACTTCTCCCAGCGCAAGCCCAACGCGCGCCACACCTTCGGCTACCTGCGCCTGACCACCCTGGCGGCCTTCCTCAACGCCGCGGCGCTGCTGGTGATCGTGGTATTCATCCTGTGGGAGGCGATACGGCGTTTCTTCGAGCCGCAGCCGGTGATGGGTACCCCGATGCTGATCATCGCCGTAGCGGGGCTGCTGGCGAACCTGTTCGCCTTCTGGCTGCTGCATCGCGGCAGCGAAGAGAAAAATATCAACGTGCGCGCCGCCGCGCTGCATGTGCTGGGCGATCTGCTCGGCTCGGTGGGCGCCATCGTCGCCGCCATCGTCATTCTTGCCACCGGCTGGACGCCGATTGACCCGATCCTGTCGGTGCTCGTCTCCTGTCTGGTGCTGCGCAGCGCCTGGCGGCTGCTGAAGGAGAGTTTCCACGAGCTGCTGGAAGGCACGCCGCAGGAGGTCGATATCGCCAAGCTGCAAAAAGACCTGTGCCTGAATATCCCGGAAGTGCGCAACATCCATCACGTGCACGTCTGGCAGATCGGCGAACAGAAGCTGATGACGCTGCATGCGCAGGTGATCCCGCCGCATGACCACGATGGGCTGTTGCAACGCATTCAGGCTTATCTGTTGGAACACTACAAGATTGGCCACGTGACCATTCAGATGGAGTACCGGCACTGCGAGGCGCCGGACTGCGGTATCAACCGGGCGCCGGAGCCGAGTGAACACTCACATGCCGAAGCCCACTCCCATCTGGGACATCGCCACTAAGCCAAGAGGGCGCCATCACGGCGCCCTCTGCGTTGTTAAGGTGCGGAAGAGAGCGGGTTGGAACCATTGCGCCCGGCGCTCTTGATCCATAGCCAAGAGCCGTTCAGGGCGATCAGCGTCAGAATGACATACTCCAGCGCCATCGCGTACACCCCCTGGTAGGCGAAGATCGCCACGCTGATGACATCGATAACCACCCACAGCAGCCAGTTTTCCACGTACTTGCGCGTCATCAGAATCATCGCCACGATGGAGAGCACCATCATCGCCGAATCCCAGAACGGGAACGCGTCCGGCTGCAGCTCAGGCATCTGCACGTTCAGCCCCAGCCCTTGCATCACTGCCACCGCGATCTGCGTCAGCCAGGCGAACACGCGGTCGATATTGAAGGTCATCAGGCCGATGCCGATGACGCAGACCGCCGCCCAGGCCAACGCTTTCGGCAGCGGCAGCCAGCGGATCTGCAGCTCAGCCTGATTATCCTGGGTTTGGCGGCTCCAGGCATACCAACCGTAAATGTTGGCGCCGAAGAAGAACAGCTGCAGCAGCAGGCTGGCGTACAGCTGGATCTGGAAGAAAATCACCGCGAACAGCGTGACGTTGATCAGGCCGAACAGGTAGTTGATGATTTTTTCCTTGCTGGCGTACCAGATGCACAGCAACCCGAACAGCGTGCCGATGGCTTCGATCCACGACAGATCGTAACCGCCCGCACCAAGCGGAATGTGCACCAGAATATTGCTGGTACTGAAGAAGCTCATGAAGTCATCCTTTTAAACGGTTAAGCGTTGCCTTTAACCTGCATTTTAAGCTGAGCGGCGAAATCCAGCATGCGGTTCAGCGGCACCAGCGCCTTCTCACGCAGCGCGGCGTCCACGTGGATCTCATGCTGCGCGCCCCCCTGCTCCAGCCCTTCTGCAATCGCCTTCAGGCCATTCATCGCCATCCACGGGCAGTGCGCGCAGCTGCGGCAGGTCGCCCCTTCTCCGGCGGTCGGCGCTTCGAACAGCTCCTTATCCGGACAGGCCTGCTGCATCTTGTAAAAGATACCGCGATCGGTGGCGACGATCAGCTGTTGATGCGGCAATGTTTTCGCCGCCTGGATCAGTTGGCTGGTCGATCCCACCGCATCCGCCAATTCAACCACCGCCTGTGGCGATTCGGGATGCACCAGGATGGCCGCCTGCGGATAGAGCGCCTTCATACGCCGCAGCGCCTGAGTCTTGAACTCGTCATGGACAATGCAGGCGCCTTGCCAGCACAGCACGTCGGCGCCGGTCTGCTTCTGCACGTAGCTGCCGAGATGGCGATCCGGCGCCCAGATGATCTTCTCGCCCAGGCTGTCCAGGTGTTCGATCAGCTCAACGGCGATGCTGGAAGTGACCACCCAGTCGGCGCGTGCTTTGACGGCCGCCGAGGTGTTCGCATAGACCACCACGGTACGATCGGGATGGCTGTCGCAAAACGCATGAAACTCCTCTTCCGGGCAGCCCAGATCCAGCGAACATTCGGCAAACAGCGTCGGCATCAGCACCTGTTTTTCCGGGCTGAGGATCTTGGCGGTTTCCCCCATGAAACGCACGCCGGCCACCAGCAGCGTGGAAGCCGGATGGGCGCTGCCGAAGCGCGCCATTTCCAGCGAATCCGCCACGCAGCCGCCGGTTTCTTCCGCCAGCGCCTGGATTTCCGGATCGGTATAATAGTGGGCGACCATCACCGCATTGCGCTGCTTGAGCAGGGTTTTTATCTTCTCGCGATAAAAGGCTTTTTCGGCTACGTCCAGCGGTACCGGTTTAGGCGGGAAGGGATACACCGCCGCATTGACATCAAACATTTCACTCATCGCTGCAATCTCATGCTAGGCTGGGCGCCTGCCGCGTGAATATCGCCTGCCGCAACGCCCTTCGTTTTATATACTAAACAAAATACCTAAATTTGCGCGAAAAGTCCGCTGATATTTTCATATTTGCGCACCTATTGTTTAATGAATTAAAAACACGGACGCTGGCCGTGCAGTTCACAGCGGATAATGGCCTGACGAGACCGTATAGCCCGTTCAGAGAACAGCGGGATGATGATCGGTGCAGTGTTGAAACGAGAAAGCACGAATGTAGATTACGGTGCTGCAGATGCGAAAAAAGCGCCAAAAGGCGCTTTTCTCTGAATGGGTGGGTCGTGCAGGATTGATTCGGCCTTTGGCCTCACCCTACGGGCAACGCTGCGCGTTGTCGTATCGCTGCGCGATGCTCTAACCTGAGCGCAGGCCCTCACCCGCACGACTCGGTGAACTCTGTTGGCAAGAGGATAAAGCAGAATCTGGTGGCGCGGATGCGAAAAAAGCGCCAAAAGGCGCTTTTTTCTGAATTGGTGGGTCGTGCAGGATTGATTCGGCCTTTGGCCTCACCCTGCGGGCAACGCTGCGCGTTGTCGTATCGCTGCGTGATGCTCGAACCTGAACGCAGGATCTCACCCGCACGACTCGGTGAACTCTGTTGGCAAGAGGATAAAGCAGAATCTGGTGGCGCGGATGCGAAAAAAGCGCCAAAAGGCGCTTTTTTCTGAATTGGTGGGTCGTGCAGGATTCGAACCTGCGACCAATTGATTAAAAGTCAACTGCTCTACCAACTGAGCTAACGACCCGCAGTGTGGTGGGTGATGACGGGCTCGAACCGCCGACCCCCTCCGTGTAAAGGAGATGCTCTACCAACTGAGCTAATCACCCACTGCTGTGGTACTGCTATTTTTCACACCTTGCTCTATCAAAGAGTGGTGGGTCGTGCAGGATAACTCGGCCTTTGGCCTCGCCCTTCGGGCCATCACCGGAGTGATGTTGTCTCGCTTTGCGAGACTCGAACCTTTACGGTTCTCATCCTGACGATTTAACACCTTGCTCTATCAAAGAGTGGTGGGTCGTGCAGGATTCGAACCTGCGACCAATTGATTAAAAGTCAACTGCTCTACCAACTGAGCTAACGACCCACTGATGTGGTTTACTGCTGATGGCGAATGGGTTACTGAAACCAACTCGCGGAAAACAAGGATGGGGATGTTCAGGACAACTCGACGGGTACTCGACTCGGACCTTTACTTTGCCACATCAAACCGATTCTGAAGCTGCCATTCTTTCTTAAAGAATGGTGGGTCGTGCAGGATAACTAGGCCTTTGGCCTCGCCCTTGCGGGCCATCACCGGAGTGATGTTGTCTCGCTACGCGAGACTCGAACCTTTACGGTTCTCATCCTTTACGATTCTCTATCACAGCCATTCTTAAAGAATGGTGGGTCGTGCAGGATTCGAACCTGCGACCAATTGATTAAAAGTCAACTGCTCTACCAACTGAGCTAACGACCCATAACAGTGGTGGGTGATGACGGGCTCGAACCGCCGACCCCCTCCGTGTAAAGGAGATGCTCTACCAACTGAGCTAATCACCCACTGTTGTGGTTACTGCTACTTCAGAAATTGGTGGGTCGTGCAGGATTCGAACCTGCGACCAATTGATTAAAAGTCAACTGCTCTACCAACTGAGCTAACGACCCAATTTCCCTGCCGCTTTAACATCTTGCAAGATGTCTTGGCAACGGCGGCATATATTACTAATTTATCTTGGCAGCGCAACCTAAATTTTTTACCGATGCGTTCAACTGCTTGTTCTTCACGCGAATGAGCCCAGAAATCGGTCAAATCGACTAACTTCTGGGCTCATTTTTCTGACTGTTAACCGCCTACGCGACTTTTCGCCTGTTTGGCCGCCGCACTGGTTGGGTACTGTTTAATCACCTGCTGGAACACGGCTTTGGCTTTATCGGCCTGCCCTTTCTCCTGCATGATGATACCCACCTTGTACATGGCGTCCGGCGCCTTCGGTGATTTAGCGTAATTCTTCACCACCACCGCAAAATAGTAGGCCGCGTCGTCTTTTTTACCCTTGTTGTAGAACAACTGGCCCAGCCAATAGTTGGCGTTGGGCTGGTAAGTAGACTTCGGGTACTGTTTTACGAAGGACTGAAAGGCGGAAATCGCCTGGTCATACTGTTTTTTTTCCAGTGCCAGAGAAACAGCGGCGTTGTAGTCGCTGTTCTCATCACCGCCGCTCGGCGTGGCGGAGGCGGCTGCAGGCGCGCTGCCGCCCGCATCGGAAGATGCGCCTGCGGCTGCCCCGCCGGCAGCGCCCGCGGCCGCAGAGGCGCTCTGAGCGCCGCCCTGGCTGAGGCTATCCATCTGCTGATAGATTTGCTTCTGGCGTTCAACCACCTGATTCAACTGATACTGGCTTTCCTGGATTTGCCCACGGAGAGAATCAATGTCGCGTTGGTTATCAGAGAGTTGCTGCTGGAGTTGATTTAAAAGCTGGCCTTGAGCATTGCTGATGCGCTCAAGCGAGGTGACGCGGTCTTCGACCGAGCCGGAGCCGACATTACTGATTGGCGCTTGGGCAGTAGCGGCCCAGGGGGCCGCTACGCCAACCAGTAACGACAGACTCAACAGGTGACGTCTGAAGTTACTGTTCATGCGATTCTCTTAGTAAACCAGAACGGCACGACGGTTTTTAGCATAAGCCGCTTCGTCGTGGCCCAGTACTGCTGGTTTTTCTTTACCGTAAGAAACGATAGAGATCTGGTCAGCGGAAACGCCTTTACCCTGCAGGTACATTTTAACGGCGTTAGCACGGCGCTCACCCAGAGCGATGTTGTATTCCGGCGTGCCGCGTTCGTCAGCGTGGCCTTCAACGGTCACTTTGTAAGACGGGTTGTTACGCAGGAATGCAGCGTGCGCGTCCAGCATCTGAGCGAATTCGGAGCTTACGTCATACTTGTCCAGGCCGAAGTAAACGATGTTGTTCTTCTGCAGTTCTTGCATCTGCAGACGAGCTTGTTCTTCGGAAGACAGGTTGCTGCTGCCGTTTTCCATACCAGTGCCAGCGCCCATACCAGATTGGTCGTTGTTTGCGCTTTTGTTAGAACTACAAGCTGCTACAGCCAGAACTGGCAGTGCCAGCAGAAGCCCTTTCAGCACTTTGTTCAGTTGCATTTCTTTGATCCTTTTATAGTTTGCCATACATATTTACACATGCATCACAGATACGGCGACCAGGCAGGGAATTTGACCTGTCCATCAGTTGCCGGAAGACGCGCTTTGAAACGCCCATCAGTTGACACCAACTGCAGCACGGAGCCCATACCTTGCGTCGAGCTATAGATCACCATGGTGCCGTTTGGCGCAATACTAGGCGTTTCATCGAGGAAGGTACCGGTCAAAACCTGAACGGCGCCCGATCCAAGATCTTGTTTGGCGATGTGTTGCGCACCACTGTTGGTGCTGACCATCACCAGGAATTTACCGTCGGAGCTGACTTCAGAATCCTGGTTCTGAGAGCCTTCCCACGTCAGGCGCTGTGCGGCACCGCCGCTGGCGCTGATTTTATAAATCTGCGGACGCCCGCCCTGGTCGGAGGTAAACGCCAGAGACTGGCCATCCGGGAACCAGGTCGGTTCGGTGTTGTTGTTGCGGCCATCGGTCAGCTGCGTGATCTGGCCGGAGCCGAGGTTCATCACGTACAGGTTCAGGCTGCCGCTCTTGGACAGCGCGAAGGCCAGTTTGCTGCCGTCCGGCGAGAACGCCGGCGCACCGTTGTGGCGCGGGAACGAGGCGATCTGGCGGATGGCGCCGTTAGCCAGGGTCTGCACCACCAGCGCGGAACGGCCGCTCTCAAAGGTCACGTAAGCCAGTTTGCTGCCGTCCGGCGACCAGGCCGGGGACATCAGCGGCTCAGGCGAACGGTGCACCGTAAACTGGTTGTAACCGTCGTAATCCGCTACGCGCAGCTCATACGGGAATTTCCCGCCGTTGGTCTGCACGACGTAGGCGATACGGGTACGGAACGCGCCCTTGATGCCGGTCAGCTTCTCGAACACTTCGTCACTGGCGGTATGGGCAGAATAACGCAACCACTGTTTGGTCACTTTATACTGGTTCTGCGCCAATACGGTGCCCGGCGAACCCGAGGTGTCCACCAGTTGGTAGGAGATCAGATAGCTACCGTCGGCGCCAGGTTGAACCTGGCCGACAACCACGGCGTCGATGCCCAGCGCAGTCCAGGCCGCCGGGGTCACTTCAGACGCGGAGGTCGGTTGCTGCGGCATGCGCGCCACGTCGATCGGGTTGAATTTGCCGCTGTTGCGCAGATCCGCGCCGACAATCTTGCCGATATCTTCCGGCGGCGTGCCTGGGCCCGCCCATTTAAACGGCACCACGCCAATCGGACGAGCGGAGTCGACCCCTTGGGTGATTTCAATGCGAACTTCCGCGTGCAGCACGGACGCCCACAGAATTAAAAAACCTAGCGCTACTCGAAATGCCTGCTTCATCTCATCTCCCTTATCCAGGCGGGATGCCTGCGATAAATTAGCAGAATTTTAACAAACCAACTTACGTAAAACTACATAATCCCTGTTGGTTACCTTAGTACATCCCTGTGATATCACTCAGTCAATCAACCGTTATTTCGGTTTGAATTCAAGGATAGAATTCTTAAAGTGCTGATAAACGGCATCGCTCGGCGGCTTCGGTATATGCGCCAACTTGGCGGCAGACACCGCGGCCTGACACAGCGCCGGATCGCCGCCCGCCGCTTGTACGCTTATCAGCAGGCCGTCCGGCGCCAGCTTGATACGCAGATCGCAGGTTTTGCCGGCGAACGAGCTGGCGTCATAGAACTTGCTCTGAATCGCCCCCTGAATTTGCCCCATATAACCGCTGATATCCGCCCCGCTGGCCCCAGCCGCCTTGGCATTGCCCTGCCCGGCCGGTTTACCGTCGCCCTTCGATTTGGCACCGCCGCCTTTCGGCGCGTTCTTGCCGTCCGCCAGGCCACCAAACAGATCGTTGACTTCCTCCGATTGCTTCGCAGCCTCAGCGGCGGCCTTCTTCTTGGCGTCCGCGGCGGCTTTCTTGGCGGCAGCCGCTTTCTCGGCCGCAGCTTTCTTCTCGGCTTCCGCTGCGGCTTTTTTCTCGGCTTCAGCGGCCGCTTTCTTCTCCGCAGCTTCTGCGGCTTTTTGCTCTGCGGCGGCGGCCGCGGCTTTCTTCGCCTCTTCCGCCTGTTTCTTGGCGGCGGCAGCGGCGGCCGCTTCTTTCTTGGCTTCCGCTTCGGCTTTCTTCTGCGCGTCCGCCTGCGCTTTGGCTATCTTGTCCGCTTCAGCCTTCGCCTTCGCGGCGGCGGCCTCGGCGACCTTCTGTTGCTCTTTGGCCTTGGCTGCGGCGGCTTCCGCCGCTTTTTGCTGCTCGGCGGCCTGTTTCTGCTGCTCCGCCGCCTTCTGCTGTTGCTCAGCCTGCGCTTTGGCGTCCTGCGCGGCTTTCTCCTGCGCCGCCAAACGCTCTTTCTCCAGCTCTTTCAGGCGCTGCTGTTGCTCCGCCTGCTTCTGCTGAAGCTCTTCGGCCTGTTGCTCCGCCTTTTTCTGGCGCTGCTTTTCGGCACGCTGCGCATCGTTGCTCTGCTGCTGCTGGCGATTGTACTGCTCCACCACCGCGCCGGGATCGACCATCACCGCGCCCACCACGGTGCCATCACCGCCACCGCCGGCGCCCATGTCGACATTTTCCTGCAGCGATCCCCAAATCAGCAGGGCAATCAGTATGAAGTGCAGAACGACCGAAACAATAACGGCGCGGTTCAGCTTATCGTTTTGCTCAGTTGCCTTTACCAAAATAGATTCCCAAAAACTGGTGTTGCTTATACGGGGTTCCTGGGCCGCAGCGCAGGAACCGGGTTGCCGTTCGCCTTACGGTCAGATTGGCTGGGTCATCAGCCCCACGGAAGCCACGCCCGCCTGATGGAGAATATTCAATGCCTTGATAATCTCATCGTAAGGGACTTCCTTCGCACCGCCGATCAAAAAGACCGTTTTCGGGTTAGCCGCCAAACGCGACTTGGCTTCGGCCGCGACTTGCTCAGGCGGCAACAGCTCCATACGGTTGTGATCCACCACCAGGGTGTATTGACCTACGCCGGAAACCTCGAGGATCACCGGCGGATTGTCATCGCTAGACACCGTTTTGGAATCGGTGGCGTCCGGCAGGTCAACCTCCACGCTCTGCGTGATGATTGGCGCGGTTGCCATAAAGATCAGCAGCAGCACCAGCAACACGTCGAGCAGCGGAACGATGTTAATTTCGGACTTCAGCTCGCGCCGACTACGTCCACGTACTCTCGCCATGCTACCTCCTACTTATTTGCTGTCGCTGGAGAAGGCCTGACGATGCAGAATAGCGGTGAACTCTTCCATAAAGTTGTCGTAATTCTGCTCAAGCTTGTTGACGCGCTGGTTGAGACGGTTGTAGGCCATGACCGCCGGGATGGCGGCGAACAGACCGATCGCGGTGGCGATCAGCGCTTCGGCGATACCCGGCGCCACCATCTGCAGCGTGGCTTGCTTCACCGCGCCCAGCGCGATAAAGGCGTGCATGATCCCCCACACGGTGCCGAACAGGCCGATGTACGGGCTGATCGAACCGACGGTGCCGAGGAACGGAATATGGGTTTCCAGCGTTTCCAGCTCGCGGTTCATCGAAATGCGCATCGCGCGCGACGCCCCTTCGATCACCGACTCCGGCGCATGGTTGTTGGCGCGGTGCAGGCGGGCGAACTCTTTGAAGCCGGAATGGAAGATCTGCTCGGAGCCGGTCAGGCTATCGCGACGCGCCTGACTTTCCTGGTACAGACGGGAAAGCTCGATACCGGACCAGAATTTGTCTTCAAAGGCTTCGGCGTCACGCGTCGCCGCATTGAGGATGCGGGTGCGCTGAATGATGATCGCCCAGGAGGCTACCGAGAAGCATATCAAAATCAACATGATAAGCTTAACCAGCAGGCTCGCCTTCAAGAATAAATCTAGGATGTTCATGTCAGTCACTGCTTAAACTCCGCGACAATAGACTTAGGAAGCGCTCTCGGCTTCATTTGGTGTGGATCAATACAGGCAATCAGGACATCTGCCTGGCTCAGTAGGGCCCCGTCAGAATTGACAATGCGTTGAGCAAACGTGAGAGAAGCCCCGCGCAGGCAGGTGATTTCGCTCTGGACCTCCAGTTGCTCGTCGAGACGAGCCGGAGCCAGATAATCCACCGTCATGCGCCGGACGACAAAAGCGACTTGTTCACTGAGCAGCTGCTGTTGATGAAAGTTGTGCTGACGCAGCATCTCTGTGCGCGCTCTTTCAAAAAAGGCGACGTAGCGGGCGTGATAGACCACACCACTGGCATCGGTATCCTCGTAGTAAACGCGAACCGGCCATCGAAACAACGTATTACTCACTCTACTTCCCAGCAATGCAATTTAACGCTGCTACTATACGCAAGACGGATCGGGTTGGGAATGGGTTACAAGATGGGAATGAAAATAATTATGGGCCGTGAGGGCCCATAACATGGGGACATCGGGGAGATTATAAAGAAACGTAAAGTAATCCTGCGCACAAGATCACAATTGCGGGAAGCGGCGCGAAAAAAGCGCGCCAGACGCTGCGCTGCGGGCGGAATCCGAAACCGTGGATCACCCCGGCGCACACCGCCCAAATCAGCAACAGCCCTTCCCAAATCTCCAGCGAACTGGTTTTGGCGGCGAAACGCGTCGGATCCCAGAACACGCACCCCGCCAAAACCAACGCCAGCACCAGGGAAAGGGCCCGGATCGGGCCCTTGTCGGTGACAGCGTACAGCTTGTCAATCACGGACGAGCTCATCACTTACCGTCTTGCTGAGCTTTGGTCGCTTCGCTCTGCTCAAGCGCCAGCGCCGTGATGATGCCGAAGGCGCAGGCAAGAAGCGTTCCGAGAATCCAGGCAAAATACCACATGGTTTAGCTCCTTATCCTTAGTACAGCGAATGCTTGTTGTTTTCGATGTAGTTCTTGTCGAGGCGACCGAACATTTTGTAGTACGACCAGCTGGTGTACGCCAAAACGATAGGCACGAAGATCGCCGCCACGACGGTCATCACTTTCAGCGTCAACAGGCTCGACGTCGCGTCCCACATGGTCAGGCTGACGTTAGGCACGGTGCTGGACGGCATCACGAACGGGAACATGGTGACCCCGGCGGTGAGGATGACGCAGGCGATGGTCAGCGACGAGGTGACGAACGCCAGCGCGCCTTTCTCCAGACGCGAGAACAGGATGGTGAACAACGGCAGCACCACGCCCAGCGCAGGCAACGCCCACAGCAGCGGATACTTGTTGAAGTTGATCAGCCAGGCGCCGGCCTGATGCGCCACTTCTTTACGCATCGGGTTGGATTCCGCCAGGGTGTCCAGCGCCGACGTCACGACGAAGCCGTCGATGCCTTTCACCAGCCATACGCCCGCCAGCAGGAAGCACACCGCCATGATCAGCGTCGCGATCTGCGCCGCAGCGCGTGAACGCAGGTGGATCTCGCCGGTGGTGCGCATTTGCAGGTAGGTCGCCCCCTGGGTGACCAGCATGGTCAGGCTGACCACGCCCGCCAACAGACCGAACGGATTCAGCAGTTGGAAGAAGTTGCCGGTGTAGAACAGGCGCATGTACTCGTCCATGTGGAACGGCACGCCCTGCAGCAGGTTGCCGAACGCCACGCCGAAGACCACTGCAGGCACAAAGGAGCCGATGAAGATGCCCCAGTCCCACATGTTGCGCCAGCGGCTGCTCTCCAGCTTGGAACGGTAATCGAAACCGACCGGGCGGAAGAACAAGGCGGCCAGCACCAGGATCATGGCGACGTAGAAGCCGGAGAAGGCCGCTGCGTAGACCATCGGCCAGGCGGCGAACAGCGCGCCGCCTGCGGTGATCAGCCACACCTGGTTACCGTCCCAGTGCGGGGCGATGGAGTTGATCATCACCCGGCGCTCGGTATCGGTTTTCCCGATGATGCGCACCAGAATGCCGACGCCCATGTCGAAACCGTCGGTGACGGCGAAGCCGATCAGCAGTACGCCAACCAGGACCCACCAAATAAATCGCAGTACTTCATAGTCAAACATACGTGGACTCCTGTTTAGCGCGCTTCCTGCACGGCGGCAGTCGGTTGTTCAAAGTGATAGCGGCCGGTTTTCAGGCTGCTTGGACCCAGACGCGCAAACTTGAACATCAGGTACAATTCAGCCACCAGGAACAGGGTGTACAAGCCGCAGATCAGCCCCATCGAGAACAGAATGTCGCCCGCGGTCAGCGAAGAGTTGGCGACCGCCGTCGGCAGCACCTCACCAATCGCCCACGGTTGACGGCCGTATTCCGCCACGAACCAGCCGGACTCGATCGCGATCCAAGGCAGCGGCAAACCGTACAGCGCCGCGCGGTGCAGCCATTTTTTCTGGCCGATGCGGCCGCGGATCACGTTCCAGAACGACAGGCCGATGATCAACAGCATGATCACGCCACAGGCCACCATGATGCGGAAGGCGAAGTACAGCGGCGCCACGCGCGGAATGGAGTCCTTGGTCGCCAGCTGGATCTGCGCTTCCGTCGCGTCGGTGACGTTCGGGGTATAGCGCTTCAGCAGCATGCCGTAGCCCAGGTCTTGCTTGGTTTTGTTGAATTCGGCGCGCACCGCAGGATCGGTGTTGCCGCCGCGTAGCTCTTCCAGCAGCTGGTAGGCTTTCATCCCGTTGCGGATGCGCACTTCATGCTGCGCCATCAGATCTTTCAGGCCGGTGACCTGAGTGTCCGTGGAGCGGGTGGCGATCAGGCCAAGCGCATACGGGATCTGAATAGAGAAGGAGTTTTCCATCTTGTCCTGATCGGGAATGCCGAACAGGGTGAAGGACGCCGGCGCCGGCTGGGTGTCCCATTCCGCTTCGATAGCGGCCAGCTTGGTTTTCTGCACGTCGCCCATTTCGTAGCCGGATTCATCACCCAGAACGATAACGGACAGAATGGCAGCCATACCGAAGCTGGCAGCGATGGCGAAGGAGCGCTTGGCGAAGGCGATGTCGCGGCCTTTCAGCAGGTAGTAGGAGCTGATGCCCAGAACGAACATCGCGCCACAGGTGTAGCCGGAAGCCACGGTGTGAACGAATTTCACCTGCGCAACCGGGTTAAGCACCAGTTCGGAGAAGCTGACCATCTCCATGCGCATGGTTTCGAAGTTGAAATCCGACGCGATCGGGTTCTGCATCCAGCCGTTGGCGACCAGGATCCACAGCGCGGACAGGTTGGAGCCGAGGGCCACAAACCAGGTTACCGCCATGTGCTGCACCTTGCTCAGACGATCCCAGCCGAAGAAGAACAGGCCGACCAGCGTCGATTCAAGGAAGAACGCCATCAGACCTTCGATAGCCAGTGGGGCCCCGAAGATATCGCCGACGTAGTGAGAGAAATACGACCAGTTAGTCCCGAACTGGAACTCCATGGTCAAACCGGTGGCCACACCCAGAGCAAAGTTAATCGCAAATAACTTTCCCCAGAATTTGGTCATGTCTTTATAGATTTGTTTGCCAGACAGGACATATACCGTTTCCATAATTGCCAGCAAGAACGCCATACCGAGCGTTAATGGGACAAATAAGAAATGGTACATCGCCGTTAAAGCAAACTGTAAGCGCGACAGTTCGACAATATCAAACATCTTGACTCCTTGCTCCTCGCAGGAAGACTCCGACACGCGGTTATCGGCATGCCTCTTTCAAAGCCGCCAGTAACGCCCCGCAGTGAATGCCCTTAAACACAACAAATTTGATCCAGCTTCTCCGCTTTCAACCGCACACTCGGCCAATAGCCCCTCGGGCCCTCGACAAGCACGCCACTGAAAACCGACAACGGGTAACAAATGCAACAAGATCAACCATCCATAATCACAACATGGATGATACTCGCCCAATCCCACACAATAAATAGGTTTTTACGTGACGTGGGTTAGACTTTTGGTTACAGGTCAAATCTTAGCCGAAAGAGGTACTTCGGGCTAATTTGATCTGAGACAATTTAAGCCTATCCGCATCTTATTTCCATATTCATCAGCACATTTCGCATAATTTTCTTAGGGTCATGTTGCGCAATGGTTTAATTGTTTTTTAATGATATTTTTGTGTTAAATAAATGTAATTTAAAAGAGCCGCCATTGTATTATTACGCGCTTATTATGCGACATAATTAACCTTTTATTTCCAATAAGCCGTGACAGTGATAGCAGTCACAAAACAACAAATCTCTCTCCAATATTAGTCTATTTCTCGCTATGGGATCGTAAAGGTTGCGATTTTGTAGCAGAATGACCACTTATGTTAAAATTGCATTGAGTGACAATAACTTATGAAAAAAATCATCTTTGCCTCTGTCTTGGGACTCTCGGGAAACGCCATGGCCGCCGAAACGGTAAATATCACCCTGCTGGGCACCTCCGATCTGCACGGCACCTTCGTGCCCTGGGACTACGCCAGCGACACGGAGAATCTGGCGGGCAGCCTGAGCCAGATAGCCACCCAGGTCAAAAAAGTGCGCGCCGAGCAGCCCAACCTGATCCTGGTGGACGCCGGCGACACCATTCAAGGCAACTTCGTCGAAACCTTCAAGCATGAGGCCGTCAGCCCGATGATGCTGGGCCTCAACGCACTCAATTACGATGTCTGGGTGATGGGCAACCACGAGTTCGACTTCGGCCTGCCGGTGCTGGCCACCCCGCTCAAGCAGTTCAAGGGCGCGGCGCTGGCGGGTAATATCGTCTGGGACAACGGCAAGCCCTATCTGCCGGCCTACACCATCGTCGAACGCCAGGGCGTGAAGATCGGCATTATCGGCATGGACACGCCGATGACCGCGGAATTTGCCAAGGGCACCGATCGCATCAAAGGGCTGAACTTCACCGATCCGGTGCAGGCGGTGAAGCAGGTCATCAGGCAAATCGACGGCCAGGTCGACGCCATCGTGCTGGTGGCGCATATGGGCATCGACAACGAGAACCAGCGCCCCGGCACCGGCGTGGCCGACATCGCCAACGCCAACCCGGAGCTGGCGGCGATCGTCGCCGGCCATATGCATGTGAAGATCGACAAAGCGGTGGTTAACGGCGTCATCATCACCGAGCCGGATAAATACGGCCGCGCGCTGTCGCGTATCGATCTGCAGTTTGAACGCCGCGACGGCAAATTCACGCTGATCGACAAAAACAGCTACACCTACCCCATCAAGGGGATGACGCCGGACAGCGCCATGCAAGCGCTCTACCAGCCGTACCATGACATTTTGCGCGCCAATGCCAACCGGGTCGTGGCGAAGCTGAGCGGCAGCGATCTGGTGCCCGCCGACGAATTCCGCGGCATTCCCCAGGTGCATGTGCAGGATACCGGCATCAGCGCGCTGTTCCAGCAGGCCGCCCGCCACTATGCGCCGCTGGCGCAGGTGATCGCCCTGCAGATCGACAACGATCGCGCCAAACTGGACGTCGGCGACATCAAGGCCAAGGATATCGCCTTTAACTACCAATACGCCGGCGGCGAGATCACCGTGTATCAGCTCAACGGCAAAGCGCTTAAACGCTACATGGAGTGGTCCGCCGACTATTTCAATCAGCTGCAGCCGGGCGACGTCACCTACAGCTTTAACCCGGCGCGGCGAACGTCCAAATATTCCACCAATGATTTCTTCGACGGCGTCACTTACACCATCGATCTGCGCCAACCCGCCGGCGCGCGCATCGTCGATCTGCGCCTGACGGACGGCACGCCGGTCACCGACGATATGCCGATCCGCCTGGGCATGAACAGTTACCGCATGGGCCACCTGACGCAAAAGGGTGGCGCGCTGGAGGGGCAATCCTTCCCGGTGCTGTTCGACAGCAAAGCGCAATACGGTGAAGAAGAAGGCACCATTCGCCATCTGACCCTGCGCTACCTGACGGAAGTGAAACACGGCCAGTATCAGGGCGTGCCGCCGCAGCGCTGGAAGCTGGTCGGCATGGAGGGTTACGAACCGCAGCGGGCGATCGTCAAACGGCTGCTCAATGAGGGCGTTATCCAGGTACCGACCACCGACGACGGCCGCTACACCAACGTCGCGTCGATCAACGTCAAAAACGCGCTGTTCCGCAACGCCGACGATTACCGCGCCGCCCTCACCTCGCTGGAGCAACAGCGCCAAGCCGCCGTGGATCCGGTGCAGCAGCGCCGCCTGCAGGATCGGATCGCGCTGATCAAGGCGCTCAACGACTTCTGATCGTCGTCCATAAAAAAGGCCACCCAATGGGTGGCCAAACATGTCGAGATAGTGTTATTTCGTACTAAATGCTTAGCGCTTCAGCACCGCTTTTACCGCGTCGCCGATGTCCGCCAGGCTGCGAACGGTTTTCACGCCCGCCGCTTCCAGCGCAGCAAACTTCTCGTCCGCCGTGCCTTTGCCGCCTGCGATGATGGCGCCCGCGTGGCCCATACGCTTGCCTTTCGGCGCGGTTACGCCGGCGATGTAGCCGACAACCGGTTTGGTGACGTGTTCTTTGATGTAAGCTGCCGCTTCTTCTTCAGCGCTGCCGCCGATCTCACCGATCATCACGATCGCTTCGGTCTGCGGATCCTGCTGGAACATCTTCAGGATATCGATGAAGTTGGAGCCCGGGATCGGGTCGCCGCCGATGCCCACGCAGGTGGACTGGCCCAGACCGGCATCGGTGGTTTGTTTCACCGCTTCATAGGTCAGGGTGCCGGAGCGGGAAACGATGCCCACTTTGCCCGGCAGGTGGATGTGGCCAGGCATGATGCCGATTTTGCACTCGCCTGGGGTGATCACGCCTGGGCAGTTCGGCCCGATCATGCGCACGCCGGCTTCGTCCAGCTTCACTTTCACGGTCAGCATGTCCAGCGTCGGGATGCCTTCGGTGATGGTGATGATCAGTTTGATACCGGCATCGATCGCTTCCAGGATGGAGTCTTTGCAGAACGGCGCTGGAACGTAGATCACAGAGGCAGTGGCGCCGGTCGCTTCAACCGCTTCGCGCACGGTGTTGAACACCGGCAGGCCCAGGTGCTGAGTGCCGCCTTTGCCCGGGGTTACGCCGCCAACCATTTTGGTGCCGTAAGCGATAGCTTGTTCGGAGTGGAAAGTCCCCTGGCTACCGGTGAAGCCCTGGCAAATTACTTTGGTGTTCTTATCGATTAAAATGGACATTATTTACCCTCCACTGCTGCAACAACTTGCTGAGCCGCATCAGTCAGGCTGGTCGCAGCAATGATATTCAGGCCGCTGTCCGCCAGTTTCTTGGCGCCCAGTTCGGCGTTGTTCCCTTCCAAGCGCACCACCACCGGGACGTTAACGCCCACTTCGGCCACTGCGCCGATGATGCCGTCGGCGATCAGATCGCAACGTACGATACCACCGAAGATGTTAACCAGAACCGCTTTCACCTTGTCGTCGGACAGGATGATTTTGAACGCTTCGGTCACGCGCTCTTTGGTCGCGCCGCCGCCAACGTCCAGGAAGTTGGCCGGTTCGCCGCCGTGCAGTTTAACGATGTCCATGGTGCCCATCGCCAGGCCGGCGCCGTTAACCATGCAGCCGATGTTGCCGTCGAGGGCAACGTAGTTCAGCTCCCACTGAGCCGCACGGGATTCGCGCTCGTCTTCCTGGGAAGGGTCACGCATTTCACGCAGTTCCGGCTGGCGGAACAGGGCGTTGCCGTCGGCGCCCAGTTTGCCGTCCAGGCACACCAGATCGCCCTGCTTGGTGATCACCAGCGGGTTGATCTCAACCATCGCCAGATCGCGTTCCAGGAACAGCGTCGCCAGGCCCATGAAGATCTTGGCGAACTGGCTGACTTGCTTACCGGTCAGGCCCAGTTTGAAGGCCAGCTCACGGCCCTGATAAGGCTGTGGGCCCGCCAGCGGATCGATGGTCATTTTGTGGATCAGTTCAGGGGTTTCTTCCGCCACCTTCTCGATTTCCACGCCGCCTTCGGTAGACGCCATGAACACGATGCGACGGGTCGCACGGTCTACGACGGCGCCCAGGTACAGTTCTTTATCGATGTCGGTCGCCGCTTCAACCAGGATCTGGTTAACCGGCTGGCCCAGCGCGTCAGTCTGGTAAGTTACCAGACGCTTGCCCAACCAGGCTTCCGCGAAAGCGCGGATATCTTCTTTGCTGTTGACGACTTTAACGCCGCCCGCTTTACCGCGGCCGCCAGCATGAACCTGACATTTCACCACCCACGGGCCGGAGCCGATTTTGGATGCGGCTTCTTCTGCTTCACGCGGAGTGGTACAGGCGTAACCGGTTGGTGCCGGCATGCCATACCGAGCAAACAGCTGTTTTGCCTGATATTCGTGTAAATTCATGATGTTCTATCCATTCAGTTCTGAAGGTTTTTAGCCGGACCATTATTACGCGGTAAACCGCATGGTTTTCCGGCCACATAGCACAGAGTGCGGGCGCGGCATGCCGCGCCCGGCAAGGGTTACTAGACGTCCAGCAGCAGACGAGCCGGATCTTCCAGCATCTCTTTGACCGTCACCAGATAACCGACGGATTCTTTACCGTCGATCAGGCGGTGGTCATAAGACAGCGCCAGATACATCATCGGCTGGATCACCACCTGACCATTGACCGCCATTGGGCGATCTTTAATGGCGTGCATGCCCAGGATGGCGCTCTGCGGCGGGTTGATGATCGGGGTGGACATCAGGGAGCCGAATACGCCGCCGTTGGTAATGGTGAAGTTACCGCCGGTCAGCTCTTCCACGGTCAGTTTGCCGTCGCGGCCCTTAACGGCCAGCTCTTTGATTTTCTTCTCGATGTCAGCCATGCTCATGGCGTCTACATCGCGCAGTACCGGCGTCACCAGGCCGCGCGGGGTCGAAACCGCGATGCTGATGTCGAAGTAGTTGTGGTAAACCACGTCGGAACCGTCGATCGACGCGTTCACTTCCGGGAAGCGCTTCAGCGCTTCAACCACCGCCTTGATGTAGAAGGACATGAAGCCCAGACGCACGCCGTGGCGCTTCTCGAAGGCTTCGCCGTACTGCTTGCGCAGATCCATGATCGGCTGCATGTTGATTTCGTTGAAGGTGGTCAGCATCGCGGTGCTGTTCTTCGCTTCCAGCAGACGCTCGGCGACGCGTTTGCGCAGGCGAGTCATCGGCACGCGTTTTTCGCTGCGGCCGGCCAGAGCAGGCTGCGGCGCGGCTTCAGCGGCGGCGGCCGGTTTGGCGGCGGCGCCGCCTTTGGCCAGGTGCGCTTCCACGTCTTCACGCGTGATGCGGCCACCCACACCGGTGCCTTTGATGGCGCCGGCATCGAGATCGTGTTCGGCGATCAGGCGGCGAATCGCCGGGCTGAGCGCGTCATTGCTTTCTTCTTCCAGGCTCGCGGTAGCGCGCTGTGCAGGCGTGGCTTCTTTCTCCTGGCTCTTCTCAGCGGTCGGCTTGCCGGAGCTGTCGCCCGGACGGATGCGGCCGAGCAGCTGGCGAGACAGTACGGTCGCGCCCTCTTCTTCCACGATAGCATCGAGAATGCCCGCTTCACTGGCCGGCACTTCCAACACCACTTTGTCGGTTTCGATTTCAACCAGGACTTCATCACGCTGCACGCTGTCGCCCGGTTTTTTGTGCCAGGTGGCTACGGTCGCATCGGCAACCGATTCAGGAAGGTCAGGAACCAGAATATCTACGCTACTCATTTAGCTTTCCCTTAAGTTTTTTATCATCTGCTTGCCGGCCCCTCGGCCGGCAAGCGAGCGAACATTAGTCAATATTCAGCGCGTCGTTCACCAGAGCCTGCTGCTGCTTCTGGTGTACGGACATATAGCCCACCGCCGGAGAAGCGGAGGCCGGACGTCCTGCGTAACGTAAAGAAGCCCCAAACGGTACCACTTCACGGAAGTTGTGTTGGCTGCAGTACCAGGCGCCCTGGTTCAGCGGCTCTTCCTGACACCAGACGAAATCATGCACGTGCGAGTATTGCTCCAGCACGGCCTGCACGGCCTGATGCGGGAACGGATACAGCTGCTCGATACGCACGATGGCCACGTCTTTCTGCTCGTTCTTGCGACGCTGTTCCAGCAGGTCGTAGTAGACCTTACCGGAGCACAGCACGACGCGCTTGACCGCTTTCGGATCCAAGTCGTCGATCTCGCCGATCGCCGGCAGGAAGGTGCCGTTGGCCAATTCATCCAGCGAAGAAATCGCCAGCGGGTGACGCAGCAGCGACTTCGGCGACATCACCACCAGCGGACGGCGCATACCGCGCAGCGCCTGACGGCGCAGCATATGGTAAACCTGCGCCGGCGTGGACGGGACGCACACCTGCATGTTCTGCTCTGCGCACAGCTGCAGATAGCGTTCCAGACGTGCGGAAGAGTGCTCAGGGCCCTGGCCTTCATAGCCGTGCGGCAGCAGCATCACCAGGCCGCACATACGGCCCCATTTTTGCTCGCCGGAGCTGATGAACTGGTCGATAACGACCTGCGCGCCGTTGGCGAAGTCGCCGAACTGCGCTTCCCAGATGGTCAGCGTGCGCGGTTCCGCCGTGGCGTAGCCGTATTCGAACGCCAGCACCGCTTCTTCGGACAGCACGGAGTCCCAGACCTTGAATTCGCCCTGGCCGCTGTGGATGTTCGCCAGCGGCACGTAGACGGAACCGTTTTTCTGGTTGTGCACCACCGCGTGACGGTGGAAGAAGGTGCCGCGGCCGGCGTCTTCGCCGGAAATACGGATCGGAATGCCTTCATCCGCCATGGTGGCGTAGGCCAGCGTTTCGGCGGCGCCCCAGTCGAACGGCTTGTTGCCCGCCGCCATCTCGGCGCGGTCCGCGTAGATTTTCGCCACGCGCGACTGCATTTCGATCGCTTCCGGCACGGTGCTGATGCGGCGGCCCAGCTCCTGCAGGCGCTTCATCTCAACCTTGCTCGGGTACTCTTCGTCCCACTCGTGGTTCAGATACGGTGACCAGGTGAAGGAGTGCAGGTTCATCGGACGCCACTCTTCAACCACGCAATCGCCGCGGTCGAGCGCGTCGCGGTACAGGTTGACCATTTCCGTGGCATCTTCCAGGCTGGCCACGTTCTGTTCGGTCAGAACGTCAGCGTAGATTTTGCGCGGCGTAGGGTGTTTCTTGATCTTCTGATACATCACCGGCTGGGTGGCACTCGGCTCGTCGGCCTCGTTGTGCCCATGGCGACGGTAGCAGACCAGATCGATCATCACATCACGCTTAAAGGTGTTACGGAAATCCAACGCCAAGCGGGTGACGAAGGCCACGGCCTCCGGATCGTCCGCGTTGACGTGGAAGATCGGTGCCTGAACCATTTTGGCGATGTCGGTGCAGTATTCGGTAGAGCGCGCATCCAGCGGGTTGGAGGTGGTGAAACCAACCTGGTTGTTGATGACGATGCGCACGGTGCCGCCCACTTCGTAGCCGCGAGCCTGAGACATGTTCAGGGTTTCCTGAACCACGCCCTGGCCGGTGATGGCGGCGTCGCCGTGAATGGTGATCGGCAGCACCATGTTGCTGCGCGCTTCGTCCAAGCGATCGCGACGGGCGCGAACCGAGCCCATGACCACCGGGCTAACGATCTCCAGGTGCGACGGGTTGAACGCCAGCGCCAGGTGAACCATGCCGCCTTCGGTTTCGACGTCGGAAGAGAAGCCCTGGTGGTATTTCACGTCACCGGTGCCGAGGTGTTCTTTATGCTTGCCGGCGAATTCGTCGAACAGGTCGGCTGGCTTTTTGCCCAGCACGTTGATCAGCACGTTCAGACGGCCGCGGTGGGCCATGCCCAACACCACTTCGCGCGTGCCGTTCTTACCGGCGTGGCGCACCATCTCTTTCAGCATCGGCACCAGCGCGTCGCCGCCTTCCAGCGAGAAGCGTTTGGCACCCGGGAATTTGGCGCCCAGGTAACGTTCCAGGCCTTCCGCCGCGGTCAGCTCGTTCAGGAAACGGCGTTTTTCGTCGGCGGTAAAGCTGGCGCGCCCCACCACCGACTCGATGCGCTGCTGGATCCAGCGTTTCTCTTCGGTGTTGGTGATGTGCATGTACTCAGCGCCGATCGACCCGCAATAGGTCTGCTTCAGCGCGGCGTACAGATCGCCCAGCTTCATGGTTTCTTTGCCGATGGCAAAAGAGCCCACGTTGAAGGTTTCCTGGAAATCGGCTTCGGTCAGGTTGTGGTAAGCGGGATCAAGGTCAGGAACTTGCTCGCGCTGCCACAGGCCGAGCGGATCGAGGTTGGCATGCTGATGCCCGCGGAAGCGGAAGGCGTTGATCAGCTGCAGTACCTTGACCTGTTTGGCGTCGGTTTCCGGATCGGTGATGGTGGTATTGTAGCGCGCGGAGTCTTTCGCCAGGCGGCGGAAGTAATCGCGCGTTTGAGAGTGAAGCTGATCGGGTTTGACACCCGCGGTTGGTAGCTGTTGAAAAATGGAACGCCAGCTATCTTCAACGGAACCCGGATCGGTTAAGAAGTCTTCATAGAGCTGCTCTATGTAAGACTGGTTCGCGCCCGCCAGATAGGAGGAATCCAGCCAGGCCTTCATTGCGCCGTTCTGCATCATGATCCCTTAAGCTTTGAAGCTTTAGTTTTCGCCGTGGTTAACATAATTACCGTGATGAATACGGTTTGCCGTAAAACGGTTCACTCGACGTACTTGCGGCCATGACGGCCCGATACGTTCTGTTATGGACCTTGCGGTCCCTTACAAGGAACCTCTAAAAACCGGCGGAAGAACCAGGCTGCATAGCGCCGCAGCCGCGGGTCAGTTTTTAGAGGTTCCCTCCCCTATGGGATGTGCGCCGGAAAAGAGCCCGGCGCAGCATCTCATTCCGTTTATGCGCCGCGTTGCAGCAGCATGGACTTGATATGCCCGATCGCACGCGTCGGGTTCAAACCTTTAGGACATACACTGACACAATTCATAATGCTATGGCAGCGGAAAACACTAAAAGCGTCGTCCAGATCATCTAAACGTTCTTGCGTTTCCGTGTCACGGCTGTCGATCAGGAAGCGATACGCCGCCAACAGACCGGCTGGGCCGATGAACTTGTCCGGGTTCCACCAGAACGATGGGCAAGAGGTCGAGCAGCAGGCGCACAGAATGCACTCGTACAGGCCGTCCAGCTTGGCGCGCTGCTCCGGCGACTGCAGGTGCTCGCGCGCCGGCGGGTTCTTGCCGTCGTTCAGCAGGTATGGCTTGATCTTTTCATACTGGGTATAGAACTGGCCCATATCCACCACCAGATCGCGCACCACCGGCAGGCCCGGCAGCGGACGGATCACGATTTTGCCGTTGCCTTTGCGCAGCGACGAAATCGGGGTGATGCACGCCAGGCCGTTTTTACCGTTCATGTTCAGGCCGTCGGAACCGCACACGCCTTCGCGGCATGAGCGACGGAACGACAGGGTCGGGTCTTTTTCTTTCAGCTGGATCAACGCATCCAGCAGCATCATGTCGCGACCTTCTTCCGCTTCCAGGGTGTAGTCCTGCATGTGCGGCGCGTCATCGACATCCGGGTTGTAGCGATAAATGGAAAATTCGAGTTTCATCTGTCGATCTCCGCAATTAGTAAGAACGCACTTTCGGCGGGAATGCCGGGCGCAGCTTCGGTTGCATGTTCACTTCACGACGCGTCATGCTTTCCGATTGCGGCAGATACAGCGAATGGCACAGCCAGTTGGCGTCATCGCGTTCCGGGTAGTCGAAGCGGCTGTGTGCGCCACGGCTCTCGGTACGGAAGTTGGCCGACACGGCGGTGGAATACGCGGTCTCCATCAGGTTATCCAACTCCAGGCACTCGATGCGCTGGGTGTTGAACTCGCTGGAGGTATCGTCCAGGCGTGCGTTCTTCAGACGTTCACGGATCACTTTCAGTTCTTCCAGGCCCTTGGCCATCGCATCGCCTTCGCGGAATACCGAGAAGTTGTGCTGCATGCAAGACTGCAGCGCCTTGCGAATTTCGACCGGGTCTTCGCCGGAACGGGTGTTGTTCCAACGGTTCAGACGATCCAACGAGGCTTCCACGTCGGAGTCGCTGGCGTCACGGCTCACGCCCTGCTCTTCCAGTGATTCCTGCAGGTGCATGCCAGCGGAACGGCCGAACACCACCAGGTCGAGCAGCGAGTTGCCGCCCAAGCGGTTGGCGCCGTGCACCGATACGCAGGCGATTTCGCCCACGGCGAACAGCCCCGGGATCACCACGTCTTCGCCTTTCTCGTTCACGGTCAGCGCCTGGCCGGTCACCTTGGTCGGAATGCCGCCCATCATATAGTGACAGGTTGGGATAACCGGGATCGGCTCTTTCACCGGATCGACGTGCGCGAAGGTGCGGGACAGTTCCAGAATGCCCGGCAGACGGGATTCCAGCACCTCTTTACCCAGGTGATCCAGCTTCAACTTGGCGTGCGGGCCCCAAGGACCGTCGCAGCCGCGGCCTTCGCGGATTTCGATCATGATCGAACGGGCAACCACGTCGCGGCCCGCCAGATCTTTGGCGTTCGGCGCATAACGCTCCATGAAGCGCTCGCCATGTTTGTTCAGCAGGTAACCGCCTTCGCCGCGGCAGCCTTCGGTCACCAGCACGCCCGCGCCGGCGATGCCGGTCGGGTGGAACTGCCACATTTCCATGTCCTGCACCGGCACGCCGGCGCGCAGCGCCATGCCGACACCGTCGCCGGTGTTGATGTGGGCGTTGGTGGTGGACTGGTAAATACGGCCTGCGCCGCCGGTCGCCAGCACGGTGGCCTTGGCTTTGAAGTAAACCACTTCACCGGTTTCGATGCAGATAGCCGTGGTGCCGACCACCGCGCCGTCCTGGTTTTTCACCAGATCGAGCGCATACCACTCGGAGAAGATGGTGGTGTGGTTTTTCAGGTTCTGTTGGTATAGGGTGTGCAGCAGCGCGTGGCCGGTACGGTCGGCTGCAGCTGCGGTACGCGCCGCCTGCTCGCCGCCGAAGTTCAGCGACTGGCCACCGAACGGGCGCTGATAGATGCGGCCGTCGTCCAGACGAGAGAACGGCAGGCCCATGTGTTCCAGTTCCAGAATCGCTTCCGGGCCGGTTTTACACATATATTCGATGGCGTCCTGGTCACCGATATAGTCGGAACCTTTCACCGTGTCGTACATATGCCATTCCCAGTTGTCCTCGTGGCTGTTGCCGAGCGCGACGGTGATGCCGCCCTGTGCGGACACGGTATGGGAACGGGTCGGGAAAACTTTGGACAGCAGGGCACAGGTCGAGCCCGCTTGGGAAATTTGCAGCGCGGCACGCATGCCCGCACCGCCGGCGCCGATTACGACGGCATCAAACTCTCTGACTGGCAGTTTCATTTAAGCACCCCACACTACGATTGTTCCGTACAGTAAATAGACCAGCAACGCGACCACGACAGCCAGCTGCAACACCAGGCGAACCGCCAGCGGCTTGACGTAGTCCGTCAGCACCTGCCACAGCCCGATCCAGGCGTGCACCAGAATCGACAGCAAGGTCAGCAGAGTGAACACTTTCGTAATGGAAGTGGCGAAGAAACCGCGCCAGATGTCATAAGTGAGTTCCGGAGCCGTGACGAAGAAGCCCAGGATATACAGGACGTACAGGGTGATGATGATAGCGGAAGCGCGCAGCAGCAGCCAATCGTGCACGCCGTTGCGCCCTAATGCAGAAACGTTGTTTACCATACGAGGACTCCAGCCAGAACTGACAGCACGACGGTCAGGCCGATCGCCACTTGGGCGGAACGGGTACCGGCGGCCAAACTCTCTTCGATGTAGCCAAAATCCATTAACAAGTGACGGATGCCACCGCAAATGTGATAGGCCAGCGCCGTGAGGATGCCCCAGAATATGAATTTGACGATGAAGCTATTCATGATGGCGGCCGCCTGCAGGAACCCCTCTTGGGAAGAGAGTGACAGGCCCAGCAGCCAGAGGAGGATACCCACGGCAACGAAGGTAATTACGCCAGAGACTCGGTGTAAGATAGACGCTATCGCAGTTACGGGGAACCGGATCGTTTGCAGATCCAAGTTGACAGGTCGTTGTTTTTTCACGTATTTGCCCACACAGCTCTTATTATTTTCCTTCCTCCGGGCCTGGGCGGGGATCAGACAGCGTTAAGAGCCTAAAACCCTTACACGTCACGCGCTCAAACATCAACATCCTCTGTGCTCAAACGGCGCGCATTTATAACGCTGGGTGCTCCTACTTCAGGGTAATCCGGAGACCTGGCGGCAGTATAGGAGGATCACATTCTGATTACAATTCTCATACAACCGCTTTGATAACATTTCCCCCGAACAGTGATTCAGATCACGGATTTCACAATTAGTGCAAAATTAATTATCTGATTTGACAAGAGATCAACATTTCCATTACATATAGGGGCACAAACGGTCCTATGATGCGCTATGGGTCAGCAGATACACTTCCCCCCGGGTTCGAGTTGTGCAACAGTGTATTTGACGAACCTATCCCAATAGCCGTTGTTTCCCGCTCGATTTTGCCGGCGTCAAAAAGCAAATAAAGCAAATAAAAACAGATTATTGGGATAGGTTCACATCTCTTCGAACAGCTCATAGGTAAGATTAACAGACTATAACGAATTACTATGAATCGTTAACAACTGGTCACCCGTCTCGTTCGCCTGGTCAGCACTCTGTACCCTACCCGCGCACAGTTGCGCAGTCGCTCACAGAGTTAGCGTCCGCACCATTTTTTTGCGGGCAACCTGCAGAGATTTAAGGTATTTCAGTTGTTAGTGGTTTTTAAAATAAGGCGCTAAGGAGACAGTAAATGACTGATAAGAAAGCGACGCTAACCATTAACGACAGCGAAGCTCCGATCGAACTGGGCGTATTGACACCGACACTGGGCCCCGATGTCCTCGATGTCCGCGCTCTGGGTTCCAAAGGTTATTTCACATTTGATCCCGGCTTTACCTCCACCGCTTCTTGCGAATCCAAGATTACCTTCATCGACGGCGACAAAGGCGTGCTGCTGCACCGCGGCTTCCCTATCGAGCAGCTGGCGAAAGAATCTTCCTACCTGGAAGTGTGCTACATCCTGCTGTACGGCGAGACCCCAACGCCGGAAGAGTTCGAGACCTTCAAAACCACCGTCACCCGCCACACCATGATCCACGACCAGATCACCCATCTGTTCCGTGGCTTCCGTCGCGACTCGCACCCGATGGCGGTGCTGTGCGGCGTGACCGGCGCGCTGGCGGCGTTCTACCACGATGCGCTGGACGTCAACAACGAGCGTCACCGTGAAATCACCGCGTTCCGCCTGCTGTCCAAAATGCCTACCGTGGCGGCGATGTGCTACAAATACTCCCTGGGCCAGCCGTTCGTTTACCCGCGCAACGATCTGTCCTATGCCGGCAACTTCCTGCACATGATGTTCGCCACCCCGTGCGAAGAGTACGTGGTGAACCCGGTGCTGGAACGCGCCATGGATCGCATCCTGATCCTGCACGCCGACCATGAGCAGAACGCCTCTACCTCTACCGTGCGCACCGCCGGCTCTTCCGGCGCCAACCCGTTCGCCTGCATCGCGGCCGGCATCGCCTCCCTGTGGGGGCCGGCACACGGCGGCGCCAACGAAGCGGCGCTGAAAATGCTGGAAGAGATCAAGACCGTCGAGCACATTCCGGAATTCATCAAGCGCGCCAAGGACAAGAACGACTCCTTCCGCCTGATGGGCTTCGGCCACCGCGTGTACAAGAACTACGATCCGCGCGCTACCGTGATGCGCGAAACCTGTCACGAAGTGCTGAAAGAGCTGAACAAGAAGGACGACAACCTGCTGCAGGTGGCGATGGAGCTGGAACACATCGCGCTGAACGACCCGTACTTCATCGAGAAGAAACTGTACCCGAATGTCGACTTCTACTCCGGCATCATCCTGAAGGCGATGGGCATTCCTTCTTCCATGTTCACCGTAATCTTCGCCATTGCGCGCACCATCGGCTGGATCGCCCACTGGAACGAAATGCACGACGAAGGCATCAAAATTGCCCGTCCGCGTCAGCTGTACACCGGCTATGCCGAACGCGATTTCAAATCCCAGCTGAAAAACAAGTAAGCCGCTTTCCCGTCTGAAACCGCACAGCGCCGCCCCTTCGGGCGGCGTTTTTTTTGGTTATTTCTGGCAGCCCGGGCACCAATAAAACGGCCGCGACGACAGCTCGGTACGCACGATCATCTCACCGCAGCGTTCGCAGGGCTCGCCGCTGCGATGAAACACCTTGAAGCGAAACAGCGCGCCGTGATGCCGGTTGTCATCCGCCTGCCCGCGCGTCTGGTAGGAAAGGCGCGGCACTGCCAGCAATGCTTCCGCCAGGCGGCGCAGCGCTTCCGGCGGCAGAACCTGCGGTTTGTGCTGCGGTGCCAGTTCGGCCTGCCACAGGATTTCGGCGCGCAGATAATTGCCCAATCCGGCGAGAAACGCCTGGTCGAGCAGCATGCCACCCAACTGCCGGCGGCGAAAACGCGGCGTCAGCAACCGCTCCACCACATCGTCTACCGTCAACGACATGTCCAACACGTCGGGGCCGATGCGTTGCAAAAACGGGTGTTGCTCTATTTCCTCGCGCGGCCCGACGGTAATGTCGGAAGCGCTGTAGAGCAATATCGCGCTGCGGGCGGTTTCCAGCCGCACCCGCAGATCGCGCCTGGTCTCCGGCGTCTCCCCGGCCGCCGCCACTTTCCACACGCCGTACAGCTGGTTGTGGCTGTACATCGTCAACCCATTGGAGAAATGGGTCAGCAGCGCCTTGCCGCGCGGCTCGATGGCGACGATGCGCTCGCCGAGCAGACGCTGGCGGTAGTGTTTCAGCTGGGGAAAAGCGAAATCGACGGCGGTCAGCGGCTGATCGATCACCGCCGCCGCCAGTTTGTCCGCCGCCCGGCGAATCTCCGGTCCTTCCGGCATAGACCACTCCTTGCGTAGACCCGGCGCAGCCCGATGCGCCGGGGATGACATGATTAATGCGTCGCGCCGCCCACCACTTTCAGATCGTGCTCCACCTGCAAAGCGATGGAAACGGCCAGCTCCAATGCAAACAGCACCGTCGAAGCCGCCATGCTCGGCGCGCCGGGGTGCGCCGCCGCCTGCTCCGGCAGATACGGGATATGGATAAAGCCGCCCTTCACCTCACGCTGGCCGCTCAAACGGTGCAGCAAGCCATACATGACATGGTTGCACACGTAGGTGCCGGCGGTCTGCGAAACGGCGGCCGGAATGCCGGCCTCACGCATCGAACTGACCATCGCTTTAATCGGCAAGGTACTGAAATAGGCCGCCGGGCCGCCGGCGACGATCGGCTCGTCCACCGGCTGTTGCCCCTGATTGTCGGGGATACGCGCATCGTCGACGTTGATCGCCACCCGTTCAATCGTGATGTCGGTGCGGCCGCCGGCCTGGCCGATAGCCAGCACCATCACCGGCTGCACCTCGTCGATCGCCGCATTGAGCGCGTCCAGCGCCGCGCCGAACACGCACGGCAGCTGGCGCGCCACGATGCGCGTGCCGACCAGCTCCATATCATTGAGCTGCTTCACCACTTCCCAGGAGGGGTTAAGGCGCTCGCCGCCAAACGGCTCAAAGCCGGTAATCAATACTTTTTGCATCCTTACTCCTACAGGAACATCAGGAAATACAGCAGGAACACGTTAACCAACAGCAGCAGCACGCCGGTCGGCACCTGCGCCTTGATCACCGCATTCTTGTCCGGCAGCTCCAGCAGCGCCGCCGGCACGATGTTGAAGTTCGCCGCCATCGGCGTCATCAGGGTGCCGCAATAGCCGGAGAACATGCCGATCGCCGCCATCACCGCCGGGTTGCCGCCGTGTTGCAGCACCAAGATCGGAATGCCGATGCCGGCGGTAACGATCGGGAAAGCGGCGAAGGCGTTGCCCATCACCATGGTCAGCACCGCCATACCGATAGCGTAGACCGCCACGGCGATAAAGCGGTTATCGACCGCCAGATACTCCTGGGTCAAATGCGAGATCGCGGTGCCGACGCCGGCGACGGTAAACAGCAGCCCCAGCGTGGCGAGGATCTGCGGCAGAATGAACGCCCAGCCGATCGAATCCAGCAAGCGCCGCGCTTCCTGCACTGGCTGCAGGGCCTTCTCGTGGGTCATTTTCACCGCGATCGCCAGGCCAATCAGGCAGCCGACGGTCATCGAGAACAGGGTGATCAGCGTCGCATGGTTGCCGCTGCCGAATACTGCGCTTTGCAACGCCGGCACGTTGTTGAACAACAGCACGCCGATCACCGTCACCACCGGGATTGCCAGAGCGGGGATAAACAGCTTGTTGCCCAGGCGCTTGGCGCTGGCCTCGCGCTCCTGCGGCGCCCGCTGGTGATAGCTGCCGAGGCGCACACCGCCAAAGCCGGCGATCAGGGCCATCACCACCACCACCACGCCAACGATGATATGCAGCATGCGTTTTTCGTTGCTGCCCTCGCCCAGCACGTCGCCCAGCAGGCGGTAAGTCCAGTCGCCGACCAGGAACACCAGGCCGTACAGCCCCCAAAACAGCCCGGTGGTGATGCGGCGCGGGTTGGCGCGATCGCGTAAGGACATCACCGCCACAATCAGCAGCACCGCGCCGGCCAGCCAGTAGAGGTATTGTTGCTGGAAGTTCATCGTGCCTCCCCCTTCGCCTGCAGCACCGCCTGATTCAGCTGCGCCAGCTCGGCGCTCAGCTGCTTATCCATCCGATACAGCCGAAACGCGTGGATCAGGAAAGCGAAAATCGCGGTCGGAATGCCCCACAGCGCGATATGCAGCGGCTCGGTCTGAATGCCGCCGGACTCCAGCATAAAGTTGTGCATGAAGATGATCGCGCCGAAAGCGACGAAGATATCCTCGCCGAAGAACAGCCCGACGTTGTCGGTCGCGGCCGACATGGCGCGCAGGCGGTGGCGCGTGCGCTCCGGCAGCTCGCCGTAGCGGTTTTCCGTCGCCCCTTCCGCCATCGGCGCCAGCAGCGGCCGCACCATCTGCGGATGCCCGCCCAGGCTGGTCAGCCCCATCGCCGCGGTAATCTCGCGCACAAACAGGTAGACGATCAGCAGACGGCCGGCGGTGGCGCTTTTGATCCTGGCGATCCACGCCTGCGCACGCTCTTTCAGCCCGTGGCGCTCCAGCAGGCCGATCACCGCCAGCGGCAGCAGCAGGATCAGCGGCAAGTTGCGGGTATTGAGAAAGCCCTCGCCGAGCTTTTCCAGAATGACGTCCAGCGGCATCAGCGCCGCCAGACCGGTGATGATACCGGCGGCGATCACCACCAGCACCGGGTTGAAACGCAATACAAACCCGACCACGATGGCGGCGATGCCGATCAGTGGCCAGAGATTCACGGCCTGTTCCATAGTCTTCCCTCGATATTTTCTAATAGTTTTTTGCTTGTGATGTTGTGTCTTGCTTTACTGCTCCGCGCTGACGCGGATGCCCTGCTGAACAAAACTGTCCCGCAGCTTGCGCGCATACGCCAGCGCATGCTCGCCGTCCCCGTGCAGGCAGACGGTTTCCGCCTGAACGGCGGTCCAGACGCCATCCACGCTGCGCACCCGGTGATGGCGCACCATCTCCAGCGTTTGCGCCAGCGCCTGTTCGTCATCCTCAATCAGCGCCCCCGGCAAACTGCGCGGCACCAGCGTGCCGTCGGCCTGATAGCCGCGATCGGCGAACACCTCTTGCCGGGTGGTCAGACCGAGTTGTTCCCCGGCGCGGATCAGTTCGCTGCCGGCCAGCCCCACCAGCCGCAGCGCCGGATCGACCGCCTGCACCGCCCGGGCGATCGCTTCCGCCAGCGCCGGCTCAACCGCCGCCTGGTTGTACAGCATGCCGTGCGGCTTAACGTGCACCATCACCCCGCCCTCGGCGCGGGCGATGGCCGCCAGCGCCCCGAGCTGATACACCACCTGTGCGTACACCGTTTCCGGCGGCAGTTGCATGCGGGTGCGGCCGAAGTTCTCCCGATCGGGAAAACTCGGGTGAGCGCCGATCGCCACGCCGTACTGTAATGCCCAGCGCACCGACTGACGCATGGTCTGCGCATCGCCGGCGTGGAAGCCGCAGGCGATGTTGGCCGAGCTCACCAATTGCAACAGCGCCTGGTCGTTGGCGCAGCCTTCGCCGAGATCGGCGTTCAAATCAACGATCATGTAACCCCCAGGCAATCTGTCGAAGGAAGAGATCCTGCTCGGCTTTGGCGCGCTGCGCCTCCGCCAGTGAGCAGAGAACGAAGTGGATCGGTTCGCCGAGACGGATCTGCGCCAAGTGGTAGAGATCGGCCTCGATCACGCAGGCGATACGCGGGTAACCGCCGGTAGTTTGCGCATCGGCCATCAGCACGATCGGCTGGCCGTTGTGCGGCACCTGCACCACGCCGGGCAGCAGGCCGTGCGACAGCATCTCGCGGTCGGTGGTGCGCGCCAGCGGCGTGCCGCCGTGCAGGCGGTAGCCCATGCGGTTGCTCTGCGGGCTGAGCTGCCAGGCGGTGCGCCAGAACGTGTCCTGCGCCTCTTCGCTGAACTCAGCGTACTCCGGCCCCGGCAGCGCGCGAATGCGGTTGGTGAACAGCAGCTGCTTCACGCCGCAGCGGTGTTGCGGCAGCGCGGTGGATTTGCCCAGCGGCAGCCGATCGCCATCCTTCAGATTACGGCCTTCGTGGCCGCCAAAGGCGGCTTTCATGTCGGTGCTGCACGAGCCCAGCATTTCCGGCACGGCGATGCCGCCCGAGATCGCCAGGTAGCTGCGCATGCCGCGTTTCGGCGTGCCCAGCGCCAGCCGCTGCCCCTTTTTCACCGGGTAGCGCCAGCCGGTCCACAGCGGCTTGCCGTCCAGCTGCGCGTCGCAGCCGGCACCGGTCAAGGCGATCCAGCCAGGGCGGGTAAACTCGGCGCTGAACTGGCCGAGGGTGATCTCCAGCCCGGCGGCCTCCGGCGCATTGCCCACCAGCAGGTTGGCGATCTTCAACGCCGGTTGATCCAGCGCCCCGCCGGTGCTGATGCCCAGGCGTCGGAATCCCTCGCGGCCCAAATCCTGCACCGTGGTATAGATGCCGGCACGCAGAATAATCAGCATACGCCCTCCTTCTGCGGCACGAAGCGCACGTTATCGCCCGGGCGCAGCAGCGTCGGCGGCATTTCATGCGGATTGAACAGCGCCAACGGCGTGCGGCCGATCAGCTGCCAGCCGCCGGGCGTCACCAGCGGATAGATACCGGTCTGGCCGCCGCCGATGCCAACGGAGCCGGCCGCCACCGCCAGACGCGGCTCAGCGCGGCGCGGCGTCGCCAGTTGTTCCGGCATGCCGCCCAAATAGGAGAAGCCCGGCTGAAAGCCGAGGAAATAGACCACGTAGGCCGCCGCCGCGTGGCATTCCACCACCTGCCGCGGCGTCATGCCGGTATGGCGCGCCACTTCAACCAGATCGGGGCCTTGTTCCCCGCCGTAGACCACCGGAATATCCACCTGGCGCGATTCCGGCGTCAGGCTCTCTTTGCTTTCCCAACCTTGCTGCAGCAATGCGAGCATCGCTTCGGCGTCGGCCTGCGGCGTATGCAGCAACAGCGTCAGGTTATTCATCCCCGGCACCACTTCCCGCACGTCGGGATGGTGATTCAGCTTTTCCGCCAGCGCCCAGATGCGCTGCTGGCTCGGTAAGGTCACCGGCGGCGACAGTTCAAGCACTACCGCTCTTTCACCCAACAGGTAATAACGTGCTTGTTGCACCCTTATTCTCCTTATTATTATCGCGATGAAAAACACACCAGTTATGCGTGACGCGGCCCCGGCTGTCAATAGAACGCAACCATAGGGAAAATAAGGAAATAGCGCGGTAGAAGGATTCAGCCGGCGCGCAGGCCGGGCTGGATCCGGGGAAGAAAAAAATCAGGCGGGATTCGGGATGTCGATAAAGGTCACATCAAAGCCGTGGTGCTGCGCCAGCCAGTCGCCCAGCGCCTTCACGCCGCCGCGCTCGGTGGCGTGGTGGCCGGCGGCGAAGAAATGCACGCCCATTTCGCGCGCGCTGTGAATGGTCTGCTCAGACACTTCACCGCTGATGAACGCATCGACGCCGAAGCGCGCCGCGCTGTCGATAAAGCCCTGGCCGCCACCGGTGCACCAGGCCACCCGGCGAATGTGCTCAGGCGCGTTATCGCCGCAGTGCAGCACCGCGCGCCCCAGCCGGCTTTCGATACGCTGCTGCAGCGCTTCGCCGGTCAGCGGCTGTTCAAATTCACCGTGCGGCACCAGCGGCTCGACGTCGCCAATCACCCGAATGCCCAGCGCCTGCGCCAGCTGCGCGTTGTTGCCCAGCACCGGATGCGCGTCCAGCGGCAGGTGGTAGCCGTACAGGTTGATATCATGGGTCAGCAGCGTTTTCAGGCGGTTGCGCTTCATGCCGCGCACCGCCGGCGCCTCGTTTTTCCAGAAATAGCCGTGGTGCACGATAATCGCGTCGGCCTGATGCGCCACCGCGGCGTCCAGCAGCGCCTGACAGGCGGTGACGCCGGTCACGATGCGCTGCACGTGCGGGCGGCCTTCCACCTGCAATCCGTTGGGGGCGTAGTCCTGAAACGCCGCGGCGTTCAGTTCCGTGTTGATCAGTTGTTCCAGATCGAGGTTACGCATTCTCTTCTCTCTTCATAGTCAAAATGTCTGCCGGTCGCCCTGCGCCATCAGGATGAATTTCACCCCCAGATCGTTGCCCTGCGCCAGCTGTTGCGCAATGGCGGCGCGCGTGTCTTCGCCCTGCTTCAGGCTGGGCTTGATATGGCTGATCGCCACCGGCAAACCGTTCAGCGAGCCTTCGCCGCCGCTGTACTGCGTCAGGTTCTTCAGCTCCTTCAGCAGCCAGGCCGGTGTCAAATGGCCGTACAGATGTTTGTCCTCCACCCCATTAGGGTAAGAGGTTTCGATAATCATGCCCTTGAGCTTCTTCTGCTCGACAAGCGGCCCCAGCGCGCGCCAGACGGTATCGAGATCGCGCGACTGCTCGACCTTATCCGGCCCGGTATCGCCGAAGTAGGCGAAGAACTCGCTGCCGTTGGAAATCAGCAGCATCGACGACGGATAGCGATCGTGGCTGAGCGGGTACATCACGCCGGTCAATCCGGTCAGACCGAGGGTAAACCGCTGCTGCGGCCGCACCGTTTGCAGCCGGTAGGTACCCAGCCGCGAGCCGTTGCCGGCGTCGGTAAAGTTCGGCCACGCCTTCCAGTTGAAGTAGTGATTACGCAGGGTCAGTACGGTGTCCGCTTGGGCGTAAACGGTTTTTTTATTGTCCTCGGGTGAGCCGACGATCAGCCCCGCCACGTGGTCCAAATGGCCGTGGCTGATAAAGTAACTGCCGATCAACTGCCGGAACACATAGCCCTGCGGCGTGTAAGGCGCGGCCAGCTCGGGCGTCACCTGCGGGAAACTGCCCTTCTCCAGCCCTTTGGCGATGCCCGGCAGCAGCGAACCGGCGTCCAGCGCCACATACCGCGGCTGATTGTCGCTGCGGATCAGGTAGGAGGTCAGGTTGCCGTCGCTGACGCCGCCGTCGACGCCGAGCGCCACCACGTCAAAGCCGGCGATCGCCAGCGCGGAATAGCCGCTCAGGCACAGGGCCAGCACCTTTTTCATCATTGCATCGCTCCTTGCAGTTGCCTCAAGACTCTCCCCGTTTTGCCGCCTCGAACGCCGCCAGCGTCTCCAGCCGGGCTTGCTTATGATCGACGATCGGCAGCGGGTAGTTCAGCGTGCATCGCTGCTTTTCCGCCCAGCGATGGGGATGATGGATGTCATTGTCGGGCACATCCGCCAGTTCCGGCAACCATTTACGGATAAAAGTGCCTTGTGGATCAAAACGTTCACCCTGAGTCGTCGGGTTGAAGATGCGGAAATACGGCGCGGCGTCGGTGCCGGTGGATGCCGCCCACTGCCAGCCGCCGTTATTGGCCGCCAGATCCCCATCCAGCAGTTGCGACATGAAATAGCGCTCCCCGGCGCGCCAGTCGATCAACAGATCCTTCACCAGAAAACTGGCACTGATCATGCGCAGCCGGTTGTGCATCCAGCCGGTGGCGTTCAGCTGGCGCATGGCGGCATCGACGATCGGGTAGCCAGTCTCGCCCCGCTGCCAGGCGTGCAGCTTCGCCGCGTCATCGCACCAGCGCACCTTGTCCGTCCAGGCAATAAACGGCCGATGGCGGCACAGATCGGGATAGGCCACCAGCAGATGGCGATAGAACTCACGCCAAATCAGCTCGTTGAGCCAGGCGAAGGCACCGCTTTCGCGATCTTCCAGCAGCTGCGGGCATTCGGCGCGCAGGCGGTTGAAGCACTGGCGCGGCGACAGCACGCCGATCGCCAGATAGGGCGACAGGCTACTGGTGCCGGCGAGGGCCGGCAGATCGCGCTGCCGGAGGTAATCCTGCACCTGCTCGCGGCAAAAGGCGCGCAGCCGCTGCAACGCGGCCTCCTCGCCGGCGGGATAGCCATCCCCAGTCTCCGCCGTAGGGTAATCGAATGCCGCCGGCGCCTCAGGCGCAGGCAACGCGCCACCGGCGCGGATCTTCGGCGCCGGCAGGCAGCTCACGTCGGACTCGGTCAGGCGCTGAATGAAGGCGTTGCGAAACGGCGTATAAACCTTGTACATCTCGCCGCCGCCGGTGAGTACGCTGCCCGGCGGCAACAGCAGGCTGTCATCGAAACCGTGGCACCTCACCCGGCCGCTCAACCGCTGTTCCAGCCGCGCATCGCGCCGCCGTTCGTTCAGTTCGTACTGGCGATTGTAAAACAGCGCATCCACCTGCTCCCGCTCGCAATAGTCCGCCAGCCAGTCGATCGACGCGGCAAAGTCCGCACAGGAATGGCAATACAGCGCAACGCCCTTGTGCGCCAGCGCCTGCTGCACCGCCTGCAGGCTGGCGTGGATCAGCGCCGCCTGCCGCGGCGCCATCTCATGTTGCCGCCACTGCTGCGGGGTGGCGATAAACACCGCCAGCACCCGGGCTTCGGGATCGCTGCAGGCGGCGTGCAGCGCTTTGTTGTCGGTGATACGCAGATCGTTACGCAACCAGACCAGATGCGTGGTCATAAAACTCCTTGTCAATCAATGGCCGTAACGCAAACGCAGCGCCTCCGGATAAGGTTCGAAATAGCGTTGTTCCGCCAGATAGCGATCGGGGTATTCCGCCATGTAATGCTTGAGCAGCGCGATCGGCGCCAGCAGCGGCTGCATGCCCTGCCGGTAGCGGTCGATAAGGTGCGCCAGCTCCTGGCGCTGCGCCGCGCTGAGCTGACGGCGGAAGTAGCCCTGCACGTGCATCAACACGTTGGTGTGGTTGCGCCGCGTTGCCTTGTGCGCCAATAGCGCCATCAGGCGGCTGCGGTATTCCACGGCGAAGGCCTCCAGCGAATCCCAGCGGTGAATATCGGCGACGAAGCGCCCCAGCTCGCGATACGCCGGCTGCGAATGCGCCAGCAGCGACAGCTTGTAGCGGCTGTGAAACGCGATCAGCCCGCCGCGGGTCAGCCCCTGGCGCCACAGCATGTTCAACTCGTACAGCGCGTACACCCGCTCGATAAAGTTTTCCCGCAATGCCGCATCCTGCAATCGTCCGTCTTCTTCCACCGGCAGCCACGGCATCTGGCGCAGCAGTTCGGCGGTAAACAGCCCGACGCCGTTTTTACGCGAGTCCTTGCCGTTTTCGCTGTAGACCCGCACCCGCTCCAGGCCGCAGCTCGGCGACTTGGCGCAGACGATATAGCCGCACAGATGCTGCAAGGCCGCCACGCGTTGCGCGGAGAAGCCGCGCATCTCCTCGGTCAGATCCACGCCGGCGTCGTTGCTGTAGCGCATCGCCGGCCACGGCTGCGCCTGCTTCACCAAGCGCAGCGCCGGGCGCGGCGTAGGCAGGCCGATCGCCATTTCCGGGCAAACGGGCTCAAAGCGCACATAGGGCGCCAACTGTTCCACCGCAAAGGCCAGCCGTTTGTGGCCGCCGTCGAAACGCACCGCGTCGCCCAGTAAACAGGCGCTGATGCCGATAGGGATGTTGTCGCTCATACCGCTCTCCCGTGTTGTTGGCCGATGAGGAAAGTGTAGAAGAATGGCTTGCCGAATACGACCTTGCGCTTGATAGGGCCGACTATAGGCATAAAAAAAACCCCCGCCGCAGGGCGAGGGTTTTCGTGAATCGGTAGCGACTCAGTAGAAATCGCAGGACGCCAGTTCCGCCTGCTGCAGCCAAACCGGCTTATCGCTGGTTTTTGACCAGACGCGGTGCAGGTAGCTGTAAAAACGCCCGCGATCGCTGCGGAACAGCATTACCGGCAGGGCCAAAATGCCCGCGATAACCACTGCGCTGCGGCGCAGGAGAATCCGATGCAGTGAATAAGCGTGATAGGTCGTAGACATGCGAACCTCCTTAAAAACGCCTGCCGTTGATTTGTCAGGGAAAACGGCGTCGGCGTATCAAATGAACAATCGGTAATTTGGTAACTGGACAAAATTTTAGCGCACTTGATGAAAGTTTACTACTCATCCGACCACTAAATCGCACAAAAAATCGCTAATCGCCGCCGCGATCCGTAATTTTGTTACAGCAAGGTTAATTTTTAACTTACCATGAGTTACATTGTGGTTATTATCTGGTTCATTATTTCCCGCTTACGCCCGTTCTCCCTCCCCCATCAGGGACAATCTCGCCACCGGCCTGATGATTGAAATGCTAAATTTCCGCTGAAATTTCAGCCATTTTTATACTTTTTTTACACCCGCCCGCGCGATTTTTTCATCTTCTTTCTACCCCTCTCCCTACACTGCCTCTATCAAAAACAACACCTCTGGAGGTGTCCCGTGAGTTTCAGCGTTATTGGTGGTGCGCTGTTGGTTCTGCTGCTGTTGGCCTATCTGGTCTACGCCCTGTTTAACGCGGAGGATTTCTGATGGCGGCTTCAGCCTTTTTACTGATCGCCAGCTTCCTGCTGGTGCTTCTGCTGCTGGCCCGGCCGCTGGGCGGCTTTATGGCACGCCTGATCGAAGGTGAACCGCTGCCTGCGCTGCGCGGGGTAGAAGCCGGCGTCTGGCGCGCCTGCGGCATCCGCGCCACCGAGATGAACTGGTGGCAGTACGCGCTGGCGATCCTGGCGTTCAACCTGCTCGGCCTGGCGCTGCTGTTCGCCCTGCTGATGACGCAGGGCTCGCTGCCGCTCAACCCGCAAGGCTTCCCGGGCCTCTCCTGGGATCTGGCGCTCAACACCGCCGTCAGCTTCGTCACCAACACCAACTGGCAGGCCTACAGCGGCGAAAGCGCCCTCAGCTATTTAAGCCAGATGGCCGGGCTGGCGGTGCAGAACTTCGTCTCCGCCGCCACCGGTATCGCCGTGGCCTTTGCGCTGATCCGCGCCTTTACCCGCCGCGCCGGCAATACCGTCGGCAACGCCTGGGCCGATCTGTTCCGCATCACGCTGTATGTGCTGCTGCCGATCGCGCTGCTGATCGCCCTGTTTTTCGTCAGCCAGGGCACGCTGCAAAACTTCCTGCCTTACCTGCACGTCACCACGCTCGAAGGTGCGCAGCAGACGCTGCCGATGGGGCCGGTGGCCTCGCAGGAAGCGATCAAGATGCTCGGCACCAACGGCGGCGGCTTCTTCGGCGCCAACTCGGCGCACCCGTTCGAGAACCCAACCGTGCTGACCAACTTCGTGCAGATGCTGGCCATCTTCCTGATCCCCTGCGCACTGTGCTTCTCCTTCGGCCAGTTGGCCGGTGAAAACCGCCAGGGCCATGCGCTGATCTGGGCGATGGCGCTGATCTTCGTGGCGGCGGTGGTGGCGGTGATGGTCGCCGAGCTGGCGGGCAACCCGCACCTGAGCGCGCTGGGCGCCGACAGCAACATCAATATGGAAGGCAAAGAGTCGCGCTTCGGCATTCTCGCCACCAGCCTGTTCTCGGTAGTCACCACCGCCGCGTCCTGCGGGGCGGTCAACGCCATGCACGACTCCTTCACCGCGCTGGGCGGCATGGTGCCGATGTGGCTGATGCAGATCGGCGAAGTGGTGTTCGGCGGCGTCGGCTCCGGCCTGTACGGCATGCTGCTGTTCGTGCTGCTGACGGTGTTTATCGCCGGTCTGATGATCGGCCGCACCCCGGAATATCTGGGCAAGAAAATCGACGTTTACGACATGAAGATGACCGCGCTGGCGATCCTGGTCACGCCGACGCTGGTACTGCTGGGCAGCGCGCTGGCCATCGGCACCGACGCGGGCCGCGCCGGCATCCTCAACCCGGGCGCCCACGGCTTCAGCGAAGTGCTGTACGCCCTGTCCTCCGCCGCCAACAACAACGGCAGCGCCTTCGCCGGGTTGAGCGTCAATACGCCGTTCTACAACCTGCTGCTGGCCTTCGCCATGTTCGTCGGCCGCTTCGGGGTGATCCTGCCGGTGCTGGCGATCGCCGGCTCGCTGAGCGCCAAGCAGCGCCAGCCGGCGGGCAACGGCACCCTGCCGACCTATGGGCCGCTGTTTATCGGCCTGCTGATCGGCACCGTGCTGCTGGTGGGCGCGCTGACCTTCGTGCCGGCGCTGGCGCTGGGCCCGGTGGCCGAGCATTTGCAGCTTTGGTTGGCAAACTAATCGACGTCACAGAGAGAGAATAAGAGATGACTCGCAAACAACGCGCGCTGTTTGAACCGGCTCTGGTGCGCACCGCGCTGATCGATGCGGTGAAAAAACTGGACCCTCGCGTTCAATGGCGCAACCCGGTGATGTTCGTGGTGTATATCGGCAGCATTCTGACCACCGCCATCTGGCTGGCGATCCTCACCGGCCAAACCGACGGCGCCGCCGCCTTCACCGGCAGCGTCGCCCTGTGGCTGTGGTTCACCGTGCTGTTCGCCAACTTCGCCGAGGCGCTGGCCGAAGGGCGCAGCAAGGCCCAGGCGGAAAGCCTGAAGGGCACCAAGAAAACCAGCTGGGCGAAAAAGCTGGCCGGCCCGCGCCGCGACGGCGCCACGGAGAAAGTGGCCGCCGAGAGCCTGCGCAAAGGCGATATCGTACTGGTGGAAGCCGGCGACACCATCCCGTGCGACGGCGAAGTGCTGGAAGGCGGCGCCTCGGTGGATGAAAGCGCCATCACCGGCGAATCCGCGCCGGTGATCCGCGAGTCCGGCGGCGACTTCTCCTCGGTCACCGGCGGCACCCGCGTGCTGTCCGACTGGCTGGTGGTGCAGTGCAGCGTCAACCCGGGGGAAACCTTCCTCGATCGCATGATCGCCATGGTGGAAGGCGCCAAACGCCGCAAAACGCCGAACGAGATCGCGCTGACCATCCTGCTGGTGGCGCTGACCATCGTGTTCGTCCTGGCCACCGCCACCCTGTTCCCGTTCTCGCAATACAGCGTGGAAGCGGCCGGCAGCGGCAGCGTGGTCACCATCACCGTGCTGGTCGCGCTGCTGGTCTGCCTGATCCCCACCACTATCGGCGGCCTGCTGTCCGCCATCGGCGTGGCCGGGATGAGCCGCATGCTCGGCGCCAACGTGATCGCCACCAGCGGCCGCGCGGTGGAAGCCGCCGGCGACGTGGACGTGCTGCTGCTGGATAAAACCGGCACCATCACGCTGGGCAACCGCCAGGCTTCGGAGTTCCTGCCGGCACCGGGCGTGAAAGAGCAAGAGCTGGCGGACGCCGCGCAGCTGGCCTCGCTGGCGGACGAAACGCCGGAAGGCCGCAGCATCGTGGTGCTGGCCAAACAGCGCTTCAACCTGCGCGAACGCGATCTGCAGGCGCTGAACGCCACCTTCGTGCCCTTCTCCGCCCAGACCCGCATGAGCGGCGTCAACGTGCAGGAGCGCATGATCCGCAAAGGCGCGGTGGACGCCATTCGCCGCCACGTCGAAACCAATCAGGGCCACTTCCCGCGGGCGGTGGACGATCTGGTGGAAAGCGTGGCGCGCACCGGCGGCACGCCCTTGGTGGTGGCGGAAGGCGCCCGGGTGCTGGGCGTGGTGGCGCTGAAGGATATCGTCAAGGGCGGCATCAAGGAACGCTTCAATGAACTGCGCAAGATGGGCATCAAAACGGTGATGATCACCGGCGATAACCCGCTGACCGCGGCGGCGATCGCCGCCGAAGCCGGGGTGGACGATTTCCTGTCGGAAGCCACGCCGGAAGCCAAGCTGGCGCTGATCCGCCAGTATCAGGGAGAAGGCCGTTTGGTGGCGATGACCGGCGACGGCACCAACGACGCCCCGGCGCTGGCGCAGGCCGATGTGGCGGTGGCGATGAACTCCGGCACCCAGGCTGCCAAAGAGGCGGGCAACATGGTCGATCTGGATTCCAACCCGACCAAGCTGATCGAAGTGGTGCACATCGGCAAACAGATGCTGATGACGCGCGGCTCGCTGACCACCTTCAGCATCGCCAACGACGTGGCCAAATACTTCGCCATCATTCCGGCGGCGTTCGCGGCCACCTACCCGCAGCTGAACGCGCTGAACGTGATGCACCTGCACTCCCCCGCCTCCGCCATCATGTCGGCGGTGATCTTCAACGCCCTGGTGATCGTGTTCCTGATCCCGCTGGCGCTGAAAGGGGTGAGCTATAAACCGATGAGCGCCGCGGCCCTGCTGCGCCGCAACCTGTGGCTGTACGGGGTCGGCGGTCTGCTGGTGCCGTTCGTCGGCATCAAACTGATCGACCTGATCCTGGTCGCGCTGCACGTCGCCGGTTAACCATTGAGGGAAATGAACATGACTTATTTACGACCTGCGCTGGTGATGCTGATTTTGCTGACGCTGATCACCGGCATCGCCTATCCGCTGCTGACCACCGGGCTGGCGCAGCTGCTGTTTCCGGCCGCGGCCAACGGCTCGCTGCTGTACCAAGGCGACAAGGCGGTCGGCTCCGCGCTGATCGGCCAGAACTTTACGCGCGCCGACTATTTCTGGGGCCGCCCGTCGGCCACCGGCGATTCGGCCTATAATCCACAGGCCTCCGCCGGCAGCAACCTGGCGGCCACCAACCCGGCGCTGGATAAGGCTATCGCCGAACGCGCAGCGCAGCTGCGCCAGGCCAACCCGGCAATGAGCGGCCCGATCCCGGTCGATCTGCTGACCGCCTCCGGCAGCGGGTTGGATCCGCAGATCTCGATCGCCGCCGCGCAATATCAGCTGGCGCGGGTCGCGGCGGCACGTCATCTGCCGCCGGAACAGGTCGCCAAACTGATCGAAGACAACACCGATCGGGCCACGCCCAACTTCATGGGGGAATCGGTGGTCAACGTGCTGAAGCTGAACCTGGCGCTGGATGCGTTGAAGTAACGCGCCGTATTCAGCATAGTGATAGGGTTCGGCATGCCGAACCCCTTTTTGCTTGGTAACACAAGGAATTGTCATGGTCGAAGAAGAGCAGCAGCGCCCCGATCCCGATAGCCTGCTGGCGCTGGCCAATGAAAAGCCGCGCGGCCGGTTGAAGGTATTCTTCGGCGCCTGCGCCGGCGTGGGCAAAACCTACGCCATGCTGCAGGAGGCCCAGCGTTTGCGCGCTCAGGGGCTGGACGTGCTGGTCGGCGTGGTGGAAACCCACGGCCGCAGCGAGACCGCCGCCCTGCTCGACGGCCTGTCGCTGCTGCCGCAAAAACGCATCCAGCATCGCGGCCGGCTGGTGCATGAATTCGATCTCGACGCCGCGCTGGCGCGCCACCCGGCGCTGGTGCTGATGGACGAACTGGCGCACAGCAACGCCCAGGGTTCGCGCCACCCCAAACGCTGGCAGGATGTGGAAGAGCTGCTGGACGCCGGCATCGACGTGCTGACTACCGTCAACGTGCAGCATCTGGAAAGCCTGAACGACGTCGTGGGCGGCGTGACCGGCGTGCGGGTGCGCGAAACGGTGCCCGACCACGTGTTTGACGAAGCCGCCGAAGTGGTGCTGGTCGATCTGCCGCCGGACGATCTGCGCCGGCGGCTGCACGAAGGCAAAGTGTATATTCCCGGTCAGGCCGAGCGCGCCATCGAGCACTTCTTTCGCAAAGGCAACCTGATCGCCCTGCGCGAGCTGGCGCTGCGCCGCACCGCCGATCGGGTCGATGATCAGATGCGCGAGTTTCGCGATACCCAGGGGCGCGAGAAAGTGTGGCATACCCGAGACAGCATTCTGCTGTGCGTCGGCCACAACAGCGGCAACGAAAAGCTGGTGCGCATCGCCGCCCGGCTGGCGGCGCGGCTTGGCTGCCACTGGCATGCGGTCTACGTGGAAACCCCCAAGCTGCACCGGCTGCCGGAAAACCAGCGCCGCGCCATTCTGCGCGCGCTGCGGCTGGCGCAGGAGCTGGGGGCAGAAACCGCCACCCTGGCCGATCCGTCCGAAGAGCGCGCGGTGCTGCGCTACGCCCGCGAGCATAACCTCGGCAAAATCATCATCGGCCGCCGCAGCGAACAGCGCTGGAAGCTGCGCGGCAGCTTCGCCGATCGCCTCGGCCGGCTGGGCCCGGATCTCGATCTGGTGATCGTGGCGCTGGAAAACGACGCCGCGCAGCCGCCGCCGGGCAAGGAGCACGACGGCCGCAGCTTCAATGAGAAATGGCGCATGCAGCTGCGCGGCTGCGCGGTGGCGGTGGCGCTGTGCGCGCTGATCACCCTGCTCTCGCAGTGGCTGCTGCCGGGCTTCGATCAGGCCAACCTGGTGATGATCTATCTGCTCGGCGTGGCGATCGTCGCGCTGTTCTTCGGCCGCTGGCCGTCGGTGCTGGCGGCGGTGATCAACGTCGCCAGCTTCGATCTGTTCTTCGTCCAGCCCGAATGGTCGTTCGCCGTCAGCGATATGCAGTATCTGCTGACCTTCGGCGTGATGCTCGCCGTCGGCATCATCATCGGCAACCTGACCGCCGGGGTGCGTTATCAGGCCCGGGTGGCGCGCTACCGCGAGCAGCGGGCGCGTCACCTGTACGAAATGTCACGCGGGCTGAGCCGCGCGCTGACCGTGGCCGACATCGCCAACACCAGCCGTCACTTCCTCTCCAGCAGTTTCCAGGCGAAAACCGTGCTGCTGCTGCCGCAGGAAGACGGCCGCCTGCAACAGATGGTCGGCGAGGAAGGCGGGCTGCTGTCGGTAGATGAAGCCATCGCGCGCTGGAGCTTCGACAAAGGCCTGCCGGCAGGTGCCGGCACCGACACCCTGCCCGGCGTGCCTTACCAGCTGCTGCCGCTCAATACCCCCAAGCAGACCTTCGGCCTGCTGGCGATCGAGCCCAACAACCTGCGCCAGCTGATGGTGCCGGAACAGCAGCGGCTGCTGCAGACCTTCGCGGTGCTGATCGCCAGCGCACTGGAGCGGCTGCACCTGGCGCGCAGCGCCGAAGAAGCCAAGCTGGACGCCGAGCGCGAACAGCTGCGCAACTCGCTGCTGGCGGCGCTGTCGCACGATCTGCGCACGCCGCTGACCGTGCTGTTCGGCCAGGCGGAAATCCTCACGCTGGACCTGGCGGCCGAAGGCTCCAATCACGCCACCCAGGCCAGCCAGATCCGCCAGCAGGTACTGAGCACCACCCGGCTGGTGAACAACCTGCTGGATATGGCGCGCATCCAGTCCGGCGGTTTCAGCCTGCGGAAAGAGTGGCAGTCGCTGGAAGAGATCGTCGGCGCCTCGCTGCACATGCTGGAGCCGCTGCTCAGCCAGCATCCGATCGTGGTCGAGCTGCCGCCGGAACAGATCCTGGTCAACTGCGACGGCAGCCTGCTGGAACGGGTGTTCACCAACCTGTTGGAAAACGCCAATAAATACGCCGGCGCCGAGGCCACCATCGGCATTCGCGCCCGCACGCTGCCCGAGTGGCTGGAAGTCGAGGTCTGGGATAACGGCCCCGGCATCCCCGCCGATCAGCTGCAGCTGATTTTCGACAAGTTTTCACGCGGCAATAAAGAGTCGGCGATCCCCGGCGTCGGCTTGGGGTTAGCGATTTGCCGTGCCATTATTGAAGTGCATGATGGCCGCATCTGGGCGGAAAACGGCGCCAACGGCGGCGCCAGCTTCCGCTTCGTGCTGCCGCTGGAAAAACCGCCCGAGATCGACGGTGACGCCTTCGATCTGTAATCAACGCAGGGGAAACGTGAGCATAACGCCAACCAACATTCTGATTGTTGAAGATGAAAAAGAGATCCGCCGCTTCGTGCGCACCGCGCTGGAGAGCGAAGGCCTGCGGGTGTTTGAAAGTGAAACGCTGCAGCGCGGGCTGATTGAAGCCGGCACGCGCAAACCGGATCTGATCATCCTTGATTTGGGGTTGCCGGATGGCGACGGGCTGAGCTACATCCGCGATCTGCGGCAGTGGAGCGCCATTCCAGTGATCGTGCTGTCGGCACGCAACGCCGAGGAGGACAAGATCGCCGCACTGGACGCCGGCGCCGACGACTACCTCAGCAAGCCGTTCGGCATCGGCGAGCTGCTGGCGCGGGTGCGGGTCGCACTGCGCCGCCACTCCGCCAGCCAGCAGGAAAGCCCGCTGGTGAGTTTTTCAGCGATCACCGTCGATCTGGTGAATCGCCGGGTGCTGCGCAACGACGAAGATTTGCACCTGACGCCGATCGAGTTTCGCCTGTTGGCGGAGCTGCTGGCCAACGCCGGCAAGGTGATCACCCAACGTCAGCTGTTGAGCCACGTCTGGGGGCCGAACTACGTGGAGCACAGCCACTACCTGCGCATCTACATGGGCCATCTGCGGCAGAAGCTGGAAGCCGATCCGGCCCGGCCCAAACACCTGCTGACCGAAACCGGCGTCGGCTACCGCTTCATGCCTTAACCCCGGCGGGCGCGGTGTGCCGCGCCTTTACGCCGCCGGGCCTTTCTTCAATCCGACCATAAATTCCTTAAACGCATCGCGCAGCGGAGCGAACACCGGGTGTTTGCGGTTTTCGATCATCACTTCGGAGAACAGCTTCAACCCCACGGCGAAGGCCGCGCTCTGCTCGGGGCCGAAGTTCAGATCGTCACGCGCCCGGATGCGCTCGACGATCTCGAGAATATCGTCGTGGTTGGTCACTTCAAAACTCAGCGGCGCTTTCTCGACGGGATTGCCCTGGCGATCGCTCAGGGCTTCAACGGTAATAGTAAAACGGTGGCCGGGCATCAGTTCTTCTCCTGCTGCGTGGGTTGAATATGCATTTCGCTTTCGATCGCCGCCACGGCGGTCAGCAACGCGGCGTTGATGCGCTCCACCTGCTGCGGCGTAAGATCGGCGCGCATCACGTTGCCGCGCAGCAGGCTGCGCAGGCGGTTCATGGCGTCGTAGATGCCTTCCGCCAGGTTGCCGTGCCGATGATGCTCGCGGCCGGCACCCGCCAGGCGCGCCAGAATGACGTCAACCGCCTGTTGATGCTTTTGCAGCTCGCCCTCGCCCGCCGCGGTGATGCGGTAGCTTTTGCGGCCGTTGCCGGTGGTGAGCGGCTCAAGGAAATCCTGCTCTTCCAGCAGCGTCAGCGTGGGGTAAATCACCCCCGGGCTCGGCACGTACAGGCCGGAAGAGGCTTCCTCAATCGCCTTGATCAGCTCATAGCCGTGGCTGGGCTTGCGCGCCACCAGCGCCAGCAACACCAGGCGCAGATCGCCGTGTTCGAACAGACGATGACGTCCGCCCCGGCCGCCGCGCCCACCCCGGCCGTGCTCTTCGCCGTCGCCGCCGAAATGATGGCGCCCGCCGCGATGACGGCGGCCCTCTTCACATTCATGATGGTGATGGTGATGCCGGTGTAAACCTAATCGATGAAACATAGGGTGATACCTCGCTTTAACAGTGAACATCAATACGAGGTTGTTTAGATATATCTAAACAGCGTCGATAACGCTAATCTAGATCGATATATCTAAATTCGCAAGCGCGCACCGATAAAAAGATATATCTAAATTGAAGACATAAAAAAAGCGCTGTAAAAACAGCGCTTTTTATCAATCAGGGAAAGTGATTACTTGGCGGAAGCCAGCACTTCGCTGACGATTTCGACCGCTTCATGCTCAATCTTCTCGCGGTGTTCCGCGCCGAGGAAGCTCTCGCAATAGATCTTGTAAGCCTCTTCGGTACCGGAAGGACGGGCCGCGAACCAGCCGTTGTCGGTCATCACTTTCAGCCCGCCGATCGAGGCGCCGTTACCCGGTGCCGCGGTCAAACGTGCGGTGATCGGATCCCCGCCCAGCGTACTGGCCTTGACCATCTCCGGCGACAGCTTGGACAGCGCCGCTTTCTGCGCATGGGTTGCCGGCGCCTGGATGCGGTTATAGCTCGGCGCACCGAAACGCTTGGCCAGATCGTCATAGTGATGCTGCGGATTCTCACCGGTTACCGCGGTGATTTCAGCCGCCAGCAGGCACATGATGATGCCGTCTTTATCCGTCGACCACGGCTGGCCGTTGAAGCGCAGGAACGAAGCCCCGGCGCTCTCTTCGCCGCCGAAGCCCAGGCTGCCGTCGAACAGGCCGTCCACAAACCATTTGAAACCGACCGGCACTTCCACCAGCTTGCGGCCCAGGTCGGCCACCACGCGGTCGATCATCGCGCTGGACACCAGCGTTTTACCGACTGCGACATCGGCGCCCCACTGCGGGCGATGTTGGAACAGGTAGTTGATGGCTACCGCCAGATAGTGGTTCGGGTTCATCAGGCCTTTCGGCGTGACAATGCCGTGGCGGTCGTAATCCGGATCGTTGGCGAACGCCAGATCGAATTTGTCGCGCAGCGCCAGCAGGCCAGCCATCGCCGACTCGGACGAGCAGTCCATGCGGATGATGCCGTCGTGATCCAGGTGCATAAAGCGGAAGGTCTGATCGATGGAATCGTTCACCAGCGTCAGATCCAGCTTGTAGTGTTCCGCCACGCGCTGCCAATAGGCGATGCCGGAGCCGCCGAGCGGATCCACGCCCAGCTTCAGGCCGGCGCGTTGAATGGCCGGCATGTCGACCACCTCAACCAGGCCTTCGACATAAGGCTGCACCAGGTCTTTGGCGTGCAGGTGGCCGCTGTTCCAGGCCTTGTCCAGCGACTGGCGCTGAACGCCTTTCAGCTGCTGCGCCAGCAGTTCGTTGGCGCGCTTCTCGATCACCGACGTCAGGTTGGTGTCAGCCGGGCCGCCGTTCGGCGGATTGTATTTGATGCCGCCGTCTTCCGGCGGGTTGTGGGACGGCGTAATGACGATGCCGTCGGCCTGCGCGCCGCCGCGGCGGTTGTGACACAGAATGGCGTGCGATACCGCCGGCGTTGGCGTGAAACCGTTATTTTCCTGCACGATCACATCGACGCCGTTGGCGGTCAGCACTTCCAGCACGGAAATGAAGGCCGGCTCAGACAGCGCATGGGTATCTTTGCCCACGTAGCACGGGCCGGTGGTGCCCTGCTGATGACGAACTTCGGCGATCGCCTGAGCGATGGCGAGGATGTGCGCTTCGTTGAAGCTGTGGCGCTGCGCGCTGCCGCGGTGGCCGGAGGTGCCAAACTTCACCGCGTGTGCGGCATTGCCGGCTTCAGGTTGCAGCACATAGTACTGCGACGTCAGCTGGGCTACGTTGATCAGATCGCTTTGGCGGGCGGGCTGCCCGGCACGTGGATTATTCGCCATCGACATATCTCCCTCATCCCTGTCGGTGACCGGGCAATACGTCGCGCACGGCCAGCATGACGGGCTGTTCGCTAAATTAGACGGTACCGCAAACTTTCTCGATCAGTTCCGCCGGGAACTGCATCGCCTGCATGATGTGTTCGATCATGCTGCGTTTGCGGCCGGTATTGGTATTGGTGATCACCCAGTAAGGGGTGCCCGGTACATGCTTCGGCTTGGTATGCGTGCCGTTGGCCAGCAGGGTCTGCTGATCGCCGGCGAAATAGGTGCGGGTACGGCCGGTCAACGCCTCGGTGGCGGCGGCGAAACCGGCGGCATCGAGGGTGTACAGCGTGGACAGCACCAGCATGAAACGGTTGACCGCTTTGTTCTGCTCGGCGTATTCATCCGATAACAGCAGCTCACGCATGGCGCGCACGCGATCGCGCGGACGCTGCGCCGGCGCCGCTTTTTCCAGCTCGACGGACTGCGGGGCACTGGCGGCAGGCAACGCGCGCACCGGCTGCCCGGCGGTGAATTTCAACATGCGGCGTAAAATATCGGACGCGCTTTCACCGATGTGTTGCGTGTGGCTGGCAATATAACGGTAAAGCTCTTCGTCGACTTCAATAGTTTTCATCTTTATCCAATACTGTTTTTTCTACTTAGAACCTGAAGCCAGATCCTGCATTCAAGCCATGGGATTATAAGGTTAAAAGCGCTGGGGCGAACACAACAATGTGCCTCCGGACGGCAAATGCAGACTAATACCTATAGCCGGCACTGCCAAGCCCGCGCCGCGAAAATTCCGCATGATTCATCGTGCGATTCAATCATGATACCCTAATCTGAATCTCTCTCAGTATGAACTTCGCCATGAAATTACATTATCAACTGCTGGCCGCCGAGTCAGACGCGCTGCCGGTGCTGCTGATCCACGGGCTGTTCGGCAATCTGGACAACCTGGGCGTGCTGGCGCGCGATCTGCATAAACAGCACACGGTGATCAAGGTAGATCTACGCAATCACGGCCTCTCCCCGCGCGCCGACGACATGAACTACCCCGCCATGGCGCAGGATCTGCTGGCGCTGCTCGACGAACTGCAGCTGGAGAAAGCGATCGTCATCGGCCATTCGATGGGCGGCAAAGCGGCGATGGCGCTGACCGCCATCGCGCCCGAGCGCGTCGCCAGGCTGATCGTTATCGACGTCGCGCCGGTGAATTACCAGACCCGCCGCCACGACGAGATTTTCGCCGCGCTGAAGGCCGTCAGCGCCGCCGGCATCACCCAGCGCCAGGCGGCCGCCGAGCTGATGCGCGACTACCTGCAGGAAGAAGGCGTGATCCAGTTCCTGCTGAAGTCCTTCCACAACGGCGAATGGCGCTTCAACCTGCCGGTGCTGATCGCACGCTACGAAGACATCACCGGCTGGCAGGAAGTCCCGGCCTGGCCGCACCCGACCCTGTTCATTCGCGGCGGCCTGTCGCCGTATGTGCAGGACAGCTATCGTGCGGACATCGCCCGCCAGTTCCCGCAGGCTCGCGCGCACGTCGTCGCCGGCACCGGCCATTGGGTGCACGCCGAAAAACCGGAAGCGGTGCTGCGCGCCATCCACCGTTTCCTCGACGAAGCCTGAAAAACACGCTTTCCTGGCGAAAAAACGCGCTAAAGATAACGGCTTAGCGCGTTTAGCCCGCAGTTAGGCATTGTCGCCGCTCCATCTGCTGGGGTAATATGGCGCGCTATAATTTTGCCGCCGCGCCAGCGCGTTCGCGAACGCCGGTTCGGGGGTGAATTTGGGTTAGGGTTTATTGGCCCGAAGTGTGTTAACCGATGCCTCCGGAAGCGTGCGAGCGCTTTTTGATGCAAACTCCCTTGCAGTACCGCTACCTATGGCAAAAGAACAAACGGATCGCACGACGCTGGATCTGTTCGCAGATGAACGCCGTCCGGGGCGCCCGAAAACCAACCCGCTCTCCCGCGATGAACAGCTTAGAATCAATAAGCGCAATCAGTTACGGCGCGATAAAGTGCGTGGATTGCGGCGCGTAGAGCTGAAAATCAACGCGGATGCGGTGGACGCCCTGAACAAACTGGCGGAACAGCGCAACATCAGCCGCAGCGAACTCATCGAGCAGATGCTGTTGGCACAACTGGCGGAAGAACAGCCGGAACATTGATCTCTTCGGCCGCACGCGCGGCGCGGCGTTAAGGACAACGCCGGATCGACCACGCTTTTCTTCATTCTCCGGCATCGCATAAATGCGATAAAACCCCGGCGCCACTTTCTGGCATGATACGCATTTACCGGCTAGAGACTGCGCCTGTCGGCGCCCGCCCCGGAGGCGAAAGGCTCTTGCCATGGCATCATTTTAATCGGCGTCAGCGGCGGCAGTGCCGGCGTCGAGTAATGCAATTACTTGAATTTAAAGGTTATACGCGATATGGCTACTGTAGGCATTTTCTTTGGCAGCGACACTGGCAATACCGAAAACATTGCCAAAATGATCCAGAAAATTCTCCAGAAACAGTTTGGCGACGACGTCTCTGAAGTGCATGACATCGCTAAAAGCAGCAAAGAAGACCTGGAAGGGTTCGATATCCTGCTGCTGGGTATCCCGACCTGGTACTACGGTGAAGCGCAGTGTGACTGGGATGATTTCTTCCCGACGCTGGAAGAAGTCGACTTCAACGGCAAACTGGTGGCGCTGTTCGGCTGCGGCGACCAGGAAGACTACGCGGAATACTTCTGTGACGCGATGGGCACCATCCGCGACATCATCGAACCGCGCGGCGCGGCCATCGTGGGCCACTGGCCGACCAAAGGCTACCACTTCGAGGCCTCCAAAGGCCTGGCGGACGACAATCACTTCATCGGTCTGGCGATCGACGAAGATCGTCAGCCGGAGCTGACCAACGAGCGCGTGGACGCCTGGGTCAAACAGATCGTCGAAGAGCTGAGCCTGGCCGATATCGTCGGCTAAGCCCCGGCACTGGCGAAAGGTTGAACAAAGGCCCTGTAAAGTGCATAGTGTGCCCACAGGGCCGTCATCGGCAGCAGGGATTGCTGCGATAGAAGCTACAGATTTGTAACTTCCCACCCCGTCACGGTAGACTGAGATATCGGTTTATCCCATCCATCAAGGCGTTGCATGCAAAACATGCAATAGTGCAATTATATCTTTGTTAACAACCGGCGGTTTCTATTTAGTACAACCGGTTCTATAATGAGACGCATTAACTCTTTGTGCCGACCGATGCCACAGGCGAGTACGCCTCAACTTGATTAGCATAGTAACAGGACTGAATTCGCATGACCGACAACAACATCGCACTGAAGAAGGCCGGCTTAAAAGTCACGCTTCCGCGACTCAAAATCCTGGAAGTACTGCAAAATCCGGAATGCCATCACGTCAGTGCGGAAGATTTGTACAAAAAACTGATTGATATGGGCGAAGAGATCGGGCTGGCAACGGTTTATCGCGTACTGAACCAGTTTGACGATGCGGGCATTGTGACACGTCACAATTTCGAAGGCGGCAAGTCCGTGTTCGAGCTGACCCAACAGCATCACCACGATCACCTGATTTGCCTGGACTGCGGCAAAGTGATCGAATTCAGCGACGAATCCATCGAAGTTCGCCAGCGTGATATCGCCAAGCAGCACGGCATCAAGCTCACCAACCACAGCCTGTACCTGTACGGCCACTGCGAAACCGGTGACTGTCGTGAAGACGAAACGCTGCACGACAAGAAATAAGCCTGACCGGCTATGAAAAACCGCCTCACACCGAGGCGGTTTTTTTATGCCCGCCGTGCAACGGGCAAAAAAATCCCCGGACAAGCCGGGGAAAATCATGTCATGAAATATCACAATTGCAGCGGCACTGCGACTCCACGTACTACTCTCACTTCAACGTCCGCCCCGCGCCGACACGCGCGAAGGCAGATGCATTCCCCCTTCGTTATACGGCCTGCCGCCGGGGCAGCAGGCCGTTGCACTGGGCTTAAACCTTCTCGGCACGGCTGTAGCGTTTACCGTCCGGGCTGACCGAACGCACCTGAACGTCACCGGAAACCGCCGGTTTGGCCTTGGCGTCATAGCGCTGCCACTGCTTGCCGCCGTCGGTGGAATACTCGATGCCCAATCCCGGCAGCGCGATATTCGCCTCCAGCTTGCCGCCCGCTACGCGCGCGCCCGGCACCGGCAGACGGTAAGCGACGCCGCCTTTGTCCAGCTTGGCCAGTTCACGCTGGCCCAGAATATTGGCGAAGCGCAGCCAGTCTTTCTCCAGCGCCTTGGTATCGACAAAGTGGGTTTCCCCGCCTTTGTATTCGCGGCCGGCGCGATAGTCCTGCTCCCAACCGGCGCGGTACCAGGCGCGTTCCGCCACCGACAGCGCGCGTGGGAAGATCATGTATTCCATCTGCGGATCGGTGCGCTGGGTTTCGCTCCACAGCTGAGCGGACAGCCCGTAGGCGCCCGGCCACGGCTTGTCGCTCTTGGCGCTGAAGGGGTTGCCGTCGCGGTCGACCGAGGTTTCCGCGTTCTGCGGCATGTTGTCCGGCGCGAAGCTGAACACCTTGCGCTCGTCGCTGAAGCGGGTGCCCCAGTAGTAACCTCGCTCGTCCGGGTTCACCTCATAAGGGAAGTCCATATAGACGTAGTCCGGGTTGGAAACCACCACTTCATACCCTTTGTTGGCCCAGTCGTTGACGCTATCGAAACCGCCCCAGTACAGGGTATCCCAGAAGTTGACGCCCACGCGCGAGGTGGCGAACGCCTTCGCGCTCTCGGCGTCTTTCAGGCCGTCCTGCCAGGCCTGCATTCTGTCGATGCCGTGCGCCTTCACCAGCTTGCTGACCTCTTGGCCGAAGTAGCTCGGCAGGTGCTCCATGTCGGCCACCTTGCCTTCTTTGATCATCGTCTGGCACACCTGCGACTTGGCCCACGGCTTGTCTTCGTTGCTCTGATCGATGATGCCTTTGCCCGGTTCCGGTTTCGCCTTGTCGGTGTAGCCGGCGCCCAGGCGAATGTTTTTCGCTTCGTCGCCGCCGAAGTGCCAGGTCTTGATCGGCTGGCCGGCTTCTTTATGCATCTGGGCGATCTCGCCGATCACCTTGTCGACAAAGCGCTGGGAAGAGTCCAGGCACGGGTTCAGGTAGCTCTGGCGGTTAAAGAACTGCACGGAGGTGGTGTTGGAGGTATCGGTCGGATCCACCAGGCGGAATTCGTTGGCCTCCTGCTCTTTCCCGGCGGCATGCAGCTTTTTATAGCGCGCTTCCATCGAGACCACCGCGGCGCGGGCGTGCGCCGGCATGTCGATCTCCGGGATCACTTCAATCTGGCGCGCCTGGGCGTATTTGATGATGTCGATATAGTCCTGACGGCTGAAGAAGCCGCCGTAGACGTCCGGCCCCTGGCCGTACTGCGGCAGCAGGCAGGTGGTTTCGCTCAGATCGTGGCAGCGCTGGCCGCCGACGTCCGTCAGCTCAGGCAAACCGGGGATCTCGATGCGCCAGCCTTCGTCATCGCTCAGGTGGAAGTGGAATTTGTTGAGCTTGTAGGCCGCCATCTGATCCAGCAGGCGCAGCACCGCGTCCTTCTTATGGAAGTTGCGCGCCACGTCGAGGAAAATGCCGCGATACTCGAAGCGCGGCGCATCGCTGGCGTCCAGCGTGGCGATCTTGCCGCTGCCGTCGCTCGGCACTAACGACAGGATCGACTGCAGCCCGTAGAACACCCCGGCCTGATCGAAACCGATCACTCGCGCCTCTTTCTTGCCGATTTTCAACTCATAGGCGCCTGACACCGCCATCGCGCCTTTAAACTTGCCCGGCTGAATGTCGGTCTTGATCGGATAGCCGTTGGCCTGAACCGGCACGCCCAGCAGCGCAAAGCGCTGGTTGACGGCGTCCGCCGCCGGCTTGACCAGCGTGCTCAGATCCGGTGCCACGCCGTTACGCAGATCGGCGTCCTGCGCGTGTACTTTCACCTGCATCGGCGTCGGCACGATCTGGCCGCGCAGCGCGCCGGCAGGCAGCGTCTGCAGATCGGCATTGCTGACAAAGCGCGAAGCCGGCGTCATCAGAATGTTTTTGTCGTCCTTGGTGCGCTTCCACTGGTCGCCGGTGAACGGCGCCACGAACTGATCCAGATTTTCGGTATCGGTATTCGCCAGCATTTTCGGCTTGGCGTCGCCGGACGTGGCATACCAGCGCGGCAGGAAGTCGTTTCTGAACAGCTGCCAGTATTCGGCCACCACTGGAATTTCCACCGCCTTACCGGCCGGGAAACCGCTGAATTTGGCGGTCGGCTCCAGCTTGTACAGATCGCCGGTGAGGTGAGCTATCTTGAACTGATCGTTGTCCACCCGCAGGGTCTGGCGCGGGCTGTGGAAATAGATGACCCAGTCTTTGCCGTCGATTGCCTGGCCGTCGTTGCTGAGGGTGAACAACACCCGGTTGCAAGAAGCCCAGTCGGCGCCCAGCGCCGCGCAATCCACGCCGTTTTCGCCGGCGCGGTTATCCAGCATTTTTACGTTCAGCTTCAGCTGACTCAGTTGATCCACCAGTTGTTGATCGGCCATGGCGTTTCCCATGCCGCCCAGGAATCCCATCGTTGCCGTCAAAGCGGCTAATGCGCTCAGTTTGAATGCGTTCATGTTCTTGTCCTTCTTAATTATTGTTATCGCGAATTTCTTGCCACAGCTTGCCGCACTTGGCGTCGTAAGCCTGACCATTGCCGCTGTGAACCGCCATAATGCAGTTCTGATAATCCATCACCCGCACCGTTTCCTGCGCGGCGAACTGCTGGTGCTGCTTCTCTTGCTTCAGCACGTTCAGCACCGCCTTGCAGGGCTGCAGACGCTCCGGCGAACCTTCGGCGGTGTTGATGCAGGCGCTGTAAGCCTGCTTCAATTTGGCGTCTTCCGGCGGCGCGGCGGGTTGCGCACAGGCGCTCAAGGCCGCGGCGGCCGCCAACATCAGCATGATTTTTTTCATCGTTGAATTCCCTTAACTGCCCCCGGCGGCGAGGCCGGGGAACGCATCAGAAGATGGTGAATGGCGCGATGACCATGAACTTGACGTCTTTCTCGTCCTGGAAGATGTTGCCGTAACCGCCGCCCCAGCTCGGGATGTTGGTGTGGTTGTCATACTGGGTGTAGTGCAGCTTGATCAGCGTGCCCTTGGCGCGCCCTTCCTGGATGGTGTACATCGCGTCCAGGCTCCAGGCGCTCTCTTTCAGGCGCTGGGTCTGATCGTAGATCGGGTTGGTGCTCGGCTTGGCGTCCCAGGCGTAAACGTAGGAGCCGCCGACCGCCATGCCCGGCAGGTTCCAGTTACTGAGGTCATACATCACGCCGGCGTACACCGCTTTCTCGCCGTTGGCGTTAAAGTCGGAGCGGTTATCCCACCACACGTCCAAGCGGCCGTTGGACGAGGCGTAGGTTGGGGTCATGCGCTGCAGGAAGAAGCCCTGGTTGCCTTCCGCCTTGACCATGGTGCCTTCCAGACGCCAGTTGAACTGCCCGGTGGTGTAACCGAAGGTCAGCGCCTGCAGCCAGGCCAGGCCGTCGTAGATGCTGTTCGGATCGTTCTTGTCGCTGATGCGGTCTTCCGCACCGTAGAACTGGTAACTGGTGGTCAGCGGGTTGCCCAGCAGATCGAATTTGTAAGACGCTTTAGAGAAGTATTGATTCACGTATCCCTGCGCCTGGCCGAAGGCGGCTTCCAGCACCAGATCGTTTTTGAAATCGTACTTGGCGCCCAGCGAGTGCAGGTAGGAGACGCGGGTTTTCCTGTCGTTCTGGCGGAAGTCGTCCACCTCGATATGCCACGGTGCCTTGTATTTGTCGGCCCACATGTAGGAGAAGCTCAACGCGCCGGCATCGCCGTAGTCGAACTTGGCGCCGGCTTCGGCCCCCTGATAGGTGCCCGGCATAAAGCTCCAGTGTGGCGCCAGCAGGGTTTGGCCGCTCGGCTGAATATAGCCGGCGCGCGCCCAGACCGGGCCGTATTTGAATTTGGCGGCGGCTTTGTACAGGCTGATGCCGCCCTTGTCACCGGAATAGTCTTCGTCGTAGGTCCGGTTTTTCGAGGAAAACGCGATCTCGTTCGGGTGGCCGCTGGCGCTGGATTCCGCCAGCTCGATGGCGGTGAAGGCACCGACGTCCAGACCGAACATATCCCAGGCGTAGCCCGAAGCGAAATCCAGGCTCAGGTTGGCGGTGGAGTGCGACAGGTTGGTGGTATATTGGTTGTAATCCTTGCTGTCCGGATTGAGATCTTTACGGTCGCGCTCACGTTGCCAGTAATAGATGCCGCCGGTCAGCGTGGAATCATCGATAAACCCTGCGGCTTTCGCCTCAGGCGCCATGGCAAACCCTGTTCCCAACAGCGCGCCCGCGACTGCGAGCGCCAGCGTTTTACGCTGAGCACCGTGCGTACCCATATTGAAATTCCTCTTTGACTTAACTTAAAAGTTGCAGCCGCCTGTGTTCACCACTGCCCTGCACGACTGCCAATAAAAAACCCGAACGGGTAAAAAATATTGCCGACGAGATGTTATTCCCACAGCACTAATTGCTACAGACAGACTATTTTTCGCGACGCGAATTATCAAATGAAAAATGCGGGAGATTTGTCAAAGTATGACAAGGAGCACATATCAGTGAGATTTTGTTACGCCGGTGATCATGGAAGGTGTCGAATAAAAAATTCAATTAAATCAGAATAAATTGAGATACAGGGTCAACCAGAGACGATTAATGGTTTCAGCCTGACTAAATCCGTCAGTCAGACAATAAAAACTGAGAGCGCTCTCTAAATGAAATTAATTCGCATCACGAATATATAAGAAAAAATGAAGACTAATAGGACCAATATAAGAGAACTAATGGGTTAATCCGTCGCTATTAATTAAACGCATCCCGGATAAAATGAGAGAGGAATAGATCGCGAGCTGAGCGCAGGCATAAAAAAGCGCGGCTTAAAGCCGCGCTGATTCATTAATTTTCGAGGTGAATAAGATTAGCCTTCGATTTTCGCCCAGGTGTCACGCAGGCCGACGGTGCGGTTAAACACCAGATGCTCGGCCGACGAGTGACGGCTGTCGGCGCAGAAGTAACCTTCACGCTCGAACTGATAGGCTTTCTCCGGCTGTGCGGCCGCCAGGCTCGGCTCAACGAAGCCGTGCTTGATGACCAGCGATTCCGGGTTGATGGTGGAGAGGAAATCCTCCGCCGCGCCCGGATTAGGCACGCTGAACAGGCGATCGTACAGGCGAATTTCCGCCGGCAGCGCGTGCGCCGCGGACACCCAGTGGATCACGCCCTTCACCTTGCGGCCGTCGGCAGGATCTTTGCTCAACGTTTCCGCATCGTAGCTGCAGAAGATGGTGACGATCTCGCCCGCTTCGTCCTTCTCGACGCGCTCGGCCTTGATCACGTACGCATTGCGCAGACGCACTTCCTTGCCCAGAACCAAGCGCTTGTACTGCTTGTTGGCTTCTTCGCGGAAGTCGGCGCGATCGATATAGATCTCGCGGCTGAACGGCACGTCGCGGCTGCCCATTTCCGGCTTGTTCGGGTGGTTAGGCATGGTGACCATTTCCACCGCATCGCCCATGTTCTCGATGACGATTTTCACCGGATCCAGCACCGCCATGGCGCGCGGCGCGTTCTCGTTCAGATCGTCGCGGATGCAGGATTCCAGCGCCACCATCTCGACGTTGTTGTCTTGCTTGGTCACGCCGATGCGCAGGCAGAACTCGCGAATCGAGGCGGCGGTATAACCACGGCGGCGCAGACCGGAGACGGTTGGCATCCGCGGGTCGTCCCAGCCTTCAACGATCTTCTCGGCCACCAGCTGGTGCAGCTTGCGCTTCGACATGATGGCGTATTCGAGGTTGAGGCGCGAAAACTCGTACTGACGCGGGTGGCAAGGAATGGTGATGTTATCCAACACCCAGTCATACAGACGGCGGTTATCCTGGAATTCCAGGGTACACAGCGAATGGGTGATCCCTTCCAGCGCATCGGAAATGCAGTGGGTGAAATCGTACATCGGGTAGATGCACCATTTATTGCCGGTCTGGTGGTGTTCGGCGAACTTGATGCGGTACAGCACCGGATCGCGCATCACGATAAACGGCGAAGCCATATCGATCTTGGCGCGCAGGCAGGCGGCGCCTTCGGCGAATTCGCCGTTGCGCATCTTCTCGAACAGCGCCAGGTTCTCTTCCACGCTGCGGCCGCGGTACGGGCTGTCTTTGCCCGGCGCAGTCAGGGTGCCGCGGTATTCGCGGATCTGCTCCGGCGACAGCTCATCGACGTAGGCCAGCCCTTTGGTGATCAGCTCAACCGCATACTGGTGCAGCTGATCGAAATAGTCTGAGGAGTAACGAACGTTGCCGCTCCACTCAAAGCCCAGCCACTCCACGTCGTGCTTGATTGACTCGACGAACTCGATGTCTTCTTTCACCGGGTTGGTGTCATCGAAACGCAGGTTGCACTGGCCCTGATAGTCCTTGGCGATGCCGAAGTTCAGGCAGATGGACTTGGCGTGGCCGATATGCAGATAGCCGTTAGGCTCCGGCGGGAAGCGGGTATGTACCGACGTGTGTTTCCCCGACGCCAGATCTTCATCGACGATCTGACGGATAAAATTGGTTGGGCGGGCTTCAGCCTCACTCATTTCACTGTTCCTCAATGCAAAGCGCTACACATAACCGCCTATGATCCAACAAGCCACGTCTGGAAACAACCGTTTGTTGCACGAAAAATGCGGCGCGTTGCCCCCTCGGCGCGCAGCGCACCGCCGTGGGGCGAAACGAAATAAAAAAAGCGGGAAGAGATCGCTCTCTTCCCGCCAAATCGGGGCAAACTCCGCCATGATGCGTGGCCGGCCCCCGGTACTACTCAGGTAAAAACGGACTTACTTTTGGATCTCGTACAGCTTGGTCTGACCGGCGACCACCGAGCCGCTGGCCAGCGCCGCCAGGCCGGCGTAGTCGTCAGAGTTGCTGACCACCACCGGGCTTATCATCGAACGCGCGTTGGCGTTGAGATAATCCAGATCCAGTTCCAGAATCGGTTGACCGGCTTTCACTTCCGCGCCCTCTTCCACCAGGCGTTTGAAGCCCTGGCCTTCCAGCGCGACGGTGTCGATCCCCATGTGCACCACGATCTCGGCGCCCTTGTCAGTTTCCAGGCAGAACGCGTGGTTGGTATTGAAGATTTTCACCACGGTGCCGTCCGCCGGCGCCACGACGATGTTGTCGGTCGGGCGAATCGCCAGGCCGTCGCCTACCGCCTTGCTGGCGAAAGCTTCGTCCGGCACCTGATCGAGCGCCACGACTTCGCCGGTCACCGGCGCCACCAGCGTTTCAAACGCGGCTTTCGGCGCGTTCGGCACCGCCTGCGGTTTGGCTTCCGCGGCAGGGGCCGCCGCCGGGGCCGCCGCTGCCGCTACCGGGCCAGCTGCAATCACGTTGCGCATTGCGCTGGCGATAAGTTCAGCACGGGTGCCGACGATCACTTGCACGCTCTGCTTGTTCAGGCGGATAACGCCGGATGCGCCGAGGCGTTTCGCCAAGGCGTCGTTCACCAGCGCGGAGTCTTTCACGTTCAGACGCAGGCGGGTGATGCAGGCATCGATGCCGGTCAGGTTGTCGGAACCGCCGATCGCGCCGACGTAGCGACGGGCCAGCGTGGTGGTTTCGTTTTCGTCTTTACCGGCGTTGCTGTCGACGTTGACGTCATAACCGTCGGTTTCGTCACCGGCAACCGCCAGTTCGCGGCCCGGGGTCATCAGGTTGAATTTCTTGATGGTGAAGCGGAACACCACGTAGTAGATCACGAAGAACACCAGGCCCTGCGGGATCAGCATGTACCAGTGGGTCGCCAGCGGGTTGCGGGACGACAGCACCATATCCACCAGCCCGGCGCTGAAGCCGAAACCGGCGATCCAGTGCATGCTGGCGGCGATGAACACCGAGATACCGGTCAGCACGGCGTGGATCACGTACAGCACCGGCGCCACGAACATGAAGGAGAACTCCAGCGGTTCGGTGATGCCGGTAAAGAAGGCGGCGAACGCGGCCGCCAGCATGATGCCCGCCACTTTGGCTTTGTTTTCAGGACGCGCGCAGTGATAGATGGCCAGCGCTGCACCCGGCAGACCGAACATCATGATCGGGAAGAAGCCCGCCTGATAACGGCCGGTGATGCCAACAACCGCTTTACCGGCTTCGATTGACTGCTGGCCGCCGAGGAAGTTAGGAATATCGTTGATGCCGGCCACGTCGAACCAGAACACCGAGTTCAGCGCGTGGTGCAGGCCGACCGGGATCAGCAGACGGTTGAAGAAGGCGTAAATGCCGGCGCCGACCGAACCCATTTTCTGAATGTGTTCACCGAAGTTCACCAGACCGTTGAAGATCACCGGCCAGATGTACATCAGAATGAAAGCGACCAGGATCATCAGGAAGGAAATGAGGATCGGCACCAGGCGGCGGCCGCTGAAGAACGACAGCGCCTTAGGCAGCTCGACGCCGCTGAAGCGGTTGTACACTTCGGCGGAGATGATACCCACCAGAATACCGACGAACTGGTTCTGGATCTTGCCGAACGCGGCAGGCACCTGATCGAGCGGGATCTTCTGAATCATCGACACGGCGGCCGGTGAACAGAGGGTGGTCAGCACCAGGAAGCCGACGAAGCCGGTCAACGCGGCGGCGCCGTCCTTGTCTTTGGACATGCCGTAGGCCACGCCGATAGCGAACAACACCGACATGTTGTCGATGATAGCGGAGCCGGATTTAATGAAGAAAGCGGCGAGCGCGTTGTCGCCGCCCCAACCAACAGGGTCAATCCAGTACCCGACGCCCATCAAGATGGCGGCGGCGGGCAGCGTGGCGACCGGCACCATCAGCGCCCGTCCCACCTTTTGCAAATAACTAAGAATGTTCACCTTTTCCCCCTATGTTGTCCGCGGACGGACCCTATTAGTAGTTTATTTGGAGCTCTCACTACCTTTTTAGAAACAACGCATGGCACGTATCACTCATGCCGAGTGTAAAAAATTTATTTTGTATCGCAAATTAAAACCTCCCTTTTTGTGATAAATATCACCAAAAAGTAGTCTTTCCCTCCCGCATTGCTGGCCATCACACAAAACTTATTTTATCATTCAAAAAATCAACCGGACGGACGATTCACGCGAGAATCATAAAGCTGGGTTACGCTTAGGACTCCCGCAGGCCCGTACAGTATAGCTTTAGTTTACTTATCCCAAGAGGTGTTAGATGAGACTTATCCCACTGAAAGATACCGCACAAGTCGGCAAATGGGCCGCGCGTCATATCGTTCAACGCATCAACGCATTCAAGCCAACCGCAGAGCGCCCGTTTGTTCTCGGCCTGCCTACCGGCGGCACGCCGCTGGAAGCCTACAAACATCTGATTGCGATGCACAAAGCAGGTGAAGTAAGCTTTAAGCATGTTGTGACTTTCAACATGGACGAGTACGTTGGCCTGCCGCAGGAACACCCGGAAAGCTACCACACCTTCATGTACCGCAACTTCTTTGATCACGTTGATATCCCTCGTGAAAATATCAACCTGCTGAACGGCAACGCCGCGGATGTCGACGCCGAGTGCCGCCAGTACGAAGAGAAGATCAAGTCTTACGGCAAAATTAACCTGTTCATGGGCGGCGTGGGCATCGACGGCCATATCGCGTTCAACGAACCGGCTTCGTCCCTGGCTTCGCGCACCCGCATCAAAACGCTGACCGAAGACACCCGCATCGCCAACTCGCGCTTCTTCGGCGGCGACGTCAGCCTGGTGCCGAAATATGCGCTGACCGTCGGCGTGGGTACGCTGCTGGACGCCGAAGAAGTAATGATCCTGGTGACCGGCCACGCCAAGGCGCAGGCGCTGGAGGCCGCGGTGGAAGGCAACATCAACCACATGTGGACCATCAGTTGCCTGCAGCTGCACGCCAAAGCGGTGGTGGTGTGCGACGAACCGGCCACCATGGAACTGAAAGTCAAAACCGTCAAATATTTCCGCGAGTTAGAAGCGGAAAGCGTAAAAAGTCTTTAATCTTTGCAGGGGGCTACGATGTTCGCTTTAACCCACGGCCGAATCTATACCGGCCACGACGTACTTGATGACCATGCAGTCATTATCGCTGATGGGCTGATCGAGAGAGTCTGCCCGGCGGCTGAATTGCCCGCCGGCATCGAAACGCGCGACCTGGGTGGCGCCATCCTGGCCCCCGGGCTTATCGACGTGCAGCTGAACGGCTGCGGCGGCGTACAGTTCAACGATTCGCTGGAAGCGATTTCGGAAGAAACGCTGGAGATCATGCAGCACGCCAACGAGAAATCCGGCTGCACCAGCTATCTGCCGACGTTGATCACCAGCAGCGACGAATTCATGAAGCACAGCGTCGAGGTGATGCGCGCCTATCTGAAAAAGCACCAAAACCAGGCGCTGGGCCTGCACCTGGAAGGGCCTTACCTCAGCCCGGTGAAAAAAGGTACCCATAACCCGGCGTTCATTCGCAAGCCAACGCAGGACATGATCGATTACCTGTGCGCCAACGCCGACGTGATCACCAAGGTGACGCTGGCGCCGGAGATGGTTGAGCCGCACGTTATCAAGCAGCTGACCGAGGCCGGCATCGTGGTCTCCGCCGGCCACTCGAACGCCACCTACGATCAGGCGCGCACCGGCTTCGCCGCCGGCATCAGCTTCGCCACCCACCTGTACAACGCCATGCCGTATATCACCGGCCGCGAACCGGGGCTGATGGGAGCGATCTTCGACACGCCGGAGGTCTATACCGGCATCATCGCCGACGGCCATCACGTGGCCTGGGCGAGTATCCGTAACGCCAAACGCCTGAAAGGTGATAAATTGGTATTGGTCACCGACGCGACCGCACCGGCAGGTGCAGATATTGACCAATTTATTTTCGCCGGTAAAACAATATACTATCGGGATGGGCTGTGCGTGGATGAGAACGGCACCCTGAGCGGTTCCGCGCTGACCATGATCGAAGCGGTGCAAAACAGCGTCGAGCATATCGGCATCGCGCTGGACGAAGCGCTGCGCATGGCGACGCTGTACCCGGCGCGCGCCATCGGCGTCGAGCACCGTCTGGGCACCATCGAAGCCGGCAAGGTGGCTAACCTAACCGCCTTCACCCGTGATTTCAAGATCACCAAAACGCTCGTTAACGGTAACGAGGTTTAATTCAATGAACAGCGAGTAACATTATTGATGAGCACCGGCGGACAAGCACAAATAGGGAACGTTGACTTAGTCAAACAACTTAACGGCGCGGCAGTTTACCGCCTGATCGACCAGCAGGGCCCGATCTCGCGCATTCAAATTGCCGAACTCAGCCAGCTTGCCCCCGCCAGCGTCACCAAAATTACTCGCCAGCTGCTGGAGCGCGGGCTGATCAAAGAAGTCGATCAGCAAGCCTCCACCGGCGGCCGCCGCGCGATCTCCATCGTGTCGGAAACCCGTCATTTCCATACCGTCGCGGTGCGTCTCGGCCGCCACGACGCCACCATCACCCTGTATGACATGAGCGGCAAATCGCTCGGCGAAGAACACTATCCGCTGCCGGAACGCACCCAGGAAACGCTGGAGAATGCGCTGTTCGCCGCCATCGCCCAATTCATCGAAGCGAATCAGCGCCGCCTGCGCGAGCTGATCGCCATCGCGGTGATCCTGCCCGGCCTGGTGGATCCGGCGCTGGGCGTGGTGCGCTACATGCCGCACATCAGCGTCAGCAACTGGGCGCTGGTGGACAACCTGCAGCAGCGCTTCAACGTCACCAGCTTCGTCGGCCACGACATCCGCAGCCTGGCGCTGGCAGAGCACTACTTCGGTGCCACGCGCGACTGCGAAGACTCGATTCTGGTGCGCCTGCACCGCGGCACCGGCGCCGGCATCATCGTCAACGGGCAGATTTTTCTCGGCAACAACGGCAACGTCGGCGAGATCGGCCATATCCAGATCGATCCGCTCGGCGAACGCTGCCACTGCGGCAACTTCGGCTGCCTGGAAACGGTGGCCGCCAACGCGGCGATCGAACAGCGCGTGCGCCAGCTGCTGAGCCAGGGCTACCCGAGCAAACTGACGCTGGAAGACTGCGGCATCAACGCCATCTGCAAGGCCGCCAACCGCGGCGATCTGCTGGCCAGCGAAGTGATCGAACACGTCGGCCGCTATCTGGGCAAGGCGGTTGCCATCGCCATCAACCTGTTCAATCCGCAGAAGGTGGTGATCGCCGGTGAGATCACCGAAGCGGACAAAGTGCTGCTGCCGGCGATCCAGAGCTGCATCAATACCCAGGTGCTGAAGGACTTCCGCAAGAATCTGCCGGTGGTGACCTCCGAACTCAATCATCGCTCGGCGATCGGCGCTTTCGCCCTGGCCAAACGCGCGATGCTCAACGGCGTGCTCTTGCAGCGATTGCTGGAAAGCTGATCCGCCGCTTCTGGCAGGTGTGTTATCGTCACCCCTTGCCTGCCGTAATCATGAGAAACAGCGACAAATGAAAATCAAAAACGTTATATGCGATATCGACGGCGTGCTGCTGCATGACAATACGCCGGTGCCCGGCGCCGATCTGTTCCTGGCGCGCATCCAGGAACAAGGCATGCCGCTGGTGGTGCTGACCAACTACCCGTCACAGACCGCGCAGGATCTGGCGAACCGCTTCGCCGCCGCCGGGCTGGAAGTGCCGGAGAGCGCGTTCTATACCTCGGCGATGGCCACCGCCGATTTCCTGCGCCGCCAGGAAGGCAAAAAAGCCTACGTGGTCGGCGAAGGCGCGCTGATCCATGAGCTGTACAAAGCCGGTTTCACCATCACCGACATCAACCCGGATTTCGTGATCGTCGGGGAAACCCGCTCTTACAACTGGGACATGATGCACAAGGCCGCCTACTTCGTCAGTAACGGCGCGCGCTTTATCGCCACCAACCCGGATAGCCACGGCCACGGCTTCTCGCCGGCCTGCGGCGCGCTGTGCGCCCCCATCGAGAAGATCACCGGCCGCAAGCCGTTTTACGTCGGCAAGCCCAGCCCGTGGATCATTCGCGCCGCATTGAACAAAATGCAGGCGCACTCGGAAGAGACGGTGATCGTCGGCGACAACCTGCGCACCGACATTCTGGCGGGCTTCCAGGCCGGCCTGGAAACCGTGCTGGTGCTGTCCGGCGTCTCCACGCTGAGCGACATCGAAACCATGCCGTTCCGCCCGAGCTACGTCTACCCTTCCGTTGCCGATATCACTATTTTCTGATGCATTTATGGCGGCTGCCCGGCCGCCATTATTTCCCTCTTCCTGACCGCAGTTTGAATTTAATTCGTTCATGGCCGCAAAAGGTTTCAGCCTGCCCGCGCTAAAAACCCTCATTATAACTTTACGCCCCGCCAATAGCTGATATTGCCGGCAGGCGAAAATCCCTTACCCTAATTAATGAGGCTACCATGAGCACAAATAACATTATTAATGCCGCCGATGACGCAGCCATTATGCCGACTATCGCCAATAAAAAAATCCTGATGGGTTTTTGGCACAACTGGGCCGCCGGCGCCAGTGACGGCTATCAACAAGGCCAGTTCGCCAATATGAACCTGACCGACATTCCCGCCGAATATAACGTGGTGGCCGTCGCCTTTATGAAAGGCCAGGGAATCCCGACCTTCAAGCCTTACAACCTGTCCGACGCCGAGTTCCGCCGCCAGGTGGGCGTGCTGAACAGCCAGGGCCGCGCGGTGCTGATCTCCCTCGGCGGCGCAGACGCGCACATCGAACTGAAAACCGGCGACGAAGACCGGCTGAAAGACGAGATTATTCGCCTGGTGGAAGTCTACGGCTTCGACGGCCTGGATATCGATCTGGAACAGGCGGCGATCGGCGCCGCCAATAATAAAACCGTCTTGCCTGCGGCGCTGAAAAAAGTAAAAGACCATTACGCCGCGCAGGGGAAAAACTTTATTATCAGCATGGCGCCGGAATTCCCATATTTACGCACCAACGGCACCTACCTGGATTATATCAACGCCCTCGAAGGCTATTATGACTTTATCGCGCCGCAATATTATAACCAGGGTGGCGACGGTATTTGGGTGGATGAACTCAATGCCTGGATCACGCAAAATAACGACGCCATGAAAGAGGACTTCCTCTACTACCTGACGGAAAGCCTGGTCACCGGCACCCGCGGCTATGCAAAGATCCCTGCAGCAAAATTCGTCATCGGTCTGCCGAGCAACAACGATGCCGCCGCCACCGGCTACGTGATCGACAAACAGGCGGTGTATAACGCCTTCTCGCGTCTCGACGCCAAAAACCTGTCGATCAAGGGCCTGATGACCTGGTCAATCAACTGGGACAACGGCAAGAGCAAAGCCGGCGTGGCCTACAGCTGGGAGTTCAAAACCCGCTACGCGCCGCTGATTCAGGGCGGAGTCACCCCGCCGCCGGGAAAGCCTAATGCGCCGACGGCGCTGACGGTCTCCGAGTTGGGCGCCACCTCGCTGAAGCTGAGCTGGGCCGCCGCCACCGGTGCCTTACCGATCGCCAGTTACACCGTTTACCGCAACGGCAACCCGATCGGCCAGACTGCCGGCCTGTCGTTGGCCGACAACGGCCTGGCTCCGGCCACCCAGTACAGCTACTTCGTTACCGCAACCGACAGCCAGGGCAATACCTCGCTGCCGAGCAGCGCGCTGGCGGTCAAAACCGCCAACGACGGCACGCCGCCCGATCCGAGCGCGCCCGAGTGGCAGAACAACCACAGCTACCAAGCCGGCGACGTGGTGAGTTATAAAGGCAAGAAATACACCTGTATTCAGGCGCACACCTCCAACGCCGGCTGGACGCCGGACGCCGCCTTCACCCTGTGGCAGCTCATCGCCTAATCGCTAATCGATTGCCGGTCAAACCGGCCGGCAATCCCGTCATTACGCTAAAAATTGCATAATCGCTAATTTTCCCCGCCGATAACTGAAAATCCGTCAAAAACTGCGCCCACGCAAACAACTATTTCTCAGCGTATGGCTAAAACGCTTGCATCTCATGCAGCTTTAGGCGCATTTTCATAACCACAGCGCAGCAAAACCGCGTTATCGCTGATGAATCGGCAATGCTGCCCATAACAGTAAAAAACAACATCACAGTCATAAAAGCCCGTTAGGAGAGTTGTATGTGTTCTATTTTCGGTGTGCTCGATCTGAAGTCCGATCCCGTTGAACTGCGTAAGAAAGCGCTGGAGCTGTCGCGCCTGATGCGCCACCGCGGCCCGGATTGGTCCGGCGTTTACGCCAGCGACAAAGCCATTTTGGCCCACGAACGCCTGTCGATCGTCGACGTCAACAACGGCGCTCAACCGCTGTACAACGCTGCGCACACCCACGTTTTGGCGGTCAACGGCGAAATTTACAACCACCAGGCGCTGCGCCAACAGCTGAGCGACCGCTACGCGTTCCAGACCGGTTCCGACTGTGAAGTGATCCTGGCGCTGTATCAGGAGAAAGGCCCGGACTTCCTCGACGACCTGCAAGGCATGTTCGCCTTCGCCCTGTACGACACCGAAAAAGACGCCTACCTGATCGGCCGCGATCACCTGGGCATCATCCCGCTGTACATGGGCCACGACGAGCACGGCAACCTGTACGTCGCCTCGGAAATGAAAGCGCTGGTGCCGGTATGCCGCACCATCAAGGAATTCCCAGCCGGCAGTTACCTGTGGAGCCAGGACGGTGAGATCCGCGAATACTATCGCCGCGACTGGTTCGATTACGACAGCGTCAAAGACAACGTGACCGACGCCACCGCCCTGCGCACCGCGCTGGAAGAGTCGGTGAAAAGCCACCTGATGTCCGACGTGCCTTACGGCGTGCTGCTGTCGGGCGGGCTGGATTCCTCGGTCATCTCGGCGATCACCAAGAAGTACGCCGCGCGCCGCGTGGAAGATCAGGAACGCAGCGAAGCCTGGTGGCCGCAGCTGCACTCCTTCGCCGTCGGCCTGGAAGGCTCGCCGGATCTGCGCGCCGCGCAGGAGGTGGCCAACCATCTGGGCACCGTGCACCATGAAATCCACTTCACCGTGCAGGAAGGCCTGGACGCCATCCGCGACGTGATTTACCACATCGAAACCTACGACGTCACCACCATCCGCGCCTCGACGCCGATGTACCTGATGTCGCGTAAAATCAAGGCGATGGGCATCAAGATGGTGCTCTCCGGCGAAGGCGCGGACGAAGTGTTCGGCGGCTACCTCTACTTCCATAAGGCGCCGGACGCCCGCGAATTCCACGAAGAGACCGTGCGCAAGCTGCTGGCGCTGCATATGTTCGATTGCGCGCGCGCCAACAAGGCGATGTCCGCCTGGGGCGTCGAAGCCCGCGTGCCGTTCCTGGACAAGAAATTCCTCGACGTGGCGATGCGCATCAACCCGAAAGATAAAATGTGCGGCAACGGCAAAATGGAAAAACACATCGTCCGCGAATGTTTCGAGTCCTATTTGCCGGCCAGCGTGGCCTGGCGCCAGAAAGAGCAGTTCTCCGACGGCGTCGGCTACAGCTGGATCGACACGCTAAAAGAGGTCGCTGCGCAGCAAATCAGCGATCAACAGCTCGAAACCGCGCGTTTCCGCTTCCCGTACAACACGCCGACTTCGAAAGAAGGCTACCTGTACCGCGAAATCTTCGAGGAGCTGTTCCCGCTGCCGAGCGCCGCCGAATGCGTGCCGGGCGGCCCGTCCGTCGCCTGCTCGTCCGCCAAGGCCATCGAATGGGACGAATCGTTCAAGAAGATGGACGATCCTTCCGGCCGCGCCGTCGGCGTACACCAGGCCGCCTATAAATAATCGCGCGGCGCTTTCCCTCAGGGCGGGCCTTTTGGCCCGCCTTTTTGTTGCCTTTTTCCCCCGCCAACTGCCTGAATTGCCGATTTTATCGCCATAATGTTCACAACCCAGACAAACGGCGCTTCCGGGCACTTTTTCGGGAAAAAACTTGTTGACGCAAATCGGTCATATACGCATAATGCGCCCCGCAACGCCGATGAAGGCAAAGCAAAAAAAGAGGGCTACGTAGCTCAGCTGGTTAGAGCACATCACTCATAATGATGGGGTCACAGGTTCGAATCCCGTCGTAGCCACCATCTCTTTTTTGCATTTGCGGGAGTGGCGAAATTGGTAGACGCACCAGATTTAGGTTCTGGCGCCGCAAGGTGTGCGAGTTCAAGTCTCGCCTCCCGCACCATTTCTCTTCATCGTCGGCGCAGTATGTTGATGGGGTATCGCCAAGCGGTAAGGCACCGGTTTTTGATACCGGCATTCCCTGGTTCGAATCCAGGTACCCCAGCCATATTCTTTCGGGAATGGGGTTTCAACATAAGATTTGTTTGCAGGTGGGGTATCGCCAAGCGGTAAGGCACCGGTTTTTGATACCGGCATTCCCTGGTTCGAATCCAGGTACCCCAGCCATAACAAACTGCTTGCAAATCAAAGAAGTAAAAAGTACCATCGGCTACGTAGCTCAGCTGGTTAGAGCACATCACTCATAATGATGGGGTCACAGGTTCAAATCCCGTCGTAGCCACCATAATTGGGGTGTCGCCAAGCGGTAAGGCTCTGGTTTCTGATACCAGCATACCCAGGTTCGAATCCTGGCACCCCAGCCATATTTAGAAAAGCCCGCTTCGGCGGGCTTTTTGCTTTTCGGCGCTCGGCCAATCCTAACGAGCCCAGCCGCAGCCGAGCCCTGTCGGTTACAATCCCAACGCGTACTTCAACGCATGCTCTTTCAGCTTGCCCGCCCGCTGCGCAGCCATCAGCGCCAGATTGCGCGCCACGTTCAGCGGCGCCAGGTTATTGCTGAAAGCGGTATAGAACAGATCCATGCCGCTCTGCATCAGCAGATTGTCGGTACGGCGGCGGCGCTGATAGCGCAGCAGTACCGCCTCGCTGCTCCAGTCCTCTCCCTGCTCCCGCGCATCACTTAATACGTTCAGCAAGGCATCCACGTCGCGATACCCCAGATTGACGCCCTGCCCGGCCAGCGGGTTGATGGTATGCGCAGCATCACCCAACAGCGCCAGCCCCGGCAGCACGTAGCGCTGCGCATGACGCCGCGTCAGCGGGAACGAACCGGCGGCGTGCACCTTGACCGGGCCCAGTCGCGCCGGGAAAGCGGCGGCGATCTCGCGCTCCAACTGCGCCGGCGGCATCGCCTGCAGTTGGCGAATGCGTTGCGGGCTGTCATACCACACCAGCGACGCCCAGCTGTCGTACAGCGGCAGGAAGGCACGCGGCCCGGATGGGAAGAAGCGCTGCCAGGTCACATCCTGCTGCGGCGCGCCGGTATCGACGGTGATCAACATGCACGCCTGACGATACTGCCAGCCGTTGGTGCCGATCGCCGCCAGCTTGCGCACCTGCGAGTTGGCGCCGTCGGCGCCGACAACCATGCGCGTCTGCAGCGTCTCACCGCCGTCCAGCGTCAGCTGCCAGGCATTGTCCGCCCGCTGCAGCGATTGCAGCCTGGCGGGGCACAGCAGCGTCAAATTGGCGCACTGCGCGAACTGCTGCCACAGCGCCAGCTGCAGAATGCGGTTTTCCACCATAAAGCCCAGTTCCGGCAGCCCCAGGGACACCGCGTCGAACGCCACGCGCGACGACGCCCACTCCCAGGTCTCCAGCCGGCGATACGGCGCCGTGCGCATCGCCGTCACGGCCTGCCAGGCGCCGAGCTGTTTCAGTAGCCCCACCGAGGTACAGCCGATAGCGGAAATGCGCAGATCCGGCGGGCTTTGCGCCTCGAACGCCTGCGGCGCCTGATGTTCCAGCAACGCCACCGACCAGCCCGCCTGCGCCAGCCCCAGAGCCGCCGCCGCGCCGACCATGCCGCCGCCGACCACCACCGCGTCATACCGATTTTGAGATGTCTTCATATTGGCTATGTTTTCTGTGTGAATGCTCGCCATCCCACCCGGTATGGCGTTTTGCGCAGTGTACCGGATTTTCGCTCCGGCTTCAGGTTGCGTGCCATTTTCCCCCGCGCTGGTCACAACGGCGGCAAATGATTACAATACGCGCCCTGCATGTCACGTAACGCAACTTTCGCTCCGCACTGAGTAATGGCAAGTCAATGACGAAAAAACTACATATCAAAACCTGGGGCTGCCAGATGAATGAGTACGATTCATCGAAAATGGCCGACCTGTTGAACAGCACGCACGGCTTCGAGTGGACCGAAAACGCCGAAGAGGCGGACGTGCTGCTGCTGAACACCTGCTCGATCCGTGAAAAGGCGCAGGAGAAAGTTTTCGCCATGCTGGGGCGCTGGCGCTTGCTGAAAGAAAAGAACCCGTCGGTGATCATCGGCGTCGGCGGTTGCGTGGCCTCGCAAGAAGGTGAACTGATCCGCAGCCGCGCGCCCTGCGTCGACGTGGTATTCGGCCCGCAGACCCTGCACCGCCTGCCGGAAATGATCAATCACGTTCAGGGCACCCGCAGCCCGGTGGTCGACATCAGCTTCCCGGAGATCGAAAAGTTCGACCGTCTGCCGGAACCGCGCGCCGAAGGCCCGACCGCATTCGTGTCGATCATGGAAGGCTGCAACAAATACTGCACCTTCTGCGTGGTGCCTTACACCCGCGGCGAAGAAGTGAGCCGCCCGAGCGACGACGTGCTGTTCGAAATCGCCCAACTGGCGGCGCAGGGCGTGCGCGAGGTCAACCTGCTCGGCCAAAACGTTAACGCTTACCGCGGCGCCACGCATGACGGCGAGATCTGTTCGTTCGCCGAACTGCTGCGCCTGGTGGCGGCCATCGACGGCATCGATCGCATTCGCTTCACCACCAGCCACCCTATCGAGTTCACCGATGACATCATCGCGGTGTATGAAGACACGCCGGAGCTGGTCAGCTTCCTGCATCTGCCGGTGCAGAGCGGTTCGGATCGCATCCTGACCATGATGAAACGCGCGCACACCGCGCTGGAGTATAAGGCGATTATCCGCAAGCTGCGCAAGGCGCGCCCGAACATCCAGCTCAGCTCCGATTTCATCGTCGGTTTCCCGGGCGAAAGCCAGGCCGATTTCGAACAGACCATGAACCTGATCGCCGACGTCAATTTCGACGTCAGCTTCAGCTTCATCTATTCGTCGCGCCCGGGCACCCCGGCGGCGGACATGGTCGACGACGTCAGCGAAGCAGAGAAAAAACAGCGGCTGTATATTCTGCAGGATCGCATCAACCAGCAGGCGCTGCAGTTCAGCCGCCGCATGCTCGGCACCGTCCAGCGCATCCTGGTGGAAGGCACCTCGCGCAAAAGCGTGATGGAGCTGGCCGGGCGCACGGAGTGCAACCGTGTGGTAAACTTCGAGGGCACGCCCGACATGATCGGCCAGTTCGTCGACGTGGAAATTACCGAGGTGCTGACCAACACCCTGCGTGGCGCAGTGGTGCGCACCGAACAGCAGATGGATCTGCGCGTACATGAATCCCCGCAGTCGGTGATCGCCCGTACCCGCAAAGAAAACGCGCTGGGCGTCGGCATTTACCAGCCCTGACGCCGCGGCGGCCGCCTTATCGCCGCCCATTCGCGCTACTCCTTACCGTTTCTCCGCCGGGCGTCCGCGCCCGGTGATTTGCTTTTTTATTTTTTTATTGTTGAAGAGGCGACATAACATGCAACTCCCACACTGCCCGAAGTGCAACTCCGAATACACCTACCAGGACAATGCCCTGTTCATCTGCCCTGAATGTGCCCACGAGTGGAGCGACAGCGCCCCGGCGGAAGATCAGGACGCGCTGATCGTCAAAGACGCCAACGGCAACCTGCTGGCGGACGGCGACGCGGTCACCGTGATCAAAGACCTGAAGGTCAAAGGCAGCTCCTCGATGCTCAAGATCGGCACCAAGGTGAAAAACATTCGCCTGGTCGAAGGCGATCACAACATCGACTGCAAAATCGATGGCTTCGGCCCGATGAAGCTGAAATCCGAGTTCGTGAAAAAGAACTGATTCCCAGCGGCCTTGTTCTGTGATGACGCGGCGGGCTTTGCGCCCCGCCGCGTTTTTTCCTTATCTTCCCTTGAATTTCGCCGACGGCGCACAGATAGATCAGCGGTAAACTTGCGCCGTTGCGGCGCACCATGAATAATTCAAGAAAGAGAGTATTCAGGCTCGCCCTGAACGCGCGCGTCCCGGACGCGCTATGTGACATCAACCAGGCCCGATGTGACCTAGAGGAATAGTTTGAACGTCGCAACACAAGAAATTTTGTTAGAGCCCGCAGACAACAAGCGTTTGCTCAGCCTGTGCGGCCCGTTTGATGACAACATCAAACAACTCGAGCGCCGATTGGGCATCGAAATCAATCGCCGCGACAACCGTTTCAAGCTGGTCGGCAAAAACCTGTGCGTGGCTGCCGCCGCCGATATCCTGCGCCATCTGTACGTGGATACCGCGCCGATTCGCGGCGTGATCCCGGATATCGATCCGGAGCAAATCCACCTGGCCATCAAAGAGAGCCGGGTGCTGGAACAGGTAGCCGACAGCGTGCCGGATTACGGCAAGGCGGTCACCATCAAAACCAAGCGCGGCATGGTGAAACCGCGCACGCCCAACCAGGCGCAGTACATCGCCAACATTCTCGATCACGACATCACCTTCGGCATCGGCCCGGCGGGCACCGGCAAGACCTACCTGGCGGTCGCCGCCGCGGTAGATGCGCTGGAGCGCCAGGAAATTCGCCGCATTCTGTTGACCCGCCCCGCGGTCGAAGCCGGCGAAAAGCTGGGCTTCCTGCCGGGCGATCTGAGCCAGAAGGTCGATCCCTATCTGCGCCCGCTGTACGACGCCCTGTTCGAAATGCTGGGCTTCGAGCGCGTGGAGAAGCTCATCGAGCGCAACGTGATCGAAGTCGCGCCGCTGGCCTATATGCGCGGCCGCACGCTGAACGACGCCTTTATCATTCTGGATGAGAGCCAGAACACCACCATCGAACAGATGAAGATGTTCCTGACGCGCATCGGCTTCAACTCGAAGGCGGTCATCACCGGCGACGTCACCCAGATCGACCTGCCGCGCAACCAGAAATCCGGCCTGCGCCACGCGGTGGAAGTGCTGTCGGACGTGGAAGAACTGAGCTTCAACTTCTTCCACAGCGAAGACGTGGTGCGCCACCCGGTGGTGGCCCGCGTGGTCATCGCCTATGAGGCCTGGGAAGCGGCCGAACAGAAACGCAAAGACGCGATTGCCGAACAACGTAAGCGCGAGGCGCTCGCCGCCTCCGAGCAGGAGACACCATGAGCCAGGTGATTTTGGATCTGCAGATTGCCTGTGAAAGCGGCGACGGCCTGCCGGATGAGGCCACCTTCCAGCGCTGGCTGGAAGGCGTGCTGCCGCAATTTCAGGAAGAGGCCGAGGTGACCGTGCGTCTGGTGGACGAAGCGGAAAGCCACGAGCTGAACCTGACCTACCGCGGTAAAGACAAGCCGACCAACGTGCTCTCTTTCCCGTTCGAGGCCCCGCCGGGCATCGAGCTGCCGCTGCTCGGCGATCTGATCATCTGCCGCCAGGTGGTTGAACAGGAAGCGATTGAGCAAGGCAAGGCGCTGGAGGCCCACTGGGCGCATATGGTTGTCCACGGCAGTCTTCATCTGCTAGGGTATGACCACATCGAAGACGATGAAGCCGAAGAAATGGAGTCTTTGGAAACCGAAATCATGCACGGACTGGGCTATCCTGATCCGTACCTGGCGGAAAAAGACCCCGTCTGACGTCAGCCGTTTACCCTACAGCCCCCCTGCGGGGCTGTCGCTGACGCCCCTTAACTCTGACATGAGTGACAGTAACGAAAACGCCATGAGCGACGACCATTCACAAAGCAATGACAGCCCCAGTCCCAAGAAGGGGTTCTTTACTCTTATCCTTAACCAGCTGTTCCACGGCGAGCCCAAAAACCGTGGCGATCTGGTCGAGCTGATCCGTGATTCCGAACAAAACGACCTGATCGATCCCGATACTCGCGACATGCTGGAAGGCGTGATGGATATCGCCGAGCAGCGCGTGCGCGACATCATGATCCCCCGCTCCCAGATGGTGACGCTCAAGCGCAACCAGACGCTGGAAGAGTGCCTGGACGTGATTATCGACTCCGCCCACTCGCGCTTCCCGGTGATCAGCGAAGACAAAGATCATATCGAAGGTATCCTGATGGCCAAGGATCTGCTGCCGTTCATGCGCGCAGACTCCGAGCCGTTCAGCATCGACAAGGTGCTGCGCACCGCGGTGGTGGTGCCGGAAAGCAAGCGCGTCGACCGGATGCTGAAAGAGTTCCGCTCCCAGCGCTATCACATGGCGATTGTCATTGACGAATTCGGCGGCGTGTCCGGCCTGGTCACCATCGAAGACATTCTGGAACTGATCGTCGGCGAGATCGAAGACGAATACGACGACGAAGACGATCTGGATATCCGCCAGCTCAGCCGCCACATGTACACCGTGCGCGCGCTGGCCCCGATCGAAGACTTCAACGAAGCCTTCGGCACCCATTTCAGCGACGACGAGGTCGATACCATTGGCGGTCTGGTGATGCAGGCCTTCGGCCACCTGCCGGCGCGCGGGGAAACCATTGAAATCGAAGGTTACCTATTTAAAGTTGCCATGGCCGACAGTCGACGTATTATCCAGGTTCATGTAAAAATTCCGGACGATTCTCCACCACCGAAACTGGAAGATTAAATCCAACATGGCTAAAGCCTCATTACTTGAACGCCAGCGGGTTCGCGCCCTGCTGGCGCTGTTGTCAGGTGCCGGCGGGACGCTGGCGTTCTCGCCCTACGACTTCTGGCCCGCGGCCATCGTCTCCCTATTCGGCCTGCTGGCCGTTACCCTCAATCGCACCGCCAAACAGTCTGCCCTGCTCGGCTTTGTCTGGGGCTTCGGGCTGTTCGGCAGCGGCATCAACTGGGTGTATGTCAGCATCGCCGATTTCGGCGGCATGCCTTTCGCCGTCAATGTCTTCCTGGTGGTGCTGCTCGCCGCTTACCTGTCGCTGTATACCGGGCTGTTCGCCGGGCTGTTGACGCGCCTGTGCCCGGCCACTCGCTGGTGGCGGCTGGCCATCGCCGCGCCGGCGCTGTGGCAGGTGACCGAATTCCTGCGCGGCTGGGTGCTGACCGGCTTCCCCTGGCTGCAGTTCGGCTACAGCCAGATCAACGGCCCGCTGAAGGGCATCGCGCCGCTGCTGGGCGTCGACGCCATCACCTTTGTGCTGATGGCCATCGCCGGTCTGCTGGTGTATGCCGTCAATCAGCGCCGCCTGTCGGCTGCGGTCATCGCCGCCGCGCTGCTGCTGTTACCGTGGCCGCTGCGCCAGCTGCAGTGGTTTACCCCGCAGCCGGAGAAAGCGGTGAACGTCGCCATGGTGCAAGGCAACATCGCCCAGTCGATGAAATGGGATCCGAAAGCGCTGGTCAGCACGCTGCAAACCTATCTGGACGAAACCCGTCCGTACGTGGGCAAGGCGCCGATCGTCATCTGGCCGGAGTCCGCCATCCCGGATTATGAAGCCAACCAGAACGGCTTCCTGACCATGATGGACGACCTGATGCGGGCGAAGAACAGCAGCCTGATCACCGGCATCGTCGACGTGCGCGCCACGCCACAGGGCCAGCAGATCTACAACAGCGCCATCGTGCTCGGCGAGCCGACGCCGTACAGCTACCCGGACAAGAATCGCTACAACAAGCACCACCTGGTGCCGTTCGGCGAATTCGTGCCGCTGGAGACGCTGCTGCGGCCGCTGGCGCCGTTCTTCGATCTGCCGATGTCATCCTTCAGCCGCGGCGACTATGTGCAGCCGCAGCTCAGCGTGCGCGGGTACAACCTGACGGCGGCCATCTGCTACGAAATCGTGCTGGGCCAGCAGGTGCGCGATAACTTCCGCCCGGACACCAACTTCCTGCTGACCATCTCCAACGATGCCTGGTTCGGCCACTCCATCGGCCCGTGGCAACACTTCCAGATGGCGCGCATGCGGGCGCTGGAGCTCGGCCGGCCGCTGCTGCGCAGCACCAATAACGGCGTCACCGCCGCGGTGGACGCGAACGGCGAGGTGATCGCCGAGATCCCGCAGTTCACCCGTCAGGTGCTCGAAGTGAAGGTCACGCCGACCACCGGCGTCACGCCTTATGCGCGCTTCGGCGCCACGCCGCTGTGGGTGATTACCCTGCTGCTGGGCGGCTGGGCGCTGATGTTGGGCCTGCGCCGCAAATAATCCTCTCCGTCGGGGCGCGCCCGCCGCGCCCCACTTTCCCGTCAATACCCCACCCTCAGTCAGAAAACGCCGTTAAATCAACGCGGCTGGCACACTCCTTGCTTTTATCTATGGCGACCTCGCGCGCCGGTTTACTTTTGCTGACGTTTTGTCGCACCTGTGCACATTTTGGGTGCGTCGAGCGCACCGCACGAGTGCGTCAGCGTTTTGTTGCATTGATTTGGTGCGCGCGGCGTCTCAAAAAATGAAACATTTTAGTTTCAAGATATTCACAATCGGTTATTTTTTAACGGCTATCCGTTCTAAGACTATCTTTATAACTTGAGCAATAAATAGTCGGTTTAACCTGACGCTCTTTAGTCAGAGCCACCACAACAGCAAAGGAGTTGGACCATGCAAATGCGTAAATTGGCGTTATCGTTACTGCTGCTCGGTATGGCAGGTAGCGTGGCGCATGCGGAAGACCTGACCGGTACGCTGAAGAAAATCAAAGACAATGGCGTGATCGTTGTCGGCCACCGCGAATCGTCAGTGCCGTTCTCCTACTACGACAACCAACAAAAAGTTGTGGGCTACTCTCAGGACTACTCCAACCAAATCGTTGAAGCCGTTAAGAAAAAGCTGAATGCACCGAATCTGCAGGTGAAAATGCTGCCGATTACCTCGCAGAACCGCATCCCGCTGCTGCAAAACGGCACCTATGATTTCGAGTGCGGCTCCACCACCAATAACCTCGAGCGCCAGAAACAGGCCGCCTTCTCCGACACCATTTTCGTGGTCGGCACCCGCTTGCTGGTGAAAAAAGGCTCCGACATCAAAGACTTTAAAGACCTGGCAGGCAAACCGGTGGTGGTCACCTCCGGCACCACCTCCGAAGTGCTGCTGAACAAGCTGAACGACAGCGGCAAGATGAACATGCGCATCATCAGCGCCAAAGATCACGGCGATTCCTTCCGCACTCTGGAAAGCGGCCGCGCGGTGGCCTTCATGATGGATGACGCCCTGCTGGCGGGCGAGCGCGCCAAGGCCAAGAAACCGGATCAGTGGGAAATCATCGGCACGCCGCAGTCGAAAGAGGCCTACGGCTGCATGCTGCGTAAAGACGACCCTGAGTTCAAAAAACTGGTCGATGACACCATCGCCCAAGCGCAAACTTCCGGTGAAGCGGCCAAGTGGTTTGACAAATGGTTCAAACAGCCTATCCCACCAAAACAGCTCAACATGAACTTCGAACTGTCGGACGACATGAAGCAACTGTTCAAAGAGCCTAACGACAAAGCGTTGAACTAAATAGAACAAAAGCCGGGGCGGCCGCCAGGCCAAACCGGCCCAGTTGATGACTGGGACAGACAGGAATGAGGGGGGCCGTTCCCCTCCCTCATTTTCCCCAAGGCGCGCCACCGACATCCGTACACAACAAGCCAGCCAGACTGGCCGCGCGGCGATCGGCGCTCATCAAGTCATCAATCTTCGGCGCCCTGCGCCCGTTTATCGGAGTTTGTTATGTCAATAGATTGGAACTGGGGTATCTTCCTGCAGCAGGCCCCGTTTGGGAACACCACTTACCTCGGCTGGATCTGGTCCGGCTTTCAGGTCACGGTGGCCCTCTCCGTCTGTGCATGGATTATCGCTTTCTTCGTCGGTTCGCTGTTCGGTATCTTGCGTACCGTGCCCAACCGCTTTCTTTCCACTCTCGGCACCTGTTACGTCGAGCTGTTCCGCAACGTGCCGCTGATCGTGCAATTCTTTACCTGGTATCTGGTGATCCCCGAGCTGCTGCCGGTCAATATCGGCACCTGGTTCAAGACCGAGCTGGATCCCAACGTGCAGTTCTTCGTCTCTTCCATGCTTTGTCTGGGGCTGTTTACCGCCGCACGCGTTTGCGAGCAGGTGCGCGCCGCCATTCAATCCCTGCCGCGCGGCCAGAAAGCCGCCGGGCTGGCGATGGGCCTGACGCTGCCGCAAACCTACCGCTACGTGCTGTTGCCGAACGCCTACCGGGTGATCGTGCCGCCGATGACCTCGGAGATGCTCAACCTGGTCAAAAACTCCGCCATCGCCTCCACCATCGGGCTGGTGGACATGGCCGCGCAGGCCGGCAAGCTGTTGGATTACTCCGCACACGCCTATGAATCCTTTACCGCCATCACGCTGGCTTATATCGGCATCAACGCCGTTATCATGCTGTTTATGCGTCTGGTCGAAAAGAAAGTGCAGTTGCCTGGCAACCTGGGGAGTAAATAATGTACGAATTTGACTGGGCGTCGATCGTCCCAAGCTTCCCTTATTTGCTGCAGGGCATGGTGATCACGCTGAAGATCACCGTGACCGCCGTCGTGGTCGGCATCCTGTGGGGCACCGTGCTGGCGGTGATGCGCCTGTCGCCGTTCAAACCGATCAGCTGGTTCGCCACCCTGTACGTCAACCTGTTCCGTTCGGTACCGCTGGTGATGGTGCTGCTGTGGTTCTATCTGGTGGTTCCAAGCTTATTACAACAGGTTCTAGGGCTGTCGCCGAAAACCGATATTCGCCTGATCTCGGCTATGGTAGCCTTTTCCCTGTTTGAAGCGGCTTATTATTCGGAAATCATCCGCGCCGGCATTATCAGCATCTCGCGCGGCCAATCTTCCGCCGCGCTGGCGCTGGGCATGACCCACTGGCAATCCATGCGGCTGGTGATCCTGCCGCAGGCGTTCCGCGCCATGGTGCCGCTGCTGCTGACCCAGGGCATCGTGCTGTTCCAGGATACCTCGCTGGTTTACGTACTGAGCCTGGCCGACTTCTTCCGCACCGCGTCGACCATCGGCGAACGCGACGGCACCCAGGTTGAAATGATCCTGTTCGCCGGCTTTGTCTATTTTGTTATCAGCCTCGCCGCCTCGGCGCTGGTAAGCTATTTGAAGAAAAGGACTGTTTGATGATATCCCTGAAAAATGTTTCCAAGTGGTACGGTCACTTTCAAGTGTTGACCGATTGCACCACCGAAGTGAAAAAAGGCGAAGTGGTCGTCGTCTGCGGTCCTTCAGGTTCCGGCAAGTCCACCCTGATCAAAACCGTCAACGGCCTGGAGCCGATCCAGCAGGGAAGCATCCTGGTGAACGGCACGCCGGTCAACGACAAGAAAACCAACCTGGCGCAGCTGCGCGCCAAGGTCGGCATGGTGTTCCAACACTTTGAACTGTTCCCGCACCTGTCCATCATCGACAACCTGACGCTGGCGCAGGTGAAAGTGCTCAAGCGCGATAAGACCGCCTCGCGCGAGAAGGGCCTGAAGCTGCTGGAGCGCGTCGGCCTCACCGCCCATGCCAACAAATTCCCCGGTCAGTTGTCCGGCGGCCAGCAGCAGCGCGTCGCCATCGCCCGCGCGCTGTGCATGGATCCGATCGCCATGCTGTTCGATGAGCCGACCTCGGCGCTCGATCCGGAAATGATCAACGAAGTGCTGGACGTGATGGTCGAACTGGCGAACGAAGGCATGACCATGATGGTGGTGACCCATGAAATGGGCTTCGCCCGCAAAGTGGCGAATCGCGTGATCTTTATGGACGAAGGCAAAATCGTCGAAGACCGCAACAAAGACGATTTCTTCAACAACCCTGAATCCGATCGCGCCAAGGACTTCCTGGCCAAGATCCTGCACTGATCGCGCAGTCCCCTAAACCCAAGCGCCCCAAGGGGCGCTTGTTTTTCGGCGCCCATGCGCCTGAATGCCTCTCATTGCCGCCTCAACAAAGTTAGGATTTATCTTAAACCCCCCGTCGCGATGACCGTAAACAACGCGCGATCCTGCAGGCTGTCCTACCTTTGATGATTAACTCACCCACCAGAGAGGCTGGCATGATTCAACTGGTACAAGCGGAGTACAACATCAAATCCGGTTATCCGATTGTTCGACGCACGTTGGAAGACAAGAAGAAACTGATTGAAAAACCGGGTTACGGGCCTGAGTCCTGTTGCGCCACCATCGAATACCAGCTGCGCGGCAGCACTCGCTACGCCTTTGGCAATAGCCAGATGAAAATGGAGATGCCGCCGGATATCTACACCCATAACTGGGTCAAGCTACATGCCGAAATGGCCGCGCTGGTTGCGGCGATAAGGCGTATCGAACGCTTTGACGCCGATCAGGAGCAGGTGCCGATCACCAACGTGTATATCGAGCTGCGCCCCTGCGAGGCCAACTGCATGCAGGCACTGCAAAATATCTTGCCCGACGGCACTACCGTCTATTACTCCTTCTTGCACCCAACCGAGGTGGAAGAATGGAAACGCAGCGCTCATGAACTCTGCGGTGTCTGAACGCCTTATCCCGTCGCGCTAACGCCCGGCACTAAAAGCGCTTGTTTCTCCCCGGTTTTGATCCGATGCTCGCTGGATAACAAACAGAGGAGAAAGAACATGCCCCGCCCTATTATCATCGATTGCGATCCCGGCCTCGACGACGCCATCGCGCTGGCCATGGCGCTGCGTTCGCCGGAGCTGGACGTCAAAGCCATCACCACCTCCGCCGGCAACCAGACGCCGGAGAAAACCCTGCATAACGCGCTGGGCCTGTTGACCCTGATGGGGCGCGAGGACATACCGGTCGCCGCCGGCGCCGGCGGCCCGCTGATGCGCGAGCTGGTGATCGCCGACTATGTCCACGGCAAAACCGGCATGGGCAACACCCACCTGCCGACGCCGACCCTCAACCCCGATCCCCGCGGCGCCGTCGAGCTGATCGCCGACCTGCTGCGCGCCAGCCCGCAGCCGATAACCCTGGTGGTGACCGGCCCGATGACCAACATCGCCCTGCTGTTGGCCCAGCATGCCGAGCTGAAAAGCCGCATCGAACGCATCGTATTCATGGGCGGCGGCATGAACGCCGGCAATACCACGCCGGTCGCGGAGTTCAACATCTTCGTCGATCCCGAAGCCGCCGAAATGGTGCTGAAATCCGGCGTGCCGCTGACCATGGCCGGGCTGAACGTCACCCATCAGGCGCTGGTGTTGCCGCAGGATATCGAGCGCATTCGCCAGATAGCCAATCCGGTCGCGCAGGCGGTCGCGGAGATGCTCGATTTTTACCTGCCGCTGTATCTCAGCCACCCGCGCGGCCTGCCCGGCGCGGCGATGCACGATCCCTGCACCATCGCCTGGCTGCTGGCACCGCAGCTGTTCACCGGCGTAGAACGCTGGGTCGGGGTGGAAACCAAAGGGCAATACACCGTCGGCATGACGGTGGTGGACTATTTCCAGCAAACCGGCAAAGCGGCCAACGTGGAAGTGCTGACCGGCATCAACCGCGAAGGCTTTATCGATCTGCTGGCCGAGCGCGTAGCGCGTTATTGATCCCATCGGGGCGCACTCGCGCCCCTCATTCAAGTTTTTTGATTTAACTCAGCGAATTTTTGCGCTATCACTGTTCCTGGCTTGCCTCTACCATGCGTTTACACCGACTGACATCGTCACCGATTAGACTTCGCCTGGAGATAAGCCAATGAGCCGCGTACTGGTCCTGAAATCAAGCATTCTGGGTGAATATTCCCAGTCTGGAAAATTAGTCGATTTTTTTGTTGAACAATGGCGTGAAACTCATCCTGAAGACAGGTTCACCGTGCGCGATTTGGCCAACCCGACGCTGCCTGAGCTGGATGGTGAAGTGATGGCCGGTTTTACCGCCGGCGATAAACCGCTGACGCCGCACCAGCAAAGCACCCTGGCGCTGTCCGATGAGCTGATTGCCGAGCTGAAGTCGCACGACACGCTGATTATCAGCGCCCCAATGTACAACTTCAACATCCCGACGCAGCTGAAGATCTACTTCGATCTGATCGCCCGCGCCGGTCAGACGTTCCGCTATACCTCCGCCGGCGCCGAAGGGCTGGTGACAGGCAAGAAAGCGATCGTCATCTCCAGCCGCGGCGGCATCCACGCCGACACGCCGACGGATCTGATCACGCCGTACGTGAAGCTGTTCCTGGGCTTTATCGGCATCACCGACGTTGAATTCGTGCTGGCGGAAGGCTTCGCCTACGGCCCGGAAGCGGCGGAGAAAGCCGCCCAGGACAGCCGCATCGCGGTCGCGCAGAAAATCCCGGCTGGCGTCGCCGTACCGGCCAGCGCACCGGCGCAGGCGCAAGCCGCCCCGGCTACCGTCAGCGGCGGTTTCCTCAGCAACCTGCTGAAGAAACTGTTCCGCTAAACGCCGGCCTTAGCGTTCCCCGCCCTGCCGGGGAACGCCATCAAGGTTCAAACGGCCGCCGCTGGAACTGGTCGTGGCCGCATTTCGGGCACAGCGGCAGCACCTCCGGCGTGTAGAACGCCAGGTGGTAGTGACACTGCTCGCACACCAGATTGCCCAGCCCCACCACTTCACCGCTGTGGTAAACGCCGTGGTGGCTGACATCCTTGAACACCTCGCGCCACTCCAACTGGGTTTTGTCGGTGATATCCGCCAGTTCCTGCCACAGGCTCTCTTTGATCACCCGCATAAACACGCTGTCGGTAAACTCGTCCCGGCTCTCCTGATAGCTGCGGGCGAACTCTTCCAGATCGCGCCGCACCGCCTGCGTCACCTGCCGCACCTCATCGCGGGTCAGATCCTCGGCCTCGTTCAACCGCCGCTCCGCGCTGGCCACCAGTTCGTCGATATCGCGTTCACCGTTTTTCAGGCGTTCGGTCAGCGATGCCACCAATTCGCGGTAATACTGAGCAACCTTGTTCATAGACTCTCCTCGATAAACGCTGCGCCGGACTTGGCTGTAGGGATACCCCTAAGCTACTTGTTCTTATTTTAGCCGTAAATGACTGATGTCACTTGGCAAGACGCGGGATCTGCAGGTTGTGAGCCGCGTCATGACGACGCTTTTTTTAAATGCGCCGAGTCAGGCGCTTGGAGTTGTTGCCGGGAGGTCTTATCAGCTATGCTATGCGGATCTACGAATACTAAATGTTCATTGCGTTGCCTCTGACCGGGGCAACGGTTTACACCTACAGGACCACCGGCCGCCATGCAAGAGCAATACCGTCCAGAAGACATAGAATCGAACGTACAGCTTCACTGGCAAGAGAAGCAGACTTTCAAAGTTACCGAAGACGACAGCAAGGAAAAGTATTACTGCCTATCCATGCTGCCTTACCCGTCCGGCCGACTGCACATGGGCCACGTTCGTAACTACACTATCGGCGACGTGATCTCGCGCTATCAGCGCATGCTGGGCAAAAACGTGCTGCAGCCGATCGGCTGGGATGCGTTCGGCCTGCCGGCGGAAGGCGCGGCGGTGAAAAACAACACCGCACCGGCCCCGTGGACCTACGACAACATCGAATATATGAAGAACCAGCTGAAATTGCTGGGCTTCGGCTACGATTGGGATCGCGAAATCGCCACCTGCCAGCCGGAATACTACCGCTGGGAACAGTGGTTCTTCACCAAGCTGTATGAAAAAGGCCTGGTCTACAAGAAGACCTCGGCGGTGAACTGGTGCCCGCACGATCTGACCGTGCTGGCCAACGAACAGGTTATCGACGGCTGCTGCTGGCGCTGCGACACCAAGGTCGAGCGTAAAGAGATCCCGCAGTGGTTCATCAAAATCACCGCCTACGCCGATCAGCTGCTGAACGATCTGGACACGCTTGAAAGCTGGCCGGAGCAGGTGAAAACCATGCAGCGCAACTGGATTGGCCGCTCCGAAGGCGTGGAAATCACCTTCGACGTGGCGGACAGCGAAGAGAAGCTGACGGTTTACACCACCCGTCCCGACACCTTCATGGGCGCCACCTACGTGGCGGTCGCCGCGGGCCACCCGCTGGCGCAACAGGGCGCGCGCAACAACCCGGCGCTGACCGACTTCATCGACGAATGCCGCAACACCAAAGTTGCCGAAGCCGAAATGGCGACGATGGAGAAGAAAGGCATGCCGACCGGCCTGTTCGTTGTCCACCCGCTGAGCGGCGAGAAGCTGCCGGTGTGGGTCGCCAACTTCGTGCTGATGGAATACGGCACCGGCGCCGTGATGGCGGTACCGGCGCACGACCAGCGCGACTGGGAATTCGCCACCAAATACGATTTGCCGATCAAACCGGTGATCCTGAACCTCGACGGCAGCCAGCCTGACGTGAGCGCCGAAGCGATGACCGACAAAGGCGCACTGTTCAACTCCGGCGAGTTCGACGGCCTGGACAATGAAGCGGGCTTCAACGCCATCGCCGACAAACTGGTCGCCAAGGGCGTAGGCCAACGCAAGGTCAACTATCGTCTGCGCGACTGGGGCGTCTCCCGTCAGCGTTACTGGGGCGCGCCAATCCCGATGGTGACGCTGGAAGACGGCACCGTGATGCCGACGCCGGAAGACCAGTTGCCGGTGATCCTGCCGGAAGACGTGGTCATGGACGGCATCACCAGCCCGATCAAGGCCGATCCTGAGTGGGCGAAGACCACCGTCGACGGCCAGCCGGCGCTGCGTGAAACCGATACTTTCGACACCTTTATGGAGTCTTCCTGGTACTACGCGCGCTACACCTGCCCGCAGTATGACCAAGGCATGCTGGATCCGGCCGCCGCCAACTACTGGCTGCCGGTCGATCAATATATCGGCGGCATCGAACACGCCATCATGCACCTGATGTACTTCCGCTTCTTCCACAAGCTGATGCGCGATGCGGGCCTGGTGGACTCCGACGAGCCGGCCAAGCGCCTGCTGTGTCAGGGCATGGTGTTGGCCGACGCCTTCTACTACACCGGCAACAGCGGCGAGCGTGTCTGGGTGTCCCCGGTTGACGCCACCGTCGAGCGCGACGACAAGGGCCGCATCATCAAGGCCACCGATCCGCAAGACCGTGAACTGGTCTATGCTGGCATGAGCAAAATGTCGAAGTCGAAAAACAACGGCATCGACCCGCAGGAGATGGTGGAAAAATACGGCGCGGACACCGTGCGTCTGTTCATGATGTTCGCTTCACCGGCAGAAATGACGCTGGAGTGGCAGGAATCCGGCGTGGAAGGGGCTAACCGCTTCCTGAAACGCGTGTGGAAACTGGCCTACGATCACGTGGAAAAAGGCGCGGTGCAGCCGCTCGACGTAGCGGCGCTGAACGAAGATCAGAAAGCGCTGCGCCGCGATCTGCACAAAACCATCGCCAAGGTGACCGACGACATCGGCCGCCGTCAGACCTTCAACACCGCGATCGCCGCCGTGATGGAGCTGATGAACAAGCTGGCCCGCGCGCCGCAGGAGAGCGAGCAGGATCGCGCGCTGCTGCAGGAAGCACTGCTGGCCGTGGTTCGCATGCTGTATCCGTTCACCCCGCACGTGTGCTTCACGCTGTGGCAGGCGCTGGGCGGCGAAGGCGACGTGGACACTGCGCCATGGCCGGTTGCCGACGAGCAGGCGATGGTCGAAGACTCCAAACTGGTGGTGGTGCAGGTGAACGGCAAGGTTCGCGCTAAAATCACCGTATCCGCCGATGCGACCGAAGAGCAGGTGCGCGCGCGCGCTGCCGAAGAGCATCTGGTGGCTAAATATCTGGACGGCGTCACGATTCGCAAAGTGATCTACGTTCCGGGCAAACTGCTTAACCTGGTTGTGGGTTAACACAAGGAGGAATTGTGCGACAACGCATTCTGACGCTGTTGCTGGGGTTGGCGGTGCTGGTCACCGCCGGCTGCGGTTTTCACCTGCGCGGCACCACGCAGGTGCCTAATGAAATGAAAACGCTGATCCTGGACAGCGCTGACCCTTACGGCCCGTTGACGCGCTCGGTGCGCGAACAGCTGCGTCTGAACGACGTGACTATCGTCAGCGATCCGAAGCGTAAAGACGTGCCTTCCCTGCGCATCGTCGGCGCGACGGAAAGCCAGGATACCGCTTCGATCTTCCAGGACGGTAAAACCGCCGAGTACCAGATGGTGCTGACCGTGCAGGCGCAGGTGCTGATCCCGGGCCATGACCTGTATCCGCTGTCGGTGAAAGTGTTCCGTTCCTTCTTCGACAACCCGTTGACCGCGCTGGCCAAGGACTCCGAACAGGAGATCATTCGCCAGGAAATGCGTGAGCAGGCGGCGCAACAGCTGGTGCGCAAACTGCTGGCCGTGCATGCGGCGGAAGAAGATAACCGGCAGAAAGCCGCTGCCGCCGGCGAGCGAGCGGCAAGCCAAACCGCACAATGATCCGCATTTATCCGGAACAACTTGCCGCGCAGCTCCGAGAGGGGCTGCGCGCTTGTTATTTATTGAGCGGCAATGAACCGCTGCTGCTGCAGGAGAGCCAGGATTTGCTCCGGCAGGCCGCGCAACAGCAGCAGTTCAGCGAGCACTACAGCATTTCCCTCGACGCCCATACCGACTGGGACGCCATCTTCGGCATCTGCCAGGCGATGAGCCTGTTCGCCAGCCGCCAGACGCTGCTGCTGATCTTCCCCGAAAACGGCCCGACGGCGCCGATCGGCGAACAGCTGACCAAGCTCGCCACGCTGCTGCACGAGGATATCCTGCTGATCCTGCGCGGCCCGCGCCTCACCAAAGCGCAGGAAAACAGCGCCTGGTTCAAGGCGCTCAGCCCGCACGGTGCCCTCGTCAGTTGCCAGACGCCGGAACAGGCGCAGCTGCCGCGCTGGGTCGCCACGCGCGCCAAGGCGATGAAGCTGGAGTTGGACGACGCCGCCAATCAGCTGCTGTGCTACTGCTATGAAGGCAACCTGCTGGCGCTGTCGCAGGCGCTGGAGCGGCTGTCGCTGCTGCACCCGGACGGCAAGCTCACGCTGCCGCGCGTCGAACAGGCGGTGAACGACGCCGCCCACTTCACGCCGTTCCACTGGCTGGACGCCCTGCTGGCCGGCAAGAGCAAGCGCGCCTGGCATATTTTGCAGCAGCTGCAGCAAGAAGACGTGGAGCCGGTGATCCTGCTGCGCACCCTGCAGCGCGAACTGCTGCTGTTGCTGACGCTGCAGCGCCGCATGGCTTCCGCGCCGCTGCGCACGCTGTTCGATCAGCACAAGGTCTGGCAGAACCGCCGCCCGCTGGTGACCCAGGCGCTGCAACGCTTGTCCGGCCCCCAGCTGCAGCAGGCAGTACAGCTGCTGACGCAAATCGAGCTGACCCTCAAGCAGGACTACGGCCAGTCGGTCTGGCCGGAACTGGAAACCCTGTCGATGCTGCTGTGCGGCAAACCCTTGGCCACGAGTTTTACCGATGCCCACTAACCCGGAACACCCCACCGTTTTGCACGCGCTGTTCGGCGGCACCTTTGACCCGATCCACTACGGCCACCTGCGGCCGGTGGAAGCGTTGGCCGCCGAAGTGGGCCTGAATCGCGTCACGCTGCTGCCTAACCACGTGCCGCCGCACCGCCCGCAGCCGGAGGCCAATGCGCAGCAGCGCCTGAAGATGGTCGAGCTGGCGATCGCCGGCAATCCACTGTTTGCCGTCGACGATCGCGAACTGCACCGCACCACCCCCTCCTACACCATCGAGACGTTGGAAACGATTCGTAAAGAGCGTGGCGCCGCCCAGCCGCTGGCGTTTATCATTGGTCAGGACTCGCTGCTGACGCTGCATAAGTGGCACCGCTGGCAGGCGCTGCTGGACGTGTGTCATCTGCTGGTGCTGGCGCGCCCGGGCTATAACGATCGCATGGACACGCCGGAACTGCAGCAGTGGCTGGAACGCCATCGCACCGCCGACCCGGCGCTGCTCAGCCGTCGCCCGCACGGCCATATCTATTTGGCCGATACGCCGGAGCTGGAAATTTCCGCCACCGAGATCCGTCAGCGCCGCCATCAGGGCCTCAACTGCGACGACCTGCTGCCACGCCCGGTGCAGCGCTATATCGAGTTGCAGGGTTTATATCGCTAGCGAAAGGTGCGTGATATACTGCGCCGCTATTTTTCAGGTATCCGCTGAAAACCCCGGAAACCTTAGCTGGCCGGGCAGTCACCAGTTAGCTGGCTTTCAGCGGCAGCCTGCCGAAACCATTATCCGGTTACGCTGCGGCGCGCACATTTTGCCCGCCGCAGCCGACTGAACAGAACACACCCGAGGGGGAACCTTTGCAAGGTAAAGCGCTCCAAGATTTCGTCATCGATAAAATCGATGATCTGAAAGGCCAAGACATTATCGCTCTGGACGTCCAGGGCAAATCCAGCATCACCGATTGCATGATCATCTGCACCGGTACCTCGACTCGCCACGTGATGTCGATCGCCAGCCACGTGGTGCAGGAATCCCGTGCCGCGGGCATGGAGCTGTACGGCATGAAAGGCCAGGAAGCCTCCGACTGGATCGTGGTCGATCTGGGCGAAGTGATCGTGCACGTGATGCAGGAAGAGAGCCGTCGCCTGTACGAGCTGGAAAAACTCTGGAGCTAAGCGGTGAAACTGCAATTGGTGGCGGTCGGCACCAAAATGCCAGACTGGGTGCAAACCGGCTTTATGGATTACCTGCACCGCTTTCCCAAAGATATGCCGTTTGAGCTGACCGAGATCCCGGCGGGCAAACGCGGCAAAAACGCCGACATCAAGCGCATTCTGGACAAGGAAGGCGAACAGATGCTGGCGGCGGTGGGCAAAGGCAACCGCATCGTTACGCTGGACATCCCAGGCACGCCGTGGGAAACGCCGCAGCTGGCGCAGCAGCTTGAACGCTGGAAGCAGGATGGCCGCAACGTCAGCTTGCTGATCGGCGGCCCGGAAGGGCTGGCGCCCGCCTGCAAAGCCGCTGCCGAGCAGAGCTGGTCACTGTCTCCGCTGACGCTGCCGCATCCTTTGGTGCGCGTCCTGGTGGCCGAAAGCCTCTACCGCGCCTGGAGTATTACTACAAATCATCCTTACCACCGGGAATAGCCGGTGGTGACCGTGACAGAGTGAAATAAAGCAGCGGGATGAAAATAGAACGTAACCCTTTTCGCGACTATACGGCTGAATCCGCCCTGTTTGTACGCCGCGCCCTGGTGGCGTTTCTGGGCATCCTGGTGCTGTCCGGCATCCTGATCGCCAACCTGTATAATCTGCAAGTGCTCCGCGTCGAGGATTACCGCACCCGCTCCAACGAAAACCGCATCAAGCTGGTGCCCATCGCGCCCAGCCGCGGCATTATCTACGATCGCAACGGCACCCCGCTGGCGCTCAACCGCACCATTTATCAGCTGGAGCTGATGCCGGAGAAGGTCGACGATCTCAAGGCCACGCTGCAGGCGCTGCGCACGGTGGTCGATCTGACCGACGACGACATCACCAATTTCGAAAAAGAGCGCAAGCGTTCGCGCCGCTTCGTCTCCATTCCGGTGAAAACCGCGCTGACCGAGGTGCAGGTCGCCCGCTTTGCGGTCAATCAGTTCCGCTTCCCCGGCGTGGAAGTGAAAGGTTACCAGCGCCGCTACTATCCTTACGGCTCCGCCCTCACCCACGTCACCGGCTACGTGTCGAAGATCAACGACCGCGACGTCGAACGCCTGGACAAAGACGGCAAACTGGCCAACTACGCCGCCACCCACGATATCGGCAAACTGGGCATCGAACGCTATTACGAAGACACGCTGCACGGCAAAACCGGTTACGAAGAGGTTGAAGTCAACAACCGCGGCCGGGTAATCCGCCAATTGCACGAGCAGCCGCCTTCCGCCGGTCAGGACGTCTACCTGACGCTCGATCTTGAGCTGCAGCGCTACATCGAGCAGTTGCTGGTGGGCAGCCGCGCCGCGGTGGTGGTGAGCGACCCGCGCACCGGCGCCATCCTGGCGATGGTGTCCAACCCGAGCTACGATCCGAACCTGTTCGTGGACGGCATTTCCAGCAAGGATTATCAGGGGTTGCTGAACGATCCGAATCGCCCGCTGATCAACCGCGCCACGCAGGGGGTTTACCCGCCCGCGTCGACGGTGAAACCTTATATCGCAGTGTCGGCACTCAGCGCCGGCGTGATCACCAAGAACACCGTGGTGTTCGATCCCGGCTGGTGGCAGCTGCCCGGCTCGGAAAAACGCTTCCGCGACTGGAAAAAATGGGGCCACGGCCGGCTGAACGTCACCAAGGCGCTGGAAGAGTCCGCGGATACCTACTTCTATCAGGTCGCCTATGACATGGGGATCGATCGGCTGTCGAGCTGGCTGACCAAATTCGGTTACGGCCAGTACACCGGCATCGATCTGGCCGAAGAGCGTTCCGGCCTGATGCCGACGCGCGAATGGAAGCTGAAACGCTATAAAAAACCGTGGTATCAGGGCGACACCATTCCGGTGGGCATCGGCCAGGGCTACTGGACCGCCACGCCGATCCAGATGGCCAAGGCGCTGAACACCCTGATCAACGACGGCACCGTCAAAACGCCGCACCTGCTGCAGAGCACCCGCGTCAACGGCGCGCTGGTGCCGTTCAAACAGGAAGAGAGCACGCAGATCGGCGATATTCACTCCGGCTTCTGGGAAATCGCCAAAGACGGCATGTACGGGGTGGCCAACCGTCCGAACGGGACGGCGCGCAAGTACTTTGCGGACGCACCTTATAAAGCCGCGGCGAAATCGGGTACCGCACAGGTATTCGGCTACGAAACCTACAACGCCCACAAACTGGCGGAGCACCTGCGCGATCACAAGCTGATGACCGCCTTCGCGCCGTTCAACAACCCGACGGTGTCGGTCGCCATCATTCTGGAAAACGGCGGCTCCGGTCCGGCGGTGGGCACCATCACCCGCCAGATCCTCGACCATATCATGCTGGGCGACAACAATACACAATTGCCAAGCGAGGCCCCGCTGCCGCCTGGCGTAGAAGGTGACTAAGGTAGAACATGACTGAAAGCCAACAAAAAGGCTCGATCTGGACCAAAATTCACATCGACCCGACGTTCCTGCTGCTGATCCTGGCCCTGCTGGTCTACAGCGCCTTCGTGATGTGGAGCGCCAGCGGCCAGGACATCGGCATGATGGAGCGCAAGATCGGGCAGATCGTCATGGGGCTGATCGTGATGGCCGTCATGGCGCAAATCCCGCCGCGCGTGTACGAAAGCTGGGCGCCCTATCTGTATATTTTCTGCGTGATTTTGCTGATCCTGGTAGACGCCTTTGGGCAGATCAGTAAAGGCGCGCAGCGCTGGCTGGATCTGGGCGTGGTGCGCTTCCAGCCGTCGGAAATCGCCAAGATCGCCGTGCCGCTGATGGTGGCGCGCTTTATGAACCGCGACGTCTGCCCGCCTTCGCTGAAAAACACCGCCATCGCGCTGGTGCTGATCTTCCTGCCGACGCTGCTGGTGGCCGCACAGCCGGATCTGGGCACTTCGATCCTGATCGCCGCCTCCGGGTTGTTCGTGCTGTTCCTGTCGGGCATGAGCTGGAAACTGATCGCCGTCGCCGCCGTCGCACTGGCGGCCTTTATCCCGGTGCTGTGGTTCTTCCTGATGCACGGTTATCAACGCGACCGCGTGATGATGCTGCTCGATCCGGAAAGCGACCCGCTCGGCGCCGGCTACCACATCATTCAGTCGAAGATCGCCATCGGCTCCGGCGGCCTGTCCGGCAAGGGCTGGCTGCACGGCACCCAGTCGCAGCTGGAGTTCCTGCCGGAGCGCCATACCGACTTTATCTTCGCCGTGTTGGCCGAAGAGCTGGGGCTGATCGGGGTATTGGTGCTGCTGGCGCTCTACCTGCTGGTGATCATTCGCGGGCTGATGATCGCCGCCAAGGCGCAAACCACCTTCGGCCGCGTGATGGTTGGCGGCTTGATGCTGATTTTGTTCGTTTATGTCTTTGTTAACATCGGTATGGTCAGTGGCATTTTGCCGGTAGTTGGCGTACCTTTGCCTCTGGTCAGTTACGGGGGTTCGGCGCTGATAGTGTTGATGGCCGGTTTCGGCATCATCATGTCGATCCACACGCATCGGAAAATGCTGTCTAAAAGTTTATAAGAGGTGAGTAATGCGTAAGGAATGGCTTTGGATCGGCGTCGCGGCAGTGTTGCTCTCCGCCTGTACCGCCCCGACCACGGAACAGCAGGCGCCACAGCAGCCGTACAACGGCCCGGTGGTGGAAATCGGTGGCGTCGAGCCTCAATATGAACCCTATAACCCTAACAACATGCAGGATTATAAGGTTAATGGCGATACTTACCGCATCGTAAAAGATCCGCAGAACTTCTCGCAGACCGGCCTGGCGTCCTGGTATGGCGAAGAGGCCAACGGCAACACCACGGCGCTGGGCGAGCAGTTCGATCCCAACGGCCTGACCGCGGCGCACCCAACGCTGCCAATCCCAAGCTATGTGCGCGTCACCAACCTGGCCAACGGCCGTCAGCTGGTGGTGCGCGTCAACGATCGCGGGCCATACACCAAGGGCCGCATCATCGATCTGTCGAAAGCCGCCGCCGACCGCCTCAACCTGTCCAACAACACCAAGGTCAAAGTCGATTTCATCAACGTGGCGCCGGACGGCACGTTGAGCGGCCCGGGCACCATCGGCACCATCGTGGCGAAACAGAGCTACGCCCTGCCGGCACGCCCGGATCTCGGCTCCAGCGGCATGGGCACTCCAATCCAGCAGGATGTGCCGGTCGCCGGCGGCGCGGCGGTGCGCCCGATCGATAACAGCACCCTGCGCACCGACGATGGCGCTCCGGCAAACGCCGGCAACGGCCGCAGCGGTTTCCTCGGCGCGCCAAGCGCAGTACCGGCCGGCGTACTGGAAGGTTCCGAACCTGAAGCCGCCGCCGTGGCCGCTCCGGTTGCGGCCGGCGCTGCGGCGGCCGGCATGGCGGCCGCTTCTTCCTCCGGCGGTTACGTGGTGCAGGTCGGTGCGCTGAGCAGCGCCGAACGCGCTCAGAGCTGGCAGCAAAGCCTGAGCCAACAGTTTGGCGTACCGGGCAAAGTGGCGGCCAACGGCAGCGTTTATCGCGTCCAGCTCGGCCCGTTCAGCAGCCGTCAGCAGGCCACCCAGCTGCAGCAACGCCTGGCCAGCGAAGCGCAACAACAGTCTTTCGTTACTGCTGCACCCTAAGCGTTATGCCCGGCGGGCATTCGCGGCTGATAAGCGGTTATTTAGCTGAAACATTTTCTTGCAGCTAAAAGGTCTTTAACCGCAATTAGTCAGATGAATGGGTAATGCCTGCCGGGATCGCATCTGCTATAGTGTGGCTCGTTTTTTAACTTTACTTTCACGGATGTTGTAGTCCCGATCATGAAACAAGTAACTTCTTTTCGCTTAATCAAAAGCATCGCACTCGGCACCGTTATCGCAATGAGCGCAGCCTCCGTTGCACATGCCGATGACGTTAACATCAAAACCATGATCCCAGGTGTCCCGCAGATCGATGCGGAAGCGTACATCCTGATTGATTACAACTCCGGCAAGGTGCTGGCCGAGATGAACGCCGACGCGCGTCGCGATCCGGCCAGCCTGACCAAAATGATGACCAGCTACGTCATCGGCCAGGCGCTGAAAGCGGGTAAAATCGGCCAGGACGATCTGGTGACTGTCGGTCAGGACGCCTGGGCGACCGGCAACCCGGTGTTCAAAGGCTCCTCGCTGATGTTCCTGAAGCCAGGCGATCGCGTGCCGGTCTCCAAACTGACCCGCGGCATCAACCTGCAATCCGGTAACGACGCCTGCGTGGCGATGGCCGACTACGTCGCCGGCAGCCAGGACGCGTTCGTTAACCTGATGAACACCTACGTCAGCAAGCTGGGCCTGCAGAACACCCACTTCCAGACGGTACACGGCCTGGATGCCCAGGGCCAGTACAGCTCGGCGCGCGACATGGCGCTGATCGGCCAGGCGCTGATCCGCGACGTGCCGGACGAGTACGCGATTTACAAAGAAAAAGAGTTCACCTTCAACAATATCCGCCAGATGAACCGCAACGGTCTGCTGTGGGATAACAGCCTGAACGTCGACGGCATCAAAACCGGCCACACCGACGCGGCGGGTTACAACCTGGTGGCTTCGGCGACCGAAGGCCAGATGCGCCTGATCTCCGCCGTGATGGGCGGCCGCACCTACAAAGGCCGCGAAGCCGAGAGCAAGAAACTGCTGACCTGGGGCTTCCGCTTCTTCGAAACCGTGGCGCCGCTGAAGGTCGGTAAAGAGTTTGCTTCCGAGCCGGTCTGGTTCGGCGATGCCGACCGCGTTGAGCTGGGCGTGGACAAAGACGTCTACCTGACCATCCCGCGCGGCCGCATGAAAGATCTGAAGGCCAGCTACGTGCTGAACACGCCGGAAATTCACGCGCCGCTGGCGAAAAACCAGGTGGTCGGCAGCATCAACTTCCAGCTGGACGGTAAAACCATCGACCAGCGTCCGCTGGTGGTGATGAACGAAGTGAAAGAAGGCGGTTTCTTCAGCCGCATCGTGGACTACATCAAACTGATGTTCCACCACTGGTTCGGTTAACGGTTGAAACGGGCGAAATTGGCCCCATATAGTGAATAACACTAACTCCCGCCCCGGCGGGAGTTATACTTTATAGATTAGCTAGCACTCTGGAGCGCACGCACATGCAAAAAACTAAACTGAACGAACTGCTCGAATTCCCTTGCCCGTTTACCTACAAGGTGATGGGCCTGGCGCAGCCTGAGCTGGTTGACCAGGTAGTTGAAGTGGTGCAGCGCCATGCGCCGGGCGACTACAACCCGCAGGTCAAGCCGAGCAGCAAAGGCAACTACCACTCGGTCTCCATCACCATCAACGCCACTCACATCGAGCAGGTCGAAACCCTGTACGAAGAGTTGGGCAACATTGAAATTGTTCGCATGGTGCTGTAATTCCAGCATAAACCCCTGCTTATCAACCCGGGACGGCGCAGCGTCTTCCCGGGTTGCGCATTTTTGGTCAGCGAAAGGCTGGCCGCAGACCGGAGCGCCCGGTATAATGGCTTTACCACTTCTGTAACCTGACGATGACTCTTTTGCAACCAGACAAGATCATTTTGCGTCAGCTGGGGTTGCAGCCCTACGCGCCTGTATCCCAAGCCATGCATAACTTCACCGACAGTCGTACCGAGACCACGCCGGACGAGCTGTGGCTGGTGCAGCATCACCCGGTGTTCACCCAGGGCCAGGCCGGCAAAGCCGAGCATGTGCTGATGCCCGGCGATATCCCGGTGATTCAGAGCGATCGCGGCGGCCAGGTGACCTACCACGGGCCGGGCCAGCAGGTGATGTACGTAATGGTCGACCTGAAACGCAACAAGGTCGGCGTACGCCAATTGGTCACGGCGATAGAAGATACGGTTATCAATACCCTCGCCCACTTCCGCCTCGAATCGCGCGCCCGTCCGGATGCGCCGGGCGTGTACGTGGGGGAGCAGAAAATCTGTTCGTTGGGTTTGCGGATCCGCAAAGGCAGCTCATTCCACGGCCTGGCCCTGAATGTGGCGATGGATCTCAGCCCCTTCCAACGCATCAACCCTTGCGGTTACGCCGGCATGCAAATGACGCAGGTCAGCGCGCTGGCGCCCGGCGTTGGCATTGAAGACATACACCCAATCCTGGTACAGGAATTTGTTCATTTACTCGGCTACCAGACGGTCGAGCTTCGTAACTGGAACCTGCACGATTATGAGTAAACCAATTCAGATGGAACGCGGCGTCAAATACCGCGATGCTGACAAAATGGCGCTGATCCCGGTCAAAACGGTGGTCACCGAACGGCAGGAGCTGTTGCGTAAACCCGAGTGGATGAAGATCAAACTGCCTGCCGACTCAACGCGCATTCAGGGCATCAAAGCCGCCATGCGTAAAAACGGCCTGCACTCCGTCTGTGAAGAAGCCTCGTGCCCTAACCTGTCCGAGTGTTTCAACCACGGCACCGCCACCTTCATGATCCTCGGTGCTATCTGCACCCGTCGCTGTCCGTTCTGCGACGTGGCCCACGGCCGCCCGATCGCGCCGGACGCCAACGAGCCGGAAAAGCTGGCGCAAACCATCGCCGACATGGCGCTGCGCTACGTGGTAATCACCTCAGTTGACCGTGACGATCTGCGCGACGGCGGTGCTCAGCACTTTGCCGACTGCATCTCGGCCATCCGCGCCAAGAGCCCGAACATCAAAATTGAAACGCTGGTGCCGGACTTCCGCGGCCGTATGGATCGCGCGCTGGAGATCCTCACCGCCACGCCGCCGGACGTGTTTAACCACAACTTGGAAAACGTGCCGCGCGTATATCGCCAGGTGCGCCCGGGCGCCAACTACGAGTGGTCGCTGAAGCTGCTGGAGCGCTTTAAAGAGGCGCACCCGGATATCCCGACCAAATCCGGCCTGATGGTCGGCCTGGGTGAAACCAACGCGGAAATCGTCGAAGTGATGCGCGACCTGCGCCGCCACGGCGTGACCATGCTGACGCTGGGCCAGTACCTGCAGCCGAGCCGCCACCACCTGCCGGTGCAGCGCTACGTCAGCCCGGCCGAGTTCGACGAGATGAAAGAAGAAGCGATGGCGATGGGCTTCACCCACGCCGCCTGCGGCCCGTTCGTGCGTTCGTCTTACCACGCCGATCTGCAGGCCAAAGGGATGGAAGTGAAATAACGCGTAATAGTTTGTTACGCTAAAGACGGCGGAAACGCCAAAAAACGGATGTCCGCAAGGCATCCGTTTTTTATTGCGCGCCACCAGGCGGGGTTAAACGTCTTTCTTTTCGACGCTCTGCTGAGCGGACTGGCTTTCGGCGGCGTTGTTGCCGGCGGCCGGCGGCGTGCTGTCGTCGCCCACGGCTTTTTTAAAGCCTTTCAGCGCCGCGCCAAGATCGGCGCCGAGCGTGCGCAGTTTGCTGGTGCCGAACAGTAAAATCACCAATACCGCAATCACCAGAAGTTTGGTAATACTGATACCTTCCATACTCACCTTCTTATCATAGAGCGCTGCGTGAACAGCGAGAAAAACTGACCTTGCCTGCGAATATTTAGCGACTTTCCCCCCGCTCGCACAACCGCAACATGTAACAGAGTGAGATCCGTCGCAGGAATGCCACGCGGCCCCGCGGCATGAATCCCAGACTATTCTTAGTTTATCACCCGCATGATACGCTGCCGTGATACTTATCAGGGAGAGGCCGGATGTATATTGCTCCACCCATTTTCGATGCCCGAAAATCCGGCCTCAGCTTCGCCAAACGCACCTATCTGCCCCGCGTCGCCGGCCTGGGGCTCGGCTTTATTTGCGTTTGCGCCGCCCTCTATCCCTTGGCTCCGCCCACAGCGGTCTGGCTATTGCTGGCCTTTCACGGTTTTCTCTGGCCGCATCTCGCCTACCGCCTGGCCCGCCGCGCCAAAGATCCGTTCAAAGCCGAGATCCGCAATCTGCTGATTGACTCCGCCTTCGGCGGCTTCTGGGCCGCGATGATGGCGTTCAACGCGCTGCCGGCGATTGTCATCTTGTCGATGATGAGCATGAACAACATCGCTTCGGCCGGTAAAGCACTGTTTGTCAAAGGCTTGGCGATTCAATTGGCTGCGGCGGCGCTGACCGGCGCGCTGCTCGGCTTCCCGTTCCACCCGCACAGCACGCCGCTGCAGATCTATCTGTGCCTGCCGATGATCTACCTGTACCCAACGCTGCTCGGCCTGGTGACCTACCGCACCGCCAAGCGGCTGGCGGAAAAAAAACAGGAGCTGCAGCGCATCAGCACCCGCGATGGGCTGACCGGCTTGTACAACCGCCGCCATTGGGAGCATCTGCTGCATCGTCAGTTCGACAGCTGCCGCCGCTACCAGGACAACGCCACGTTGATCCTGATGGATATCGATCGTTTCAAAACCATCAACGATACTTTCGGCCATGCGCTGGGGGATGAGGCCCTGGCGGCGCTGGCGGAAGAGCTGCTGATTGGCTTGCGCAACGTGGATATCGTCGGGCGCTACGGCGGCGACGAATTTGGCGCGGTGCTGCCGAACACCAGCGCTGAACAGGCGGAAACCGTCCTGCGGCGCATCCAGCAGCGGCTGGACGCCGTTATCTTCAAAGAGGCGCCACAGCTGCGGCTGCAGATCAGCGCCGGCATCGCCAACTACCACCCCGCGCTGGGCGGTTATCTGGACTGGCTGAAAGCGGCCGACGGCGCGCTTTACCGGGCGAAGCAAAATGGCCGCAACCGGCTGGAAACGGCGCCGCCGACGGGCGACTAACTGACTGGTTTAATAACTTGGCAAAATACTTCGGCGCTTCGACAAAGCCTTCACGCTGGTAAAACGCATGCGCCCGCTCGCTTTCCACCGCCACCAGCTGCGCCTCGGTGCCGGGATAATCCAGCGCCGTCATTAATTCGGCGATCGCGCAGGCGCGCCGTTCTGATTTCCATGGGGTGACCTCGCAGATTGTCGATACTACAAAATAGGCGGCGTTAGGTGTAACATCCATCCGGTGCGGCGAAAAAGGCCGTGCGGCACGCTGGAGATGACATTCCTCCCTAACCGCCTTCACAGGCTGATGATGTCTACGTAACCTCTCGGAGAGAGGCGCGTAGCGTTACGCCTGTCCCTTTCCGAGCCCCGTGAATTTCTCTGATTGAAAGGGAGTTGCCCCATGTTGAGCTCTTTACTGGCCGTATTTATCGGCGGCGGCGTCGGCAGCGTTTTGCGCTGGGCGGTAAGCATGAAAATGAATCCGCTGAACGCCCACATTCCGCTCGGTACGCTGATGGTCAATCTGATCGGCGGTTTTATCATCGGCCTGGCGATGGCGATTTTCACCCGCATGACGTATCTGGATCCCACCTGGAAATTGCTGATCACCACCGGGTTCTGCGGCGGCCTGACCACCTTCTCCACCTTTTCGCTGGAGGTGGTATACCTGATGCAGGATGGCCGCTTCGGCTGGGCGCTGGCCAACATGCTGCTCAACCTGGCCGGCTCGCTGGCGATGACGCTGCTGGCTTTCATGCTGGTGATGTGGGTCAACGGGCGCTAAGCCCTTAATGTTTCCTTAATCTTGCATGCGCATAATCTCATCCAGTACTCCTGACTGGATGAGAAACCGCTATGTTTAGCCTGCCGAAAACCGCCGCCGAAGCGATTGCCGTTGCGTTGTGCGTGCTGATCGTCGCCGCCTTTATCAAATCCTACCTGTTCGCTTAAGCGCTTTTTGCCGCATCACGCGTTCATGTTGCGTCTTTCCCGCCGGTTACACTACAATTGAGAATGAACGTTCACACCCAGAAATGTGAACCCGGCTCACGCGTAGCAAAGGATCGGGCAGATGCTCTCCCCCAACGACAGTAAACAGGCCAAGGTGCAGGCTCGCCGCGATCAGATCGTCGAAGCGGCGAAAACCAGCTTCCGCCGCCACGGCTTCCACGCCGCCAGCATGGCGGAGATCGCCCAGGGCTCGCAGCTCAGCGTCGGGCAAATCTATCGCTATTTCGCCAATAAAGACGCGATTATCGAAGAGATCGTCAACCGCATCATCGCCAGCAAGATGCAGCGGCTGGAAAACCTTGGCGATCACATCAACCTGATCGCCGGCACGCTGGCGGCGCGCACGCTGTTTCAGCAGCCGGGCGAGAGCGAAACCGACCACATGCTGATGCTGGAAGTGACCGCCGAGGCCACGCGCAACCCGGCGGTGGCCAAAATGCTCAGCGATGCGGAAGCGCGACTGTTTCACCACGTGTGCCACAATCTGCAGCGGCTGTATCCCCATTTCAGCGCGGAAGAGATCGCCGCACGGGTGGAGTTTATCGCCGTCATGAGCGAAGGCACCGGTTACCGCATCCTTACCACGCAAAAAGCCGATGCGTCCCTGCTGCGCGATCTGTATCAGCAGGCCATTTCTCACCTGTTCAGGAAACGCTAATCTCCCATGACCAAACACTTAGCCAGACAACGTCTGGTGTACGCCGTCGTGCTTGGCCTGTTGGCCGCGCTGGGGCCGCTGTGCACCGATCTCTATCTGCCCGCCCTGCCGGAAATGGCGGGCGAACTGAATACCTCTACCGCCGCCGCGCAGCTCAGCCTGACCGCCGGGCTGCTCGGCCTGGGCGTCGGCCAGCTGATTTTCGGCCCTTACAGCGACAAGCTAGGCCGCATGCGCCCGCTGTTGCTGTCGCTGATCCTGCTGCTGGGCGCTTCGCTGTGGTGCGCCCTCGCGCCCACCATCGACCAGTTGCTGATCGCCCGTCTGCTGCAGGGCATCGCCGGCGCCGGTGGCGCGGTGATTTCTCGCGCCATCGCCCGCGATCTGTACGCCGGCCATGAGCTGACCCGCTTCTTCGCCCTGCTGATGCTGGTCAACGGCCTGGCGCCGATCGTCGCGCCGGTGCTGGGCGGCGTGATGCTGCAGGTGATGAACTGGCGCGGCATCTTCGGCGTGCTGGCGGCCATCGCCGTGCTGCTGTTCAGCCTGTCGGCGCTGAAGCTGCGCGAATCCCTGCCGGTAGAACGCCGCAGCCAGGGCGGTATCCTGGCGATGCTGATGTCGCTGGGCGGGTTGTTGACCCAGCGCTATTTCATGGGCCTGTGCCTGACGCAAGGCTTCGTGATGGCCGGCATGTTCGCCTATATCGGCGCCTCGCCTTTCGTCTTACAGCAGATTTACGGCCTCAGCCCGCAGATGTTCAGCCTGTGCTTCGCCATTAACGGCGTCGGGCTGATCATTGCGGCGCAGCTGGCCAGCCGCCTCAGTTCGCGTTGGGGGGAGCGCCGGGTGTTGAGGGGCGGGTTAACGCTGGCGGCCGTCGCGTCGCTGTTGCTGCTGTTGGCCGCTGCGCTGCATGCGCCGCTGGTGTTGTTGCTGGTGCCGCTGTTCTTCTCGGTGGCGGTGATCGGCATCGTCGGCCCGACCGCCTCTTCGCTGGCCATGCAAAGCCAGGGAGACAAAGCGGGCAGCGCCTCGGCCTTGATCGGCGTGTGCATGTTCGCCCTCGGCGCCTGCGCCGTGCCGCTCACCGGGCTGGGCGGCACCTCGGGCCTATCGATGGCGCTGACCATCGTCGGCTGTTACGCCGTCGCCATCCTGCTGTTCAGCCTGTTGGCCCGCCGCAGCGAGGCATAACGCGCCCAATAAAAAACCCGCTCAATGAGCGGGTTTTAAGAAATTCAGCTACGCAGCTTAGATAGCAGTAACGTTAGCGGCAGATGGGCCTTTGGCACCGTTCGTGATTTCAAACTCTACACGCTGGCCTTCAGCAAGCGTTTTGAAACCGTTGCTAACGATGGCAGAGAAGTGAACGAAAACGTCCTTGCTACCATCTTCCGGAGTAATGAAACCGAAGCCTTTGGATTCATTAAACCACTTAACGCTACCTTTAATCTTAGACATCAAACTTACCTTTAACGTGAATGAAAGACACAAAACCTGTGTCGATTACAGTACAGCAAGCAGGCAGGATTTTGTCCACCACCGCGATCACAGAAATCCGATAAAGAGTGAAAAAATCCGTGTAGCCCGGTGTAAATGGATTGCACCGGTTGCGATAAGCTCCCGTTCCAGGTCAATCCTCTCCACCCGCCGGCGAACAATGCGCGAACGGCCAAACCCGCCCGCTTACCCCAGCGTTGACGCCCCCATGCAGACACAATCGCTATGAAATATAACCAGATGGTCTTTTTGCTTCGGCGGCCGCTGCACTAGGGTTAGGGTTTATTTCCCACTGTGAGCCAAGCCTATGACCAGCCAGTTGGCAGACAAAATCATCGCCTATCGGCGTGAGCTGCACCAAAACCCGGAGCTTTCCAATCACGAATTCGCCACCACCGCCCGGCTGACCCGCTGGCTGCAAGAGGCGGGCATTCGCCTGCTGCCGCTGGCGCTGAAAACCGGCGTCGTGGCGGAGATTGGCAGCGGCAAGGGGCCGATCATCGCGCTGCGCGGCGACATTGACGCCCTGCCGATCGACGAAATCGCCGACGTGCCCTTCAGCTCGCAAAACCGCGGCGTGATGCACGCCTGCGGCCACGACTTTCACACCTCGGTGATGCTCGGCGCCGCACACCTGCTCAAAGCGCGTGAGGCCGACCTGCCCGGCACGGTGCGCATCTTCTTCCAACCGGCGGAAGAGACCTTCAACGGTGCCCGGCATCTGATCGACGCCGGCGCGCTGGATAACGTTGCGGCAGTATTTGGCCTGCATAACGCGCCGGAGCTGCCCACCGGCACCTTCGCCACCCGCGCCGGGCCGTTCTACGCCAACGTCGATCGCTTCCAGATCCTCATCACCGGCAAAGGCGCCCACGCCGCCAAACCGGAACAGGGCGTCGACACCATCGTCACCGCCAGCCAGATCGTCGGCGCACTGCAGACGCTGCCCAGCCGCAGCTTCAGCTCGCTGGAGTCGCTGGTGGTGAGCGTAACGCGCATCGAAGGCGGCAATACCTGGAACGTGCTGCCGCAAACCGTGGAGCTGGAAGGCACGGTGCGCACCCACAGCGACGCGGTGCGCCGCCAGGTGCCGGACAAGATTCGCCAGGTGATCGACGGCGTTGCCGCCGCGCTGGGCGCGCAGGCCGAACTCCGCTGGCAGCCGGGGCCGCCGGCGGTGATCAATGATCCGCATTGGGCGGCGTTCAGCAAAACCGTCGCCGCCGAGGCCGGCTACCGGGTCGAAGAGGCGGAACTGCAGATGGGCGGTGAAGATTTCGCGCTGTATCTGCATCACGTGCCGGGCGTATTCGTCAGCATCGGCTCCGCCAGCGAGTTCGGCCTGCATCATCCGCGTTTCAATCCCGATGAACGCGCCCTGTTCCCCGCCGCGCAATATTTCACGCTGCTGGCGGAACGCACGCTGCAACAATTAACCACCGCGCCGGAAAAAGCCCTCAGCAACGCCTGAATAACGGTAACGCGTATTTCCCCGACGCCGCGGATGCCGCGTCGGGGATTATTTTTTCGCTCGCCGTGATATTTGCGATTTTCAACATTTGAATATGCTGTTTTGTTGTTTTACATCCCGCCGCCGCTCATCAATAGTGGGCACATCAGACACCGCGCGCCTCTGCGGCGCATGACAGGATAATCACGATGAGCGACAACGCGACTAATCAACGGCAATTGCGGCTGGGCGCCATTCTGCATGGCGCATCGGGAAATATGTCCGCCTGGCGCCACCCGGACGCCACCGCCGACGCCAGCATCAACCTCGAATTTAATATCGCCACGGCGAAAAAAGCCGAACAGGGGAAATTCGATTTCGTCTTCGTCGCCGATGGGTTATATATCAACGAAAAGTCCATTCCGCATTTTCTTAATCGTTTCGAACCGCTCACCCTGCTGGCCGCACTGTCCGCCGCCACCGATAAAATCGGCCTGGTGGGCACCCTCTCCACCTCCTACAGCGATCCGTTCACCGTCGCCCGCCAGTTCGCCAGCCTCGATCACCTGAGCAACGGCCGCGCCGGCTGGAACGTGGTGACCTCGCCGCTGGAAGGCTCGGCCAAAAATTTCTCGCGCAAAGAACACCCGGAGCACAGCCTGCGTTACCGCATCGCCGGCGAGTTTCTCGACGTCGCCAAAGGGCTGTGGGATTCCTGGGAAGACGACGCCTTCGTGCGTAATAAGGCCAGCGGCGAATTCTTCCGCGCCGGCAAACTGCACACTCTCAATCACCAGGGGGAGTTCTTCTCGGTGCAGGGGCCGCTGAACATCGGCCGCACGCCGCAGGGGCGCCCGATCCTGTTCCAGGCCGGCGCCTCTGAAGACGGCAAACGGCTGGCGGCCCAACACGCCGATGCGATCTTCACCCATCACGACACGCTGGAGCAGGCGCAGGATTTCTATCAGGACGTGAAGCGGCAACTGGTGGAACAGGGGCGCGAACCGGACGATCTGCGCATCTTCCAGGGCGTCAGCGTGATCGTCGGCGACGACGACGCGGACGTCGAGCGCCAGTACCAGGAGACCGCCCGCCTGGTCAGCATCGAGAATGCCCTCAACTACCTCGGCCGCTACTTCGAGCATTACGACTTCGCCCGCCATCCGCTGGACGCCCCCTTCCCCGACATCGGCGATCTGGGGCAAAACAGCTTCCGCAGCACCACCGACGCCATCAAGCGCAGCGCCCGCGAGCGCAACCTCACGCTGCGCCAGGTGGCGCTGGAAGCCGCCTCGCCGCGCCCGGTGTTCAGCGGCACGCCGGAAGCGGTGGCGGATGGCCTGCAACGCTGGTTCGACGGCGAAGCCGCCGACGGTTTCATCATCAGCGGCGGTACGCCCAACGCCTTCGGCCACTTCGTCGATCGGGTGGTGCCCGTCCTGCAGCAACGCGGCCTGTTCCGCCAGGCGTACCACGGCGACACGCTGCGCGAGCACCTGGGCCTGAAGCGCCCGTTGAACAGATTCACCCAATAACAAGATCGCTGCCAGGGATACCCGCTATGCAGAAAACCGTTACCGCCGCCCTCGTGGCGGCCTTGCCGAGCCTGACCGGCGCCGCGCAGGCGGGCACCGACATCGATTTGCAGGCCTATGCCCCCCTATTCACGCGCCGAAGACCCCGCAGGCGAACGCCATGGTCAACCGCTGGGGCGAGAGCGCCGAACGCCTTGCGCAGCCGGAAATCAACCCGCCCGGCCAGGGCGATTAGGAGCGCGCGATGACGCAAGACACCTTCATTCAGACGCTGCCGACCGACCCGCTGATCGCCCCGGTGATCGAAGGGCTGTTCGGCGAATATCGTCAGCGCTACGGCGACTATTTTGGTGACCAGGAACCGGAAGCACTGGATCTGTACGCACCGCCGCAAGGAGCCTTCATCGTGCTGCTACGCGCCGGTGCGCCGATCGCCATGGGCGCCTTCAAACGCTATGACGCGCTAACCGCCGAGCTGAAGCGCATCTGGACGCGGGGCGACCTGCGCCGCCAGGGCCTGGCGCAGCGGGTGCTGCAGCAGTTGGAAACGCTGGCGCTGGCGCAGGGATATCGCCGGCTCTATCTAACCACCGGCTTTCGCCAGCCCGAAGCGGTGGGCCTGTATCTGAGCAACGGGTATCAGCCGCAGTTCGATCCCAACGTCGACAGCGAGATATACAGTCGCCCACCCTACGATGGCCGCCTGCCGTTCCGCAAAAGCCTGATTGCAGAGGACGCGTGTTGTTGCGCGTCGGAAAGGAAAATCGCCTAAGGCCCCTTAATCTGTATCAGGAGACATGACATGTCCAAACAAGAAGTCTTGAAAGTGGTGCCCGCCCGCTATCCGCTGCGGCTGATCGGCGCGCTGTTTTCGCTGTTTATTCTGGCCGCCATCGTGCAATCGGTGGCGGGCAACGCGCGCTGGGAATGGGGCGTATTCGCCGAGTGGTTCTTCGCGCCGGCGGTGCTGGCAGGGCTGGGGCAAACCCTGCTGCTGACGCTGCTCGGCACGCTGTTCAGCATCCTGTTCGGCACCCTGCTGGCGCTGGCGCGGCTGTCGCGCTCTTACCTGCTGGCGTCGCTGGCCTGGGGTTATATCTGGCTGTTTCGCTCGCTGCCGCTGATTCTGGTGCTGATCATCCTGTACAACTTTTCCTATCTGTACGACGCCATCTCGCTGGGCATTCCCTTCACCTCCGTGGTGTTCGCCAGCTACCCGACCATCGACATTCTCGGCCAGTTCGCCGTGGCGGTGCTGGGCCTGACGCTGGTGCAGTCCGCCTACACCGCCGAGATCATCCGCGGCGGCATCCTGGGCGTGGATTACGGCCAGCACGAAGCGGCGGCGGCGCTGGGGTTGCCGGGCTATCGCCGCACCTTCCGCATCATTCTGCCGCAGGCGCTGCGCTCCATTATTCCGACCGGCTTCAACGAGATCATCAGCCTGGCAAAAGGCACCTCGATCGTTTACGTGCTGGCGCTACCGGAGCTGTTTTACACCATTCAGGTTATCTATAACCGCACCCAGCAGGTAATACCGCTGCTGATGGTCGCCACCGTCTGGTATCTGTTCATCACCACCGCACTGTCGGTGATCCAATACTACATCGAGCGCTATTTCGCCCGGGGCGCAGTGCGCGAACTGCCGCCGACGCCCTGGCAGAAACTGGCCGGCTGGCTAAAACGTTAGGAGACCCGCATGTCTGAAGCCATTGATTATTATGCCTTGCCCGAGCAGCCGGCGCGCAATCTCACCCCGGTGCCGGCGCGCGGCCTGATCGAAATCAGCAACGTCAGCAAGTTCTTCGGCAAACACAAAGCGTTGGACGACGTTAGCCTGACGCTGCAGCCGGGTACCGTGACCGTGATCCTCGGCCCTTCCGGCTCCGGCAAATCGACGCTGCTGCGGGCGATCAACCACCTGGAGCGCGTCGATGAGGGGTTTATCCGCATCGACGGCGACTACGTCGGCTATCGCCGCAAGGGCAACCGGCTGTATGAGCTGAAGGAAAAGGCCATCCTTCGGCAACGCATCAACGTCGGCTATGTGTTCCAGAATTTCAACCTGTTCCCGCACCTGACGGTGCTGGAAAACATCATCGAAGCGCCGGTGGTGCACAAGATCCACTCCCGCGAACGGGCGAAAGCGGTAGCCTATGCGCTGCTGGATACCGTCGGGTTGCGCCACAAGGCGGACGCCTACCCGCGCCACCTCTCCGGCGGCCAACAGCAGCGCATCGCCATCGCGCGCGCGCTGGCGCTGAACCCGAAGGTGATCCTGTTCGATGAACCGACCTCCGCGCTCGATCCCGAGCTGGTCGGCGAAGTGCTGGACGTGATAAAGGGGTTGGCGGATCTGGGCGTCACGCTGGTGGTGGTCACGCATGAAATCGGCTTTGCGCGCGAAGCGGCGGATCGGGTGGTGTTTATGGTCGACGGGCAGATCGTCGAGCAGGGCGACGCCAGGCAAGTGCTGGCTCAGCCGCAGCATCCGCGCACCGTCAACTTTCTCAACAAAGTGCTGTGATCGTCGGGGCGCCGCGGCGCCCCGTACCCGAGCCGCTTACCGGCCGGCGAAACGCCGTTTCTCGGCGGCGAAATCCAGCGGGCGGATCCCCTGCTGGTTTTTGTCCTCTTCGGTCAGCAACGCCGGCGGAATAAACCACGTCACCTCGAACAGCAGCCCGTCCGGATCGTGGCCATAAATGCTTTTGTGCACGCCGTGATCCTCTTCCAGCCCGAGAATACCGCGTTCGGCCAGCTGATGGCGAATGCGCTCCAACTCTTCCAGGCTGTCCACTTCCCAGGCCAGATGGTACAGCCCGGCCGCTGGCTCATGCTCCGCCGGCGGCTCGTTGTTGGCACGAAACACCCCGGCGCGCTGCTGGCCCAGGTTCTTGCTGAACAGCGCCAAATCGTGATCGTTGTCCGAATCGGCGGCCTGGGTAAACACCGCCCGATCGGGGCTGTCGGACGGCTTGAGCTTGAACCCCAACACCTGATGATAGAAGTCGGCGCTCTGCCGCACGTCGCTGACATACAGCACGGCGTGATTAAGACGTTTGATGCCCATCGCTATTCCTTTACGCATTGAATGAAGTCAGCATGAACATAGCATGTGGGGGGAAAGCCGCTAAATGCCGTTATCGCATGACGAAATGCCGCCCGCGCAATCTGTCGCTGCAAGGCATTCCGCGCTATCATAAGCGCTGTATTGAACCCTTTTGTGAGAATAGCGATGAACGGCAAGATAACGACTTTTTTTGAAGACAAAGGCTTCGGCTTTATTACCGACGAGAACGGAGAAAATCGTTATTTTCACGTGATTAAAGTGCAAAACCCGGAGCTGATTAAGAAAAACGCGGCGGTGACCTTCGAACCGACCAACAACACCAAAGGCCCGTCGGCTTATGCGGTCAAAGTGTTGGCGCCCAGCAAATACATCATCATCGCCAATGAAAGAATCAAGATCGCCAGCATCAAGTCTTTCAATACCTTCACCAAGGAAGTACCGGCCAAAGCCGACGTGGATAAAGAGAACACTGTGCTGTCGGTCGGCCTGCTGATGAACCGCATTCGCCCGCAGTCAGAAGATCAGGCGCAGACCATGCAAACGCTGCGCATGCTGACCATTACCACTTTCCAGAACACCACCCATACCTTCTCCGAGCACGAGATCGATATGGATGAGACCATCAAGGCGCTGAAAAGCCTGTAAGCAGCGGTGTGCGGAAAATAACCAACGTAATTTATCGTCTCCTGTGTTAGCGTGAGTTTTCACCTGGCACAGGCTATCGATATGTCCGATTCCGACAGCGTCAAAGGTTTTACCAACCGTTCCACCAACATCGTCTGCCCTAAATGCGGCTATGTTACCCGGCAAAAATGCGCGGCGATGCTGCAAGACGTAATACTGATTTGCCCTAATTGCGAGACCCGATTCGAGCCCAGACAGGGCTGAAAACGGTTAGCGAAACAGGATATGCTCGACGCTGTTGCCGCTCACCACATTGAACGACTCCACCCGATTACGCCCCTGCGATTTGGCGCGATACAGCGCGATATCCGCCATATTCATCAACTGCTCCAGCGATTTCACCTCGTTCATCGCCAGACTGGCGACGCCGACGCTGATGGTGATTTTCAACGTCTGCTTGCCTTCCGCCTGCAGCTGCGCCTGCTCCACCAGCCGGCGCAGATGCTCGCCCAGCGCCACGCCCTGCGCCGCCAGCGCGCGCGGCAGCATGATGGCGAACTCCTCCCCGCCCAGGCGGCCGAACAGCTGATCGTGCCGCAGCTCGCGCCGCACGATGTGCGCGAACGACGCCAAAACCTGATCGCCGGCGCTGTGGCCGTGCGTATCGTTGATCTGCTTGAAATGATCGATGTCGATCAGCAGTAGCGACACCGCCTCTTTCGAGCGGTGCTTGTGCTCCAGCAGTTCGCCCGCTTTGCGCGTCATCGCGCTGCGCGCCAGCACGCCGGTCAGAAAATCGTGGTTGGCGCTGTGCTCCAGGCGCCGCATCAGCTTGCGATTGGCGGCGATAGAGCTGGCGAGGATCAGCGGCCCCATCACCAGCATGGCGATGCCCAAGCGGGCGGACATCAGCGTGTCGAGGAAGGCGTTGTGGTTGTTCGGCGTTTCGTACAGCACCAGGTTGGCGGAAATGCTGCTGATCTCGGTCATGCCGGTCAATAGCGTCAGCAACGTCACGGGGAACAGCGGGTATCGCACCGCGCACCACAGCAGCGCCGGGATCGGGAAGGCGATGGCGCCCGGCCCGCCGATATAGACGCTGAATACCAGCGACAGCAGCAGCGCCAGCAGCGGCAGGCAGCCCTTCAGGCGCCAACGCACCTGCATGCGCAGCAGTTGCTTCAACCGCGGCGCCGCCATCAGCACCGGCAACAGCAGCAAGGTCGTCGAGAACTGCTCGCTGAACCAGGCCAGCCAGGCGACCACCACCGTGTTGTTGTACAGGCTGTCGTTGCGCAGCACCGACAGCGTCGACGCCACCGCCGCACCGGCCAGGCTGGCGCTGAACATATAGAGTATTGCCTGGGGTTTGCCCATGCGCCGTTGAGATTGGGGCAGCATCAGCATGATGCCGTAACCGACGGCGATCAGCGACATGTTGCAGGCGTTCAGCCACAGCGCCAGGGACCAGCCTTCGCCGGTGCTGAGATCGGCGGCGACCATGCCCAGATAGGTGGTAAGCCAGCCGAGCGGCGTGGCGTAAACGGGTTTGCGCAGCAGCAGGCCGAGCAGAATCGCATTCACCGGCCAAAATAAGGAAAGCGAGCCAATCGGCCGGCTAAGAATACCCACCAGAGAAAGTAAAAAGGCCAGCATGAAAAGATTGATCAGCTGAACCGTTAGCGGCAGGCCATGCCTGGCGTTTATTCTGGCGTTCATCGCCTCGCCCATATTTTGCTAATAACCAGAATAATAATATGCATACTCTCTCGCCCGGCCAGTGAGGGATAGTCAATCCGAATTTCAACCAAAAAAGCCAGACAAATCAATAATAAAAAGCATTAACATTTAATTAACAGACTTTTCTTAGCCTGATGCGGCTGCAGCGGACTCCCCCGCATAGCGTCAGCAAATAATGCCGACTCTGCTGTCAGCATAGCGCATAGCGTAATAGGCCGCCGAGGGCGTTAATTACATTAATAAGTTTGTGGTTATTGGTCGTTGAATGCTGTTTGAATAACTACGCGATTATTTTCCTGCAACTGGGCCGCCCGTGCAATAACAACCCCAAAAAAGCCCGCATAGCGCGGGCTTGCCTGAACAACAGCAAATCGACAGTTACGACACGGCCATGCCTTGCATGCCCGTGCTGCCGCGCAGTTTAGCGGTGAAAGCTTAAGCAGACCTTAGCAACAAAAAACCCGGCCTAGGAACCGGGAATATTTGTACGAAATGCAGTGTTAGCCCAAGCAGGCTAATAACATTTCGCAGCTTACACTCCAATTGTGCAGAGAAAATGAACGCGGCGTCCATTCAACCGCACCGCCGCCCTCTCTGCACGGAAGGCCTTACGCCAGTTTGGCGGCAAAGCCCGCTACGCGCTGGCCATAGAGCTTGGCGGTCGCCAGATCGCCCGACAGCATCTCATCCACGCCGGCATCCGCCGGGGTCTGCACCAACAGCCCCACCGAACCGCCCAGGTTATTGACGTCGGTGCGCTGCGCCGATTTGGTGTTGGCCGGCAGCAGCCCCAGGCTGACCCACAGGCCGCCATGTTGTGAAGCCAGCGTCTGCAGCGCGATCAGCGTTACCTGCTTGTCGCCGTTCAGGCTGGCGCTGTTGGTAAAGCCGCCGAACACTTTGTCCTGCCACTTGCGGCCGAACCAGGCCTTGGAGCTGGCGTCGGCGAATTTCTTGAACTGCCACGACGGGCCGCCCATATAGGTCGGCGAACCAAAGATGATGGCGTCCGCCTCATCCAGCGTCCGCCAGGCTTCGTCGCTGATATCGCCATTCTGGTCGATGGCGATCAGTGCCGCCCCGGCGCCTTCCGCCACGACTTTCGCCAAACGCTCGGTATGGCCGTAGCCGGAATGAAACACCACTACTGTCTTCGCCATAGAAATTCTCCACTCATTGCACAAAGGCGCCGACGGCGCCCCTCTCGCGTTCAATCTAATCAAGCGCGCAGCGGCTGAATACCGAATAAAACTGACGGTGTTATTCAAAAAAATCGCGTTACGCGCCCTACTCTGCCTGTTGGCGGGCAAAGTCGATAAAAGCGCGCAGCGGGCGCGGCATTTGGCGATTTGCCGGATAGTACAGATAGAAACCGGGAAACGGCGGCGTCCAGGCATCGAGCAGCGGCAACAACCGGCCATCGGCCATACCGGCGGCAACCTGTTGCTCAAACAGGTAGGCAATGCCAGCCCCATCCATCGCAGCCCGCACCAAGACTTCCGGCTCATCGACTATCACCGGTCCTTCCACGGCGATCTCCTGCTTTTCACCGTCGCGCTCAAATTCCCAACGATACAAACTGCCGTTGGTCGGCCAGCGGTAATTCAAACAGCGATGTCGATGCAGATCGCCCGGTGTTAACGGCCGGCCGTGACGCGCCAAGTACGCCGGAGAAGCGACGACGCGCATCCGCACCTCCGCGCCCAGTTTGACCGCCACCATATCTTTCGCCAGTTTCTCGTGCAGCCGCACGCCGGCGTCAAAACCGCCGGCAACGATATCCACCAGCCGCTCCTCAACATTAAGATCGAGCGTAATATCGGGATATTGATGATGAAACGGCGCGATCAAGGGCGCCAGAAAATGCAACGCCGCCACGCGGGTTACGTTAAGCCGCAAAAGACCTGAGGGGTTCTGGCGTTGCTCTACCGCCTGCGCCACCGCCGCGTCGATCTCGGCCATCGCGGGCGTCAGGCGCGCCAACATCTGTCTTCCGGCTTCAGTCGGCGCCACGCTGCGAGTGGTGCGATTCAGTAAACGCACACCCAGACGCGCCTCCAGGTTGCGCAGCGTTTGGCTGAGCGCCGAAGCGGACATGCCCAAATGTGCGGCGGCGCGGGCGAAACCGCCGTGCTCAACAATCGCGGCAAAGGCGCGCAACTCGGCGAAATCACTGCCCCTCATTATGCTCTCCCTCCTTAATAATTCATGAAGATTATAGCGCATTCCTTAAACAACCTGTGGGCGCTATCGTAGACGCTACCTACACGGGAGAATGGCTATGAACACGTCACTATCGCTGGACCACTATCGTTTATTGGGCCGTTCCGGCCTGCGCGTTTCACCGCTGGCGCTGGGCACCATGACCTTCGGTGCCGACTGGGGCTGGGGCGCCGAACAAGCCGAGGCTCGGCGCCTGTTTGACGTTTATGTCGAACGCGGCGGCAACTTTATCGATACCGCCAACCGCTATACCGAGGGCAGTGCCGAACGTTTCGTGGGGGAATTCGCCATCGGGCGCCGCGATCGGCTGGTGATCGCCACCAAATACACCCTGCCGATGCAGCCGGACGATCCCAATTCCGGCGGCAACCATCGCAAAAGCATGCTGCGTTCGGTTGAAGAAAGCCTGCGACGGCTCAATACCGACTACATCGACCTGCTCTATCTGCACGCCTGGGATTTCACCACATCGGTGGAAGAGATCATGCGCGCCCTGGACGACCTGGTGCGCGCCGGGAAAGTGCTGTATGTGGCGGTGTCCGATCTCCCCGCCTGGCAGGCGTCCAGAATGCAAATGCTGGCGGACCTGCGCGGCTGGTCACCGCTGATCGCCCTGCAAATCGAGTACAGCCTGCTGGAACGCACCGTCGAACGCGAACTGCTGCCGATGGCGCAAGAATTGGGGTTAGGCGTGATCCCCTGGTCGCCGCTGGCCGGCGGCGTATTAAGCGGCAAATACCGGCGACAGGATCTGCAACCGTCACCGGATGAAGCGCGCACTCGGCGCGAAGCTGTGCGTGCTAAGGGGACATTGAACGCACACAATCTTGATATCGCCGACGCCGTCAACCAGATAGCTGATGAGACTGGATATTCCCCATCACAAATCGCGCTGGCCTGGACACTGCGTCACCCGACGGTCACCACGCCGATCGTCGGCGCCCGAACCCTGGCGCAATTGGAAGATAACCTCGGCGCCTTGAAGGTCGCGCTGGCGGAAGATCATTGGCGACGATTGGACGATCTCAGCGCCATCGAGCTGGGATTCCCGCACGATTTTCTCGCCCTGCCAGCCACCCGCAACATCATGACCGGCGGCGTGCACCTCGCCCGGCGCAGATAAAAAAAATCCCGCGCAAGGCGGGATAAACTTAACAGGGATGGGGTAATACACTACAGGGAATGGATAACACACAACATCATCGGGTAGAGCTACAGTACCAATCCCAATGTATAGAACTGTCATCCCCGCGTAAGTTTGCTCGGCCAGATGTAACGCCTAATGGGAAATATGACATTTTTATCAACGCACCACGAACAGGCGCGACTCGAAACCGCCGCTCTTGAAGGTGCCGGTATTGACCCACCCCGGCGGCGAATGGCCGAAGTCCTGATTGAAATCCCCGCCGCTGACCAGCCAGACCCGGCGATGGCCTTTCGATAAAACGCTGAGCTTATCGACATAGGTCTGCGCCGCCCGATCGTGGAAAAAGGTGCCGAAGCCATAGGCATTGGGCTTGCCTGAAATGCCGTTGGGCCTGGCCGGGGTATACAGCAGGGCGCGATAGCCCTTCTTGTTGTAATACACGTAGCTCAGGTAGTTGAACATGTTGCTGACCACCACCGCATCGTTAGGCTGATAGTGGCTGTTGATATAGTGCACCATCACCTTGAACTCATCTTTCTCGACCGGGTAGTCGTTACGCACGCCGCAGCCGAACAGCAGGCTGAAGAACAACAGCAAAGAGATCCCGCGCACCCGGCTTTTCGTTCCGGCGATCAGCACGCCCAACACCAGCGGAATGCCGAGCGCGGCGGAATAGAGGTAGCGATCGACAAACAGCGGCGTGCGCCAGGAAATGGCGAATACCAGCGTCACCGGGATCAGAATGCCGCCAAGCAGCAGCAGCGAGAATGTCCTTGGCATCGCGCGCCGTTTCAGCAGCAGCGCGCACAACGCGATAAACATCGCCGGCAACAGCCAGAGAATCGCCGTGGGATAGTTGCTGCCGTCATGGCCGGTGAGAAAACGCCAATACATTGCCGGCAGATCACCCCAGGAAACCTGAGGGATCCAACCGACGTCGCCGCCGACCCGCAGTTCGGCGATATGCGCCAGCAGATTGAACAGCACCAGCAGCCAGGGAATGTAGGCCACCCCGATCGCCACATTGGCCAGCCACCACGCCGGCTGCTTGATGTAACGTACACCGTCTCGGCGGCATGACAGCGCCAACACCACCAGCCAGTGGGCGATCAGCATGAAAATGGTGAAGTAATGGGTATAAAAGCTCAGCGTCATCAACAGCGCATACAGCGCCAGATAGCGGCGGTTATCCGGCGTTTTCAGCCATTTCGCCAGCACCATAGCGGCGGCGATCGCCAGCATCCCCATCAGCGCGTACATGCGCGCCTCCTGGCTGTAACGCACCGCCATCGGCATGATTGCCATCAGCCATCCCGCTATCAGCGCCGCCCGCTCGTTGGCCAACCAACGGATAAAGCGCATCGCCAGCGCTACCGTCGCCACGCCGAACACCAGGCTCAGCGAACGGGCGGCCATGATGCCGTCGCCAAACAGTACCATCCAGGCATGCAGCAACAGATAATAAAGCGGCGGGTGAACATCGAAGGAGGCGTGGTACAGCAAAGCGCCCACATCATAGCGGCTGGTCAGCACGCTGGAGGCTTCATCACACCAAAAGTACCGATCCGTTAAGGAAATAAACCGCACGATCGCCGAAAACGCCACGATCGCCAACGCGTAATGTTTGTAACCGATGCCCTTTAAGCCGTTGTTGCTCAAAGAGACATTCGAAACCTGTTGCAGTGACATAACCGCATTCCGCCCAAGAGAACCACACAGTGTGGAGACGCAGCGTCATCATTGCCGACGGCGGGTAAATGGCGGGTAAATCAGTGCGAAAAAGTCGGCGCAGTCACCGCGGCGCCGCACGGCTCTCAGCGGATTTCAACGCTGATATCCGGGTAGGCCTTCTCGCCGTCGCTGAGGTAATGCCCCAGCGCTCGGTAAGCCATCACGTACAGCACGGCGGCGGCGCACAGGCACAGCAAGGTCACGAGCAGGAATCTGGATTTGCGCACGATAGGCTCCATGGGGAAATTTTCACCTATTGTAGCGCGGCAAAATAAACGAAAGTTCAATTGCCGGCGGGCCATGCGCCTCGCACTCACCGCCTATAGGATTCGAACACATCAAGTACTGATATGTTTTATATGGATAAAATTGTATTCGATAAAATTTATACCAACAGATAAATTTGTTAGAAAATACAGCCCATTATCGACGAGCCAACATGCCAGGATAATGTTTAGCAATGATATCATTCATTCGCTCAACCAGCTCTGGTCTCTTGAATGTGATATGCACGCTTCCTTTCTGAAAGTAACGAATGCTGAAGAAATCATCTTCGTACGACTGCATACCCGAATGATCGCGAATATGTTCCATTAGCCGGGATGCTTACAGGCTTATCTCGCTGTTGTTCTCGATCTGTTCGCAAGGAAACCGATGGGCTGGGCAATGTCATTCTCACCGGACAGCTGGCTGACCATCAAAGCGCTGGACATGGCGTGGGAAACTCGCGGTAAACCATCTGGAGTGATGTTCCACAGTGACCAGGGGAGCCACTATACAAGCAAGGCAGTTCCGGCAGCTACTGTGGCGTTGCCGAATCAGGCAGAGTATGAGTCGACGTGGAAACTGTTGGGACAACAGCCCTATGGAACGCTTCTTCAGAAGTCTGAAAAACGAGTGGGTGCCAGTGACAGGTTATATAAACTTTAGCGAAGCTGCTCATACGATCACAGACTATATCGTCGGGTATTACAGCTCGCTAAGGTCGCATGACTATGACTATAACGGTGGGTTACCCCCAAACGAATCGGAAAACCGATACTGGAAAAACTCTAAAGCGGTGGCCAGTTTTAGTTGACCGCTAAATTCTGAGAAATTCGTCTCTCCAGCGGATCAGTCTATATATGTAAAATCATTGAGTTAAGTCTATTATTTAGATTACATATGTAGTTATAATCTTAAAAAATTCAAAAAAACTCTCCCCCAGGAAAGAACATCCATAGACGTCATTTACCCCATAATGCCAAAATTGTTTTTACTAAATCCTCTCTGTGAGACGAAAGAAAGACCGGATGCTTCAATTTAGCCTGACTCTGTTTTCAGGGAGAAGACCATCGCACGGGCAACGTAGGTTTAATGTAAAAAACCTGACTCCCATGGGTAGCAAGTCGTTGTATTAGCGATACTTCCAAAGAGACAAATCCTATATTAATTATTTTTTCGAATAACATTTTTCAGGTAAATTCGCAGCGAGAGGACGTTAATTATATGTTCGTTTAAAAAATTCATTCAATTTATTTTTTTATGAAATGTTTATTCTGTCTTTTAAGGCCCTCATGAAAGACTTTTGCACAATCGCACATGATACTTATATCTTTATAATTCATATTAATAAAAATTAAATGTTTTTTCATTTAATGCGAGATTGATCACAAACAATAAAACAAGATAATTAAATCCATTTACTTCCATGGAGCGCCCCCATTTTACACTTTCAATTTTTATAACTTTACATGTAAAAACATAGCATTACCGTTATTTATATTTTTTTATTTTTAAGGTTTCATTTTTGAAACGAGCGATTTCATTACAGTATCTAGTCAAAATTTAAATACATGCCGATAGTGTGTGAATTGATAATGAGGATTCTTTTCATGACAACAATTCACCTTGATAAAAGTAAGTTTTCATCTATGTCTGAGTTGATCTCGATTTATGCTATCGAGCGTCCGAACACTGTCGCTTTACGGTACAGAAACGTAATTGTTACTTATAAAGATTTGCAGCGTTATTCTGAACAGATTTTGGCAACGATACAGTACAACAACATCTCACCGCACACTGCTATTGCTATTGCTTCGTCCAACCCGTTGCTAGCCACTTTAGCTCTTCTCGGGGTTATTAGTGCCAGGTGTGTCGCTGTCCCCATCGCTCTATCATCTTCTCCCGAGCAAATCGCATCGGTGATTGCAGATGCATCTGTTCCTTTAGTCTTTTTGGATACCGAGTTTCTTGAGGGTTTGCCATCTGTTGGTGTCAAGGTCGCTAATCTTGACGAATTCGATAGCTGGTTAGCGCCTGAAGGATTTGCTGCCACGCATATTGATATATCGCCGGCAGATCCTTTTAATATTATCTATTCATCAGGGACCACAGGTGCGCCAAAGGGGATTATCCATACGCATGGCATGCGTTGGAGTCAAATAACAGCATATGGGCAGATTGTTCCGCAATGTGACTCCGCCGTCACCTTGATCGCCACGCCGATCTATTCCAATACGACTTTAGTCAGTTTATTGCCGTCGCTTGCCTACGGGGGGACCGCGGTGCTGATGGGAAAATTCGACGCTTATGAATATCTTGTCGAAGCACAGAATTCGCGAGCTACCCATACCATGCTGGTTCCTGTGCAGTACCAACGCATCATGGCTTTAACACAATTCGACGATTTTGATCTCAGTAGCTTCATTTTCAAATCAAGTACAGGTGCACCTTTTTCTCCCGAGTTGAAAGCCGATGTGATCCGCCGCTGGCCAGGAGCATTGCTAGAAATTTACGGGATGACAGAAGGAGGGGGGACTTGTGTTCTCTTCGCAAATGAACACCCTGATAAACTCCACACTGTAGGCCAGCCGGTGGCTGGTTGTGAAATTTGCCTGATTGATGCACAAGGGAATGTGGTCAAGTCTGGAGAAATCGGTGAGGTTGTGGGGCGTTCAAATATGATGATGGCTGGCTATCAGGGGCGCCCTGAGGCAACCCAGGAAGCCACCTGGATTGATGCTGATGGCAATATGTATATACGGCACGGTGATCTTGGACGTTTCGATAAAGAGGGTTTTTTGACACTTCTCGGGCGTATTAAAGACATGATCATTAGCGGCGGTTTTAATATATACCCATCAGATATAGAAGCCGTTTTACGGTTACATCCCTCCGTTGCGGATTGCGCGGTTATAGGCATTCCCTCGGTTGCCTGGGGGGAAACGCCCTACGCCTTCTTCGTCCCCAAACACGACTCACTCAGTCCTGACGAAGTCATCACTTGGGTTAATCAGCGTATGGGTAAGACACAGCGTTTATCCGGCGCACAGGCAATTGCTCAATTGCCACTTAGCGCTATAGGCAAAGTACTGAAACGTGAACTGCGCGCGCTCTTTCTGGCCGAGCACCCTACCCCATTAGCATTATAAGGAACTGAATTATGAAACCCGACCTGCAGGATCGTGTTGCGATTATTACCGGCGCCGGCGGCGGGCTTGGCCGTGCTCATGCACATCTGCTCGCCCGTTACGGTGCCAAAGTGGTGATAAATGATATCGGGCCGGGTGCCGACAAGGTTGCCGAAGAAATCAATTCATCCGGTGGGGAAGCCATTAGTTTCCAGGCCTCTGTGACCGATGAAGAAAAAATAAAGGCCATGGTCGCGGAAACTATCGAGCGGTGGGGAAGAGTCGATATTCTGGTCAACAATGCAGGCAACCTGCGTGACAAGACGTTTGTCAAAATGACGCTAGATGATTTTCGCTCTGTGTTGGACGTACATCTCATGGGGTCAGTGATTTGCACCAAGGCCGTATGGGAGCATATGCATCGCCAAAAGTATGGACGCATCGTGTTCACCACGTCCTCTTCGGGTCTTTACGGCAACTTCGGGCAGGCCAATTATTCAGCGGCGAAAATGGGCCTGGTGGGGCTGATGCAAACACTGGCGCTTGAAGGCGCCAAGAGTAACATTTTGGTGAATTGTTTGGCGCCTACCGCAGCCACCGCTATGAGCGAGGGGCTTTTGGTGCCTCAAGCGAAGCGTGTATTGCAACCTGAGGCCGTGAGTCCGGCACTCCTGCCGTTGGTTTCGCAGTGTGCCCCTACCAGGGCTATCCTTTGCGCCGGTGCGGGCAATTTTGCTCGCGCCTACATCACCTTGACTGGTGGGCGCTTTTTGGGCAGCGATACCCATACCACCAATCGTATTTTCGCAGACTGGCAAGTGATCGGCGATCGCGAGTCAGAGCAAGTTCCCGAGTCTGCCACTGCGCAGGTTCATCAAGAACTCATCGCTGCTTTCCGTTCACAACCTGAAAACAAACAGTGAGACTCTACTATGCGTGATGCCGTTATTGTTTCTACCGCTCGAACGCCGATTGGCAAAGCCTATCGTGGCGCTTTCAATGCCACCCCATCCGCAACGCTGGCGGGGCATGCAATTAAACACGCCGTCGAACGGGCGGGGATTGCGGGTAGTGAAGTGGATGATGTGTTGCTCGGTTCAGCATTGCAGCAAGGCGTGCAAGGGTTGAACATTGGACGCCTGGCTGCATTGCGCGCCGGGTTACCCACGTCGGTTTCAGGTATGTCGCTGGATCGCCAATGCGCTTCGGGTCTTATGGCTGTCGCTACGGCAGCCAAGCAAATCATTGTCGATGGCATGAGCATTGCCGTTGCGGGAGGGGTGGAATCCATCTCGATGGTGCAGACTGAACGGATACGTATCGAGCCGGACATGGAGCTTTTCTCGCTGTATCCAGCTGCCTATATGCAGATGGTGGATACGGCTGACATTGTGGCCAAGCGCTACGGGATCAGCCGTGAAGCCTGCGACGAATATTCGCTGCGCTCTCAGCAACGAACGGCAGCGGCACAATTAGAAGGGCTGTTTGACAAGGAAATTATTCCTATGCGTTCTGTTATGGCCTACAACGACCAGGAAACCGGCGCATTGGCTTATAAAGAGGTATTGTTGGAGCGTGACGAAGGCAATCGTCCACAAAGCACCCTGGACGATTTGCGCACCCTTTATTCCGTCAAGGGGCCCGGTAAAAATGTTACCGCCGGCAACGCCAGTCAACTCTCCGATGGCGCTTCCGCGCTAGTGCTTATGGAAGCCAAGGAGGCCGAACGAAGAGGCCTGCAGCCGTTAGGTCGCTATGTAGGTATGGCCGTAGCGGGTGTTGATCCGGACGAGATGGGTATTGGCCCCGTTGCCGCGGTGCCTAAGTTGCTGCAGAGCAATGGCCTAAAGATTGATGATATCGGGCTATGGGAGCTCAATGAGGCATTTGCAGTACAAGTGATTTATTGCCGAGACATGTTGGGTATTCCGGACGACAGGCTGAACGTTAATGGCGGCGCTATTGCAATAGGTCATCCCTACGGCATGTCCGGTGCCCGGATGACAGGCCATGCGCTGATTGAAGGGAAGCGTAGAGGCGAGCGCTACGCCGTAGTGACGATGTGTGTCGGAGGAGGAATGGGGGCTGCCGGTTTATTCGAAATCTATTGAGAGCGGCGCCTCACTCAGAAGTTAACCACTCACAGGATGGGTCAGGCGTCATTTTTGGTTTGGAAGTTTATCGACGGGAAAAGAACGAGGTTCTGTTTCGGAAAGAGCTTATCGGCCTGGGGTTGCCAGTCTTTTATAAGACGCTTAACGATTTCCTCGATGAAATCCAGAAATATTTTTAACTTGGGTATGGATGCCAGCCGATCGAGATATAAAGCATAAAGTTGCGGCGACTCGCTTATTTCATAATCAGGCAAGATGCGAACTAACTCTCCCGAGAGTAATCCCGGCAGCGCCCAAATACCGGTAATGGGCGCAATGACGCGGCCATGTTTTACTAGTTCGAGGATTTGTGAATGATCGGTCGATAAAAATCTACGGTAAGTCGGTAATGTAAAGCGTTCCTGGCCCCGAGATATTTCGAGCTTGGGCACATAAGCAGGCAAAGGGCCCGGCTCAACCGCCGCTGCGTCGAGGTAGAAATTACCGATGATGGCATGATCTTCGAGATCCTCTGGAGAGGTCGGTATTCCGTTGGCCTGTACGTATTCTTGGCTTGCTACCAGGATGTTTTTTACCTCAGCGATTTTTCGGGCGGTCAAACGAGAATCCGATAACCACCCGCAATGGAGAACGACATCGAGAACGTTGGGCTCTGGGAGTAATCTTTCTCCCACTCGTACGCGAACGTCGATCTCTGGATAGTTATCCAGAAACTCGTGTAAGTTGGGAGTGAGGAGCGTTTTAGCGACATCACTGGTACAGCCTATGCGCAATATACCGGCCGGGCTACTCCTGTAGGTTGCAATCTCGGCATCAGCGTCTTCCATTTCTTCTCGCATGCGTATGCATCGTGCGTGTAAAACACTTCCCACTTCGGTAAGCGTTATGCGCCGCGTAGTACGTTCGACGAGTCTAACGTTGTAGAGGGACTCCAAACGCGATACCGCCCGGCTTACCGTTGCTTTAGACTCACCCAGTGCACGCGCCGCCCCAGAAATAGAGCCACGATCGCCAACCATTGCGAATATTTTGAAAGCATCGCTTTTTTCCATGTTCTATCCTCTGGCAGTAACATTCTCATTAGCGAAGAAACTCGAATGCTATTTAACATTAAACCAATAAGAGCGACGGACGGGTTAATGTTCTAAAACGATGACCCGCTTTGTTGGCCGCTATCGCTTAGGCACCGACGTAATATCAAGGACGGCGATACCGCCAGCCTCGACAGAGGCCATATACAGCCGCCCATTTGTTTCCACCACACCCGTCGCTGTGAAGAAGTTATCCGCGCTGCCTTGCATATCGGCTAACACTGCGCCACCTTCATTGAAGGCCATAGCCCACACCGTACGAACCGCTTTAGGCTGCATAAATTTTGGAAGCCGCCAAATTAGCTTACGCAGGAAACCCGGCATTGTTCCCAGACGATCCAGGCTTTTATTGCGTGGCGTAGCCATAGCCACCCAAAAATAACCATTTTGCATGCGTGAAATATTGTCAGGAAAACCCGCCATGTTATCGTTGAAATGATGCTGATTATAATCACGGATGAATCCATTGCGAGAGACCAGATCGGCATGGGGGCCCTCCCAATAAGAAAAACACGTATCTCTTGCAAGATCGGCCCGAAGCCAATTCAGGGTCGTAACTCCCAGAAACCTCTTCTGATTTAAAATTTTCTTACTCATATGAGTCCTCTCTTCGCCTACTAAAGTCCCATGTGTGGCGGCAAGGTTTCGACTATTCTACGATATCACCTGAACGCCACGACAGGGTTGCTGCACAGAACTGCAAGGCACTGCTTGGCCAGGCACATAGATCTGGATGAGTGTCCAACAACCTATAAACTGCCCATGGCTGGGGTAGAAAATGACAAGGAATGGGGAGGCGTGATCTTTGCGTAGTTTAAACATAAAGTTGGATATGAAATCACCGACTTTTTTTCGTAAGTATCTCTTCCAGTATTGAACAACGTGATCGGCGCAACCAGCCAGAAAAATGAAACCCGGCGTTTCAAAAATGAAACGAAATCCAGAAGACAGGGTTTTCGGCTAAATTTCAGTATAAAATACGGTGTAACGGTTAACTAATGTCTGGAATCGGAGGGGGTTTATTTTTCACCTTCCCTGTTTTAATGTTTTTAAAGGTCAAAAGGGAAATAACTCCTGACCTTTGATGTGTTTATTGATTCATGTGAAGCCGTATATTTCAAGGTGGAATCATTGCATTTATTTGTTTTTCACAATATTTCTAATATCCCTCAAAAATAAAGACCATTTCCTATAACTGCAAGGCTATTGATTTCGCCTCCATCTGCCATCCTTCCGCCAGGGTACGCACCAGGGCATCATAGCCGTCTTCACCCTGTTTCAATTCCAGGCTGAAAGGCCGTTTGATCAAGCGCCCCTGGCGGTTCAGCACCCACTCGCCGCGAACGATCGCCTTGCCGTCAAAGCGGCCATGGAAGCCGCTGATGGTGACGTTCAGCACATCCTGATCGCTGCTCATCGGCTGCGAAGAGACCACCCAGCCCGGCAGCACGCTGCTCAGGTTGGTGACCAGCGTTTGCTGCAGCTGCTGGTCTAGCGGGCTGGCCCACAGGTTGTTCTGGGCTATCACATACTGCACGTCGTTGGTCTGATACACCACGCCGCTCTGCGCCAAATAATCCGCCACGCTCACGTGCTCCAGCCACAGCTGGCGCGTGGAGGCGCCGCTGCTGCTGACCGCAGCCGGCGCACCCAGCGCCGGCAACTGATAGTAGGTCTTCTGTGGCAAACTGCTGCAGGCGCTGAGCAACAGCGCCAGGGCTACCGGGATCCATTTCATCATTTCGTGGCCTTCTTCGGCTGAGGGTCAGTGCTGCCGGCGGCTTCAAACACCAGCGCGTTGCTCTTCTCATTCAGGGTGTGCAGCACCGGCTGCAGCTCACGCAACACCTGGTCCAGACGCTGCATATCGCCCACCATCTTGTTGTAAGCCGGCGAACCAGGCTGGAACCCTTTCATGCTGCGATTGAGTTCCTGCAGCGTTTTCTGCAGGTCCTGCGGCAGCGCCTTCACCTCTTTACTGGAGATGATGTCGTCCAGCGACTTCATGGTCTGCTGGGTTGACTTCATGGTCCTCTGGCTTTCCGCCAGCGTCTTGGTCGCTTCGGTGATCATCGGATTGAGCGGCATCGCGTTGATCTTGTCCAGCGTCTGCACCAGTTTTTGCTGGATCTGCGCAAGACCACCGCTGGTTGTAGGTATCAGTGGATAACCGAACAGCTCGTGCGGCCCATCCCAGGCTTTCTCCTGCGGATAGAAGTCCAGATCGATATAGAGTGAACCGGTCAGCAGATTGGCTGACTTTAGAGACGCGCGCATGCCGCGTGACTCGGCGTCTTTCAGAGTGCGATCAAAATCGAAGTTCCTTCCCAACTTCTTGAGGCGTTCTGGCTCGATGTGGATTAACACCGGAATGCGGTAATCGTTATTCAAACGATGCTCAACACCTTCTTTAATGAACGGCACTTGCGCCACCGTACCGAGACGGATACCACGAAACTCTACCGGTGCGCCCGGCTGCAGGCCGCGAACCGAGTCGGAGAAGAACATCAGGTAATCCTTGTGCACGGTATACAGTGAGTCTTGGATACCGCGTTGGTTGTCGAACAGCTGATATACTGCCTTCTCTTTCGCCAGCTCGCCCCTATCCCAGCCGTCTGGCACATCAAAGCTCACGCCGCCGCTGAACAGGGTTGCCAACGAGCTCATTTCCACGCGCATACCTTGCGCCGACATGTCGAATGCCACACCGCTGTCTTTCCAGAAACGCACGTTGCTGGTCACCAGTTGATCGTAAGGCGCCGAGATAAACAGCTGATAGCGCATGGTGCGCTGTTTGGGTTCGAAATAGCTGGTTTCCACCGAGCCGACGCGGTAATTGTGAAATAGCACAGGATCGCCGGCATTCAGCTGACCATATTTCTCGCTATCGAGCACGATGCGCAACCCTTTGGCGTCCGGAGAGGCCAGCGGCGGCGCGTCGAGTAGTGGGTAGTTATCCTTGCCGTCTTTGCCTTTGTTGCCCGGCTGCAGCTCGATATAGGCGCCGGACAATAGCGTACCCAGGCCGGAAACCCCTTCACGGCCAATCTGCGGCTTCACCACCCAAAAGGCGGTATCTTGCCGCAGCAGCTTATCCATGCCGGCGTTAAGGCGCGCCTGCACCCTCACCTTGCTCAGGTCATCGCTCAGCGTCACGGTCTCGACGACGCCAACGTCGACGCTGCGGCTTTTGATTTTGGTTTTGCCCGCCTCCAGCCCTTCGGCGGTGGTGGTCACCAAGGTTACCACCGGCCCCTGATGGTTAAAGTGGTAAAACAGGATCCAGGCGCCGATCAAGGCGGTGACGATGGGAACGATCCACACTGGCGACCAGCGCGTAATCTTCTCGACGTCCGCGATGTTATGATTATTTTTCGTCACCTTGCGGTTCCTCTTTTATTGTTTCGTTTACCCGATCCCAGGTCAGCCGGGGGTCGAACGTCATGGCGGCGAACATGGTAAGGATCACCACCAGAGCGAATAACAGCGCACCCGTTGCCGGATAGATGCTCATCAACAGGCCTATATGTACCAGCGCCGACAATACGGCGATGACAAACACGTCGATCATTGACCAGCGACCCACGAATTCGACGACTTCATAAATAAGGTGCATGTGTTCGCTGTCGGCGCGGTTTTTCCCCTTGCCGTTGGCGTCCCAGCACAGCCAGCCGATCGCCAGCATCTTCAGCGACGGCACCATGATGCTGGCGATGAAAATCACCATCGCCACCGGATAGGATCCCTCTCCCCACAGCAGGACCACCCCGGCCATGATGGTGGAGTTCATTTTGTTGCCCAGCGCTTCGGTGACCATGATCGGCATCAGGTTGGCCGGAATATACAGCATGATCGAAGTCACCAGCAGCGCCAGCGTCCACTGTAGGCTGTTGCGGCGGCGCACGTGGCCATGGGTGTGGCAGCGCGGACAGCGCACCTGATTGGCCGGCAGGATTGCCGTGCAACAGCGGCAGGAGCGCACGCTCTGGCGCATGCCGGTGCGCCCTACCGTCAACGGACGCTCCAGGCGCGGCGCCGATTCGATGTCCTGCCACAGCCAACGGCGGTCCACGCACTGGAAGGCACGCACCTGCAGCAGGCAGAACAGGCAGTAAGGCACAAAGCTGCCGCCGATGCCGATATCGCCGTAGGCCATCAGCTTGACGAAGCTGACCAGCACCCCGGCGAGGAAGATTTCCACCATGCACCAGGTTTTAAACTGGAACAGCATCTTGGCCATCCGCTCTTTCAACGCCAGCGGCAGACGCACCCTGGCGCACAGCAGAATGATCGCCAACATGCATAATGCGGGGAGCAGTTGCACGAGCAGCATGAACAGCGTGGCCATGCTGGCGTAGTCTTCCGCCAGCATCACCTGAGGGATATCAATCAGTTTGATTTCGTTAGCAAAGCCGGCAACGCGCATATTGATAAACGGGAAAATATTGGCCAGCAGCAGCATGAACAGTGCGCTGAGGGCATAGCCTATCGGCCGCTTGCGCGGCTCTTCCCAGCGGGTGCTGAGAGTCGTGCTGCAACGTGAGCATACCGCTTTAGTGCCAGTGCTTAACGGCGGTAACGCCATCAGCAAATCGCACTGCGGGCATAGGATCAATTCATCGGCTAAAGGCTGCGATTGCCGTATCGCTAAAATTATACGCATATGAGATTCAACGGCCCAGATCACGCGATCCCCACAGAGTTTCATGCTCTTTGGATGACCGAAGCTGTAGAGAAACCCAAGCAGGACCGTATTCCTTGCGGAACGCGCCGTCGAGAGTTATGTCGCCCGTATATGTGCAGCAGTCCATAGCTACCGGGATAACAAGGGGAGAAGAACGTGATCCACCACTTCAACAATCAGTTCATTGTCGACTCTCTGGTTGCGCTCGGTATGACGGAATTGAATAACACCAGGCAACAAGTCGATGAGCAGATCCAGGTTCAGTTGGGCCGGAACTTGCAGCTCACCACGACTAATTGCACGTTCAATGATTTCCAAGACTCGAACACGACGACTATTCAACCAGCCTGGGATCTCCTGCTCTACCCAACCGCTCATGATGCGATGGTTTCCCAGAAACTCAATAACTGCGACGCGAATGTCAGGGTCGTGCAGGCCGTAGAAGTGTTCGTAAACGGTGATGAGATCACCACGCAGTGTGCCCGTATCGATGGGCAGATCGGTCGGAGAGAAAGCCAGTAGGGCGTCAGCCAACAGGGCGTCGCGGGACTTCCACCGCCGGTACAGTGAAGCTTTACCTGCTCCAATCCGCTTAGCTACCGCATCCATTGTGAGTGAATGGAAGCCGCCCTCCGCTACCTGCGCTAGCGCCGCCCGCATGATCCGCAAGTCCAATTCAGCATCGCGGGGGCGCCCCACGGCCGCTCTGGCGGTTTCCGGGGGCAAAGGGGCCGCGTCTGTTGGCGTTATTTTCGACATAATTATGATCCTTGACAGTTTCGATACTGAATCGTATCGTAAATTAACGACTACTTCTACGGAAAATTCACATGAGCGTATTTCTCACCTGCGCAAGACTCTTGATGGGGCTTGCGCCAAAAATTCTTGGTAATGAGGTGAAGTTGCGCGAGCAACTGTTAAATCGTGATGCCCCTCAGGCCGCGCCTATTCCAAGCGCACTTCGCTCTTCATGCCATATCAAGGAACGCGTGTACCAAGAGCAAAGAGTCGTGACGCTGACGCCACGTACAGGAAAACGCGATCTGCATGTGCTCTATCTGCACGGTGGCGCCTACGTGAACCCACTGCTTCGCGCGCACTGGAGCATCATCAGCGCCGTGATCGGCGCGACCGGCGCTACCGTAACCGTTCCACTGTATGCCCTTGCTCCCGAAAATGACTATCGCGTTGGTACCGCTTTGATCGATACGATCTATGACAGCATCGTTTCCGCCCGAAAGGGTGAGCAAATCGTCGTGATGGGGGACAGTGCGGGGGGCAATGCTGCGCTTACACTTGCGCTTCGTCGGCGCGATAACGAGCTGTCGCTCCCTGACCATCTCATCCTGTTTGCCCCATGGTTGGACCTCTCTTTGAAGGACGCTGAAATGAGAGAGCTGGAGAGTAGGGACATCATGCTTGGCGTGGATGGCCTTCGCGAATGCGGGAGAATGTGGGCAGGAGACATTTCCCCCTCTGCACCCAGCATGAGCCCGCTTTACGCTGACTTGCGGGGGATGCCGCCGATGAGCATATTCCAGGGCGACCGCGATATCTTTGTTGTTGACGCGCGAAAGTTTGCAGTAAAAGCGCAAACCTCAGGCGTCACAGTTGATTACCATGAATACTCAGGTGGTTTCCACGTATTCATGGGGCTCACTTTCCTGCCGGAAGCGAAGGCGGTCTTTCGCCAAGTTAAAGCCGTGACTAAATACCTGGGGCAGGCGTCATGACAACAAGCAATACGAATCCACGCGGTTCCTGCCGCTGGATCAGTGCCTCTCTGGGGCTTATCCTGTTACTCGCCGGTGCCGCCATGCTGTACGGAGGGATCCGCCTTATCATGCTGGATGGTTCCTGGTATTACGCGATCGCAGGTATCGTGTTACTGATAGCGGCACCGTTGTTGCTGCTGGCACGTCACAGCGGCTTAGTGATCTATGCCGGTTTTTGTGCAGCGACGTTGATCTGGGCTTTGCACGAATGCGGCTGGAACCCCATCGCGCTACTGCCGCGCGTTCTGTTCTTTTTAGTGTTGCTCATCGTAATGTTACTGACCTGGCGCTGGTTCGCTCGTCCTTTTTTTGCACGCCATCGAAAACGGGTGCGTGGCACCAGGCCGGCACTGCTGGTCGGCAGCACGCTGACGTTGTTACTCTTTAGCCCATTCGTGGCCGGCTTGCAGCCTTTCCATGGCATCGATCTGGCTGCGGCATTGGACCAATATCCCACCGAGAACATATCCGCCGACTCGGCATCGATCGCCCCCGGAGATTGGCCGAACTACGGACGAACACCCGGTGGCCAGCGCTACTCGCCGCTGGAGCAAATCACCCCGGCCAACGTTGCCGACCTCAAACTGGCTTGGAGCTTCCGCTCCGGCGCAACAGGCTTGCCCCAAGGCAGTAAGGCGGGCGAGTTCATGTTCGAAGCCACACCGTTGAAAGTGCGCGATAAACTCGTGTTCTGCACCCCACATGCTGACGTCATCGCCATTTCGCCGGAAACAGGAAAATTGATCTGGCGCTTTAGCCCTCATGCGAATCTGAATGCAGCACCGTTTCTTGCCTGCCGTGGCGTATCCTATGACGAAACACCAAGAGCCACCGGTGTTTGCGCACATCGAATTATCACAGCCACGCTGGATGCCAAGATGTACGCACTTGATGCCGATACCGGTCAGCGCTGCCCGGCGTTCGGCAAGAACGGCGAGATAGACCTGACCGCAGGCATGGGACTGGTCAAGCCAGGTTTCTACTACGTCACCTCGCCACCCTCAATCGTACGCGGCAAGGCTGTGATCGGCGGGTGGGTGGTTGATAACGTGGAACGCGGCGAACCCTCCGGCGTCGTGCGCGCATTCGATACCCGTACTGGCGAACTCGATTGGGCCTTCGACATGGGCCGAACCGATCGCACGACACTTCCACCCAAAGGTGAGTTCTACACGCGCGGCACACCCAATGTATGGGCACCGATCAGCACTGATCCGGTATTGGGCCTGGTCTATCTGCCAACCGGTAATGAAACACCGGATTTCTTCGGCGGCGGCAGGCAAGCCGTGTCGGAAAAATACGCCAGTTCGCTGATCGCTGTTGATGCGGATAGCGGAAAGATCCGCTGGCACTTTCAGACCACCCATCACGACATCTGGGACTACGATATCCCGTCTCAACCGACTACGGTCGACTTGCCTGGCGCACAGGGCGAGCCGCCAGTACTCGCCTTGCTGGTACCGACCAAGCGCGGCGAGTTGTTCATGCTCGACCGGCGCACAGGCGCCCCGCTGACTCATATTGAGGAGCGGCCGGTATCGCAAGAGGCTGTGTCAGGCGAACACCTGTCACCTACCCAGCCCTTCCAGACAGACATGCCGACATTTGCACCGGCTACGTTGCGCGAAAGCGACATGTGGGGCGCTACGCCGCTCGATCAGCTGTATTGCCGCATCCGCTTCAAGGAGCTGCGCTACGAGGGAGCGTTCACGCCGCCATCGGTACAAGGCTCACTGGCGTATCCCGGCTCGGCGGGTGTCTTCGAATGGGGAGGTGTATCAGTCGATCCCTTGCGCCATATTGTCGTGGCGAACAACAACTATATGACGATCATCAATAAGCTGACACCGCGTGACAAGGTTTCGGCCAGCGATAACCAAGGCAGCAAAGGCGGCGACTTCGGCGGCCCACAACTGGGTACGCCTTACGCCGTCAGTGCCGAGCCGTTCCTGTCGCCACTGGCCATCCCATGCAATCAGCCACCCTGGGGCATGATCAGCGCGCTCGATCTAAAAACCCGCAAGCTTCTCTGGCGCCATCCGCTGGGCAGCGCTTACGACAACGGCCCCTTCGGCATTTCCTCGCATGTGCCGCTGCAAGTCGGCGTGCCGAACATGGGCGGCTCGGTGGTGACCCGCGGTGGCCTGATCTTTATCGCTGCCACCGCCGACCGCACGTTACGGGCGTTCGATCTGCGTACCGGCCGCGAGCTGTGGAACGCCACACTGCCGTTCAGCGGTATTGCCACTCCCAGCGTCTACGCAGGTAAGGATGGACGCCAATACATTGTCATTGCCGCTGGTGGGCATACCGGCCTCGGCAGTTCGGGCGGTGACGCAGTGATGGCGTTTGCATTGCCGAAATCGCCTTGAAACAAGTGAATTCTAGACATAGTACTGGAGCGCGGCGACTACGGGATGAAATTAGCCCACATGATCCGCCGCCTCTATTTCCTGTACGTTAAACCATACGTACGTGGTGGTCGATATATTCAGACACCATCCGCAAGAGAAAAAGCACGGCTATACCGCGCGTAATACCGAGCATTCACCGACACTGTCAGTCTGTTAAAAAATCCACGTTAAGCTAAGCACGACACCAAAAATCCCCCGTGAACCGCATACCCACCAAGCCCTAGGTTGTCCACATAATCCCCATACCACTGCAACATCTCCCTGCGCTGCTCCAGGTACTGTGTATGGTTGTAAGTGCCACGAATGGTGTTCTTATCTACATGCGCAAGCTGTAACTCGATCCATGCCGTGTTATAGCCCTGTTCATGCAGGATAGTACTCATCGTGTGCCGGAAACCGTGTCCTGTCGCCTTCCCGTGGTAGCCAATCCTTTTCAGTACCTGATTAATACTTGCTTCACTCATTGGTTTAGTGATGTCGTTACGGCCGGGAAATACCAGCTTATAACGGCCAGTCAGTGCCTGAATCTCACGAAGTGATGCCACAACTTGATCTGATAGGGGTACCAAATGCGGGCGGCGCATCTTCATCCTTTCTACCGGGACTTCCCAAACACGTTTATCGAAATCAAACTCTTTCCATTCAGCCTGACGGAGTTCGACGGTACGAACGCTGGTCAACATCAGAATACGAGTAGCCAGTCGGGTGATCGGGCTACCAGAATACGCAGCAAGGGCTTGTAAGAAATCAGGGAGTTCATCAGCTAGCAGATGGGGGTAATGGGTAGATTTAGGCGCAGTCAGCGCGCTCGCCAATTCTGAAGCTGGGTTCGTTTCGGCTCTGCCGGTGACAATGGCATAGCGGAACACCTGATTGCAGGCCTGGCGGATTTTACGCAGCTTATCGAGCACACCTCGCTTTTCGAGTTTACGCAGCGTACTGAGCACTTCAAGAGGCTTGATCTCAGCAATAGGGCGCTTACCAATATCGGGGAAGATATCGTTCTCGAACGCCTCCATCAGATCGTCAGCATAACCTTTCGACCAGTTGGGCCGCTTGTAGCCATGCCATTCCAGAGCAATAGCTTTAAAGGTATTTTCGGCATTGGCTTTTTTAGCCAACCTCTCAGCTTTCTTCTCTTCTCCGGGATCACCACCTAAAGCGATGCTCTTCCGAGCCTCCTCACGCTTCAGGCGAGCGTCGGCCAGAGAGATATCAGGATAAACACCGATAGAGAGCTTTTTCTCTTTCCCCAAAAAACGATACTTCAAGCGCCAGTACTTCGCACCGTTAGGCTTTACCAGCAGATACAGGCCGCCACCGTCAGTGAGCTTGTATTCTTTTTCTTTGGGTTTTGCAGTATCAATCTGTCGTGCATTTAGTGGCATAAAGGCCCCCAGATACCGCTTGATTTGGGTATAACTGAGTTGACCTCGGTAGAGCTCGAGACAGAAAAATTCAGTAATTTCAGGGAGTATAAGGGATAAAAAACGAATTCAGTAGAGGTGAGTTGACTTCAAAATGGCACGCCCTATAGGATTCGAACCTATGACCTACGGCTTAGAAGGCCGTTGCTCTATCCAACTGAGCTAAGGGCGCATTGAGATGCGGCAACCTGCGGCTGCGGGTTGGGATTATACGGTCAGAGGTTAGCGAGTCAATGCCTTTTCATGGCGTTACGGCGGCGGCCGTGCTTTATGGCGTTTTTTCCGCCAGCGCCCGCGCGGCGAGGGTTCCCGTCAACCGGGCGCCGCCATGCTGAACCTGGCCGACGCCTACGTAAATCGGCGCGCGTTCAGACCACCGCCGCCCGTCACCCCACCACCGGCAAAGGCGAGCGGACTGCACGACTGCGGCGATGTCGCCCCAATCGGCGTGCTCAACCCCCCGCGCGTTGCAGGTCGCCGCCACCCTTTCCTCCAGTGTGGCGTCGGGGCGGGCGCTGTTTAAAGAAGCCTGGCTCCCCGATGCCCAAACCAGCAACAGCGTGCAGCCTGCCCAGGCGCAGCCCTTCATACGTATAATTTCCGCCACAGCGCATTCAGGCGCGCCCGCCACGACGGCGCTCCTTCATGCTTACCGAGCTGATGCAGCGCGGTGAGTTGCGCGCTGTCCGCCGGATGCAATGAAGAATCGAACACCGTTTCCCCCACATGTTTAGGCTCCGCCGGTTGCTCGTCAGGCTGATGATGCAACGGGTAAAGCCGGGTTATCGCTCTCATGATCCTGCCCTCTTTCACCCTGTGAACAGCCCCAGCGTATCCAAATACAGGTAAAAATGACGTAGAGGATCCTGAGGCCGGCATAAAAAAAGCGTAAATCGCCGTCGGCAACGGCCGCGAGGGTGATTCTGCGCCTGACAGCGCGCTCAGCTTCTGCCAGAATAGCGGCATCCCCGCTTTTCTTAATTGATGGATTTCCACACTGATGTCAGCAAAGATTATTGATGGTAAAACGATTGCGCAGCAGGTTAGAAACGAAGTGGCTGAGCAAGTGAAACAACGTCTGGCGGCCGGCAAACGCGCCCCAGGGCTGGCGGTTGTGCTGGTCGGCGAGAATCCGGCTTCGCAAATTTACGTCGCCAGCAAGCGCCGCGCCTGCGATGAAGTCGGCTTCCTTTCCCGCTCCTACGACCTGCCCGCTGCCACCAGTGAAGCCGAGCTGCTGGCGTTGATCGACCAGCTGAACGCCGATGAGGAAATCGACGGCATTCTGGTGCAGCTGCCGCTGCCGGCCGGCATCGATAACGTCAAGGTGCTGGAACGCATCCACCCGGACAAAGACGTCGACGGCTTCCACCCGTACAACGTCGGCCGCCTGTGCCAGCGCGCGCCTAAGCTGCGCCCGTGCACGCCGCGCGGCATCGTCACCCTGCTGGAGCGTTATAACATCGATACCTACGGCCTGAACGCCGTGGTGGTCGGCGCGTCCAACATCGTCGGCCGCCCGATGAGCATGGAGCTGCTGCTGGCCGGCTGCACCACCACCGTCACCCACCGCTTCACCAAGAATCTGCATCACCACGTCGAGAACGCCGATCTGCTGGTGGTGGCGGTCGGCAAGCCGGGCTTCATTCCGGGCGACTGGATCAAACCGGGCGCCATCGTGGTGGACGTCGGCATCAACCGCTTGGAAAGCGGTAAAGTGGTGGGCGATGTCGATTTCGACGCCGCCAGCGAGCGCGCCGCCTACATCACCCCGGTGCCGGGTGGCGTTGGCCCGATGACCGTTGCTACACTGATCCAAAATACCTTGCAGGCCTGCGAGGAATATCACGACGTTCAACCTAAATAAGTAAGGCAGTATGGAAATTTTCAATCTGGACAATCATCCCCACGTCGAACTGTGCGATCTGCTGAAGTTCCAGGGCTGGTGTGAAAGCGGCGGCGCCGCCAAAGAAGTCATCGCTGAAGGGCAGGTGAAAGTCGACGGCAAGGTCGAAACCCGCAAGCGCTGCAAGATCGTCGCCGATCAGGTGGTGGAGTTCAACGGCGGCAAGGTCATGGTTAAACCCTGACCCGCAACCATAGAAAAAGGCGCTGAATTCAGCGCCTTTTTTGTTTTTCCCTGCGGCCGGATTACTTACGGCGCCAGGTGGTGCCCTGCGGGCCGTCTTCCAGCACGATGTTCATCTCGTTCAACCGATCGCGGGCGGCATCCGCCAGCGCCCAATCCTTCGCGGCGCGCGCTTCGTTACGCTGTTTGATCAGCGCTTCGATCTCCGCCACTTCGCCGTCGTCAACCTGAGCGCCCCCTTGCAGGAACTGCTCCGGCTCCTGCTGCAGCAGGCCGATCACCTTCGCCAGCTTGCGCAGTTCCGCCGCCATGCCGTTGGCCGCCGCCATATCTTCACCCTTGAGGCGGTTAACCTCGCGCGCCAGATCGAACAGCGCCGAGTAGGCTTCCGGGGTGTTGAAGTCGTCGTCCATCGCTTCGCGGAAGCGGGCTTCGAACGCTTCGCCGCCGGCCGGCACGGCGTCGGCGTCGGTGCCGCGCAGCGCGGTATAGAGGCGCTCCAGCGCGGTGCGCGCCTGCTTGAGGTTCTCTTCGCTGTAGTTCAGCTGGCTGCGATAGTGGCCGGACATCAGGAAGTAACGCACCGTCTCCGCATCGTAATGGCCGAGCACGTCGCGGATGGTGAAGAAGTTATCCAGCGATTTGGACATCTTCTCTTTGTCGATCATCACCATGCCGGAGTGCATCCAGTAATTGACGTACGGGCCGTCGTGGGCGCAGCTCGACTGTGCGATCTCGTTCTCGTGGTGCGGGAACATCAGATCGGAACCGCCGCCGTGAATGTCGAAATGGGTGCCCAGCTGTTTGCAGTTCATGGCGGAGCATTCGATGTGCCAGCCCGGACGGCCCGGCCCCCACGGCGACTGCCAGCTCGGCTCGCCCGGCTTGGACATCTTCCACAGCACGAAGTCCATCGGATTGCGCTTCACGTCGTCGATCTCCACGCGCGCGCCGGCCTGCAGCTGATCCAGATCCTGACGCGACAGCAGGCCGTATTGCGGATCGCTGTCGATGGAGAACATCACGTCGCCGTTGCTGGCCACGTAGGCGTGATCGCGATCGATCAGGCGCTGGGTGATCTCGATGATCTCGGCGATGTGCTGAGTCGCGCGCGGCTCTTGATCCGGGCGATCGATCAGCAGCGCGTCGAAGTCGGCGTGCATTTCCGCCAGCATGCGTTCGGTCAGCTGGTCGCAGGTCTCATGATTTTCCGCCGCGCGGCGGATGATTTTGTCGTCCACGTCGGTGACGTTGCGCACGTAGTTCAGCGAATAGCCGAGGTAGCGCAGGTAACGCGCCACCACGTCGAAAGCGACAAAGGTACGACCGTGCCCGATGTGACACAGGTCATAGATGGTTACCCCGCACACGTACATGCCCACTTTCCCGGCATGAATGGGTTTGAATTCCTCTTTTTGACGACTCAGGGTATTAAAAATCTTTAGCATCGGGAGATTCCGTGGTGTGCGTGATAACAAAAAAGATAACCGGGCTTCAGGTTTCCGCCCGGTAGCGTATTGAAACCTGAAGCCTGATCTATTGCAAGGTTAAGGCCATGCTTTGCTGATTTCACGCGAATAAAATGCGCGAAATTCGGCGGCCGGCACAATTGTTATAATATAACACAAATGCAATTACCACAGACAGTGCGCGGTTGAGCCGCTGCTGACTCGCTGGGGCGGATATGTTATAAGGGCGGTCTGAATGTTCACTCGCTTTACGTGACGTCTCACTTCACCTTGTTAGGATTAAAACTATGGTTACTTTCCACACCAATCACGGCGATATCGTTATCAAGACCTTTGCTGACAAAGCGCCGGTTACCGTTGAAAACTTCCTGAACTACTGCCGCGCCGGTTTCTACGACAACACCATCTTCCACCGTGTGATCAACGGCTTCATGATCCAGGGCGGCGGTTTCGAGCCGGGCATGAACCAGAAAGCGACCAACGCGACCATCAAGAACGAAGCCAACAACGGTCTGAAAAACACCATCGGCACCCTGGCAATGGCACGCACCAACGATCCGCACTCCGCCACCGCACAGTTCTTCATCAACGTGGCTGACAACGACTTCCTGAACTTCCGCGGCGAAAACGTGCAGGGCTGGGGCTACTGCGTGTTTGCTGAAGTGGTTGAAGGCATGGACGTGGTCAACAAGATCAAAGGCGTGAAAACCGGCCGCAGCGGCATGCACCAGGACGTACCGGTAGAAGACGTGGTGATCAACAGCGTGACCGTCAGCGAGTAATCGCGGCTGCATGAGTACGCTGTTCATCGCAGATCTGCACTTGTGCGCACAGGAACCGGCAATCACTGCCGGTTTTCTGCGTTTTTTACGGCGCGAAGCGGTGCACGCCGACGCGCTGTACATCCTCGGCGACCTGTTTGAAGCCTGGATCGGCGACGACGATCCCGAGCCGCTGCACGCGGAGATCGCCGCGGCGCTGAAAGCGCTGCAACAGGCCGGCGTGCCCTGCTACTTCATCCACGGCAACCGCGATTTTCTGCTCGGCAAACGCTTCGCCCGCGCCAGCGGCATGCAGTTGCTGCCGGAAGAGAAAGTGCTGGAGCTGTACGGCCGCAGGATCCTGATCCTGCACGGCGACACCCTGTGCACCGACGATCACGCCTATCAGCAATTCCGCCGTAAAGTGCACAACCCGCTGATTCAAAAATTGTTCCTGGCGCTGCCGCTGCGCTGGCGATTGAAGATCGCCGCCAAAATGCGCGCCCGCAGCCAGCAATCCAACCAGGACAAGTCGGAAGCCATCATGGACGTCAACCCACAGGCGGTCGAACAAACCATGCTGCGCCACGACGTGCACTGGATGATCCACGGCCATACCCACCGCCCGGCGGTGCACCGGCTGGCGTTGAGCAACGGCGAAGCCCATCGCGCGGTGCTGGGGGCCTGGCACGTCGAAGGATCGATGATCAAAGTCAGCGCCGACGCCGTCGAGCTGATCCAATTCCCATTCTGAATTCCAGACTGGCGCGCGAGTGAAAATTCGCGCTTTCGACGGTGAAAACCGGCGACGCAACCGTTTTCCTCGCCGTGCGCTCATGGTATGCTCTACGCCCTCATTCGGCCCTCAGCCGACGCCAGACAAATCACAGGAGCCTTACACCCATGGGAGCCAACGCTGCTTCAGCCGCCACTACCGGGGCGAAAATCGCAATTGTAATGGGATCGAAAAGTGACTGGGCCACCATGCAGTTCGCCGCCGAAGTCCTGACCCAGCTCGATGTCCCCTTCCATGTCGAAGTCGTTTCCGCCCACCGCACGCCGGACAAGCTGTTCAGCTTCGCCGAGCAGGCTACCGCCAACGGTTTTGACGTGATCATCGCCGGCGCCGGCGGTGCGGCGCACCTGCCGGGCATGCTGGCGGCGAAAACCCTGGTGCCGGTGCTGGGTGTGCCGGTGCAAAGCGCCGCGCTGAGCGGCGTAGACAGCCTGTACTCCATCGTGCAGATGCCGCGCGGCATTCCGGTGGGCACGCTGGCGATCGGCAAAGCCGGCGCCGCCAACGCCGGGCTGTTGGCGATGCAGATCCTGGCGCTGCACGACGCCGCGCTGGCGCAGCGTTTGGCGGACTGGCGTCAGGCGCAGACCGAAGACGTCTTGAACCACCCCGATCCGCGGGAGGATGCATGAAGCCGGTTTGCGTACTGGGCAATGGCCAGCTGGGGCGCATGCTGCGCCAGGCAGGCGAACCGCTGGGCATCGCCGTTTACCCTGTCGGCATCGATGCCGAGCCCGAAGCGGTGCCGTATCAGAACAGCGTCATTACCGCCGAGATCGAACGCTGGCCGGAAACCGCGCTGACGCGCGAGCTGGCGACCCACAGCGCCTTCGTCAACCGCGACATTTTCCCGCGCCTGGCGGATCGCCTGACGCAAAAACAGCTGCTCGATCAGCTCGGCCTGGCGACCGCGCCGTGGCAGCTGCTGGCGAGCGCCGCCGAATGGCCGCAGGTATTCGCTGCGCTAGGCGAGCTGGCGATCGTCAAACGCCGGGTCGGCGGTTATGACGGCCGCGGCCAGTGGCGCTTGCGCCCGGGCCAGGAAGCTGAACTGCCGGCCGATGCCTATGGCGAGTGCATCGTCGAGCAAGGCATCAATTTCTCCGGCGAAGTGTCGCTGGTGGGGGCGCGCGGCCACGACGGCCGTTCGGTATTCTACCCGCTGACCCACAACCTGCATGAAGACGGCATCCTGCGCACCAGCGTTGCGCTGCCGCAGCCCAACCCAGCGCTGCAGCAACAGGCCGAGCAGATGCTGGCGGCGATCCTGAACAAGCTGAACTACGTCGGCGTGATGGCGATGGAGTGCTTTATCGTCGGCGATCGGCTGCTGATCAACGAACTGGCGCCGCGCGTGCACAACAGCGGCCACTGGACGCAAAACGGCGCGTCCATCAGCCAGTTCGAGCTGCACCTGCGCGCCATTCTCGGCCTGCCGCTGCCGCAGCCGGTGGTGAGCACGCCGTCGGTGATGGTCAACCTGATCGGCACCGCCGTCAACGAACAGTGGCTGTCGCTGCCGCTGGTGCATCTGCACTGGTATGAGAAAGAGGTGCGCCCGGGCCGCAAGGTCGGCCATCTCAATCTGAACGACCCGAGCGCCGCCGATCTGTGCCAGGCGCTGCAGGCGCTGGCGCCGCTGCTGCCGGGCGAATACCAAAGCGGGCTGGCCTGGGCGCAGCAGAAGCTGGCTTAACGGTTTAAGCCGCCGAAAAAGAAGAAGGTTCAGCCCAGGCTGAACCTTTTTTTTGCCGCAAAGATCAACGCGAGCCGATATTACGCAACGGTTTGCCGGCCATCAGATTGCGTTCAATATGTTCCAGAGAAATATTTTTGGTTTCCGGGATCAGCGCCAACGTGATGAAAACAAACAGCACGTTAAGCCCTGCATAGACCCAAAAGGTGTGCGCGCTACCCAACGAATTCAACATGGTCAGGAACGTCGCTCCCACAATCATATTGGCGATCCAGTTAGTGGCAGTGGAGCAGGTGATGCCGAAATCGCGGCCTTTCAATGGCTGGATCTCTGAACACAGCACCCAAATCAGCGGGCCGGCGCTCATGGCAAAGCCGACGATAAACATCAGCAGCATGACGATGGCGAAATATTGCGCCACCGCCGAGTTCATGCCGATATTCATCATGGTTCCCAGCGCCCCCATGCCGACGGCCATCACGATAAACCCAAGGATCAGGGTGGGTTTGCGGCCCCAGCGATCGACCAGCCCAATAGCGATAAAGGTGGCCAGCACGTTGACCAGACCGACGATCACCGTGCCCCACATCTGCTGTTCCGTGCTGGCGAAGCCCGCCAGACCGAAAATCTTCGGCGCGTAATACATGGTGACGTTCATCCCGGTGAACTGCTGCATCACCTGGAGAAGAATGCCAAGGAAAACCGCGCGGCGGAAATTTTTATTGCCTTTGAACAACGCCCAACCGCTTTGCTTCAGTTTGAGGCTTTCACGAATTTCATTCAGCTCATGCTGCGCCTGGGCACTGCTGTCGCGCAGCTTCTCCAACACCTGGCGCGCCTGCTCATGACGATTGCGCGAGGCCAGCCAGCGCGGGCTGTCAGGTAAAAAGAACACGCCAACCAACAACAGCCCGGCCGGGATGGTGATGACGCCCAACATCCAGCGCCAGGCGCCGGTATAGCTGAATGCCGTATCAGACAGGTAAGCCGCCAAAATACCAATGGTGATCATCAATTGATACATCGAGATCATGCTGCCGCGGATTTTCTCCGGCGCGATTTCGGAAAGATAAATCGGCGCGGTATAAGAAGCGATACCCACCGCCAATCCCAGCAGAATGCGTGAAACGATCAGCACCTCCACGTTGGGGGCGAACGCTGAACACAGCGATCCCGCGACGAACAGAATGGCGCCGATCATCAAACTGTATTTGCGCCCCAGCCGGAAGTTCATCCAGCCGCTGCCGATGGCGCCGACGGCGGCGCCAAACATCATCGAGCTGACCACCCACTCCTGCTGAGAGCTGGTGATATGAAAAGTGTCGGTAATAAACGGCAGAGCGCCGGCGATTACGCCAATATCCAAGCCAAACAACAGGCCGGCCAAGGCGGCCAAAAAACAGACGAAAAAAGTCATGCCGACATGGGTCGGGCTTTTCTCCGCCGGTGCAACTTTAACGGTAGCGCTCATACAGCCTCCAGGAGAAAACGGTCATCAGTTGTGCGACATGATAGGAGGCAATGCGTCGGAGATAAGTGAGTACGATCACATTAGTGGAAGCGGTTACATAATTTTAAACCTTAATTCTACGCATCAATAGACGACAAACTCGTTTACTCACTGTCTAACTCATTATTTACATGCATAAAAAAGTAAGCAACGGCCTGAGTTTGGTAAGAGCATTGCCAATACGCATTGTGTCGATAGAGTACAAATGTAATCGATTTCACAAAAATCAGCGTGACGTGCGGAAGGGAACAAGGAGAAAAGCCACGGTAACGCGCGGCGGAAAATCGGCAGGCCCGGCCGCGCTTGGCGGCAACGGACCTGCGATAGCAAGATCAGCCATCATAACTGCGGAACAGCGCCCGGCCGCGCAGCAGGCGCACGCCCAGCCAGCCGCCGCACAGCGACAGCAGCAGCGCGCTGGCCAGCGGCAATGCCCACCACAGCACCGGCGTCGGCGTCCACGGGAAGTCGAACACCCGGCTCTGCAGCAGCCACAGCGCCGCCTCGGCGCCCACCGCCGCCGCGATGCCCGCCACCAGCCCCAGCAGGGCGAACTCGCACCACAGCGTGCGGCGCAGCAGCCGTTTGCCGGCGCCCAGCGTGCGGTACACCACCAGCTCCTGGCGGCGCTGACGCATGCCGACCTGCACCTGTGCCAGCAGCAGCAGGCCGCCGCACAGCACCACCAGCACCACCATCACCTCCAGCGCGCGACTGACCTGCTGCAGCACGCCGCCGACCTGTTTCAGGATCGCGCCGATGTCCATCAGGCTGAGCGTCGGGAACTGGCGGTTGAGCTGGGTCAGCATCTGACCGTCGCCGTCGTAGCGGAAGCTGGTAAGCCAGGTCTGCGGCTGGCCGTCCAGCGCGCCCGGCGGGAAGATAAAGTAAAAGTTCGGCTTCAGGCTTTCCCAATCCACCTGGCGCAGGCTGGTGACCTTGGCGCTGAACGCCTGGGTATCGCCGCTGAAGGTCAGCGTGTCGCCCAACTTGATCTTCAGCCGCCCGGCAATGCCTTCATCCATCGAGACTTCGCCGCTTTTCGGCGGCCAGCTGCCCGCCACCAGCGGATTATGATCCGGCAGATCGGCCAGCCAGGTCAGGTTCAGCTCGCGGTTCACCGCCTCGCCGCCCGGATCGTCTTCATGCACCCGCTCGGTCGCCAGCTGCTGGTTAATCTCGGTCAGGCGCACCCGGACGATCGGATAATAGGTTTCCGGCTTGATCTGGTGCTGCTGCAGGAAGGTTTTCACCTGCGGCACCTGCGCCTCGGTCATGTTGAGCAGGAAATAGTTCGGGCTATCCGGCGGCAGCTGTTGCTGCCAGCGGTCGAGCAAGTCGCCGCGCAGCACCAGCAACAGCGCCAGCAGCATAAACGACAGCGAGAACGCCGCCAGCTGGCTGATGGTCACCCACGGCTGATGCAGCAGGCGGTTGACCGCCAGCCGCAGCGCCAGGCTCTTGAGCGTGATGCGGCGCAGCAGCTGCAGGCTGCCCCAGCCGATGCCGCCCAGCAGCAGCGCCAGCACCGCCATGCCCGCCAGGATCGCCCACAGCAGCGTGCTGGCCCCCATCAGCGTCACCAGCAGCGCCACCACGACTGCCGCCGTCACCGGCAGGAAGTAGCGCAGCGGCCAGACGTTGGCCACTACGTCGCGGCGCAGCACCCGCAGCGGCTGGGTGGCCAGCAGCTGACGGTACGGCCGCAGCCCGACCAGCAGCGAAATCAGCACCAGCGCGCCGAGCGCCCACAGCCACGGCCAGGCGCCAGCGGCGGGCAACGCGGCCGGCAATACCGGCTTCAGCAGGCGAATCAACAGCGCTTCGAACGCCAGCCCGATCGCCCCGCCGCACACCGCCGCCAGCGCCATCACCGCCAGCCACTGGCCGACGATCAGTTTACGCAGCGCGCCGCGCCCGGCGCCAAGGGTTTTCAGCACCGCGATCAGATCGTAGCGGCTGCGGCAATAGTGGCTCATCGCCACCGCCACGGCGGCGATCGACAACAGCAGCGTCAGCAGGGCCGACAGCAGCAGGAACTGTTGGGATCGCTGCAGCGACTTGCCGAGTGCACTGCCGGACTCCTGCAGCCCGAACCAGCGCTGATCCGGCGTCAACTGCGGCGTCAGCCGCTCCTCGTAACGCTGAATATCCGGCTCGGCGCCGGCGAACATGTAGCGGTAGGTCAGGCGACTGCCCGGCTGCACCGCGCCGGTCTTATCGACGTCCGCCAGGTTGATCATGATGCGCGGCGCGGTCTGGAACGGGTTGAAGCCGGCGTCCGGTTCCTGAATGATTTCACCGGCGATGCGCAGCGTGGTGTCGCCCACCTCGAGCGAATCCCCCACTTTCACGTTCAGCAGCGCCAGCAAACGCGGCGCCACCAGCACGCTGCCCGGTTCGGGCTTGATGTTGGCCGGGCGAGTTTCCAGCTTGCCATACAGCGGATAGGCCAAATCGGTGGCTTTCACGTCCGCCAGCTGCGGCCGGTCGCCGGCATAGGTCATGGTGGTGAACGACAGCTGGCGGCTCAGCGTCAGCCCCTGCTGCTGCGCGTCCAGCAGCCAGCCTTCCGGCACCGGATGCGCACTGCGCAGCACCCGATCGCCGGCGATAAAATCGCGGCTCTGCTGGCTGAGCCCTTTGTCCATGCGATCGCTGATGCTGCCCAGCGCCAGCACGCAGGCCACGGAGAGCGTCAACGCCAGCCAAACGATCAGCAGCGACGGCGAGCGCCATTCGCGCCAGAACCAGCGCCAGATCATGCTTCCTCCCACAGCTTGCCTTCACGCAGCCGCAGCCGCCGCTGGCAGCGCGCCGCCAGGGTTTCGTCATGGGTCACCAGGATCAGGGTGGTGTCAAAATCGCGGTTGAGAGAGAACAACAGGTCGGCGATGCGATCGCCGGTCTGGCGATCGAGGTTGCCGGTCGGTTCATCGGCGAACAGCACCCGCGGCCGGCCGCTGAAGGCGCGCGCCAGCGCCACGCGCTGCTGCTCGCCGCCGGACAGCTGCGCCGGCAGGTGATCGAGCCGTTTGCCCAATCCCAGCTGTTCCAGCAGTTGCACCGCCTGCTCGCGGCTCTGCCTGTCGCTCTCGCCGCGCAGCAGCGCCGGCAGCTGCACGTTCTCCAGCGCGTTCAGCGTCGGCACCAGCATGAACGACTGAAACACGAAGCCGACGTTCCTGGCGCGCAGCGCGGCGCGGCCTTCTTCGTCCAGCGCGGTCAGCGACTCGCCGAGCAGGCGCACCTCGCCCTCGCTGCCGTCATCCAGCCCGGCCAAAATGCCCAGCAGGGTCGATTTCCCCGATCCGGATTCGCCGATCAGGGCGATCGTCTGCGCGGGTTTGACAAGCAGCTCGACTCCGGTAAGGATGGTGAGCTGATGCTCACCCTGACCAACGTGTTTACTAAGATGATGAACTTCAAGAACGTTTTCCGCTGGCATCTTCCCTTCCTTTTGCTGTTGGGATTATTCAGTTTACGCGCTGTCGCCGCCGATACCTTGTTGATTTTGGGCGACAGTTTAAGCGCCGGCTACCGCCTGCCGATCGAGCGGGCCTGGCCGACGCTGTTGGCCGAACAGTGGCAGAAAAAACCGGGCGCGCCGCAGCTGGTCAACGCCAGCATCAGCGGCGACACCGCCGCACAGGGGCTGGCGCGTCTGCCCGCGCTGCTGAAACAGCATCAGCCGCGCTGGGTGCTGATCGAGCTGGGCGCCAACGACGGTCTGCGCGGTTTCCCGGCGCAGGACATGCAGCGCGATCTCGGCCAGATCATCACGCAGGTGCAGCAGGCCGGCGCACAGCCGCTGCTGATGCAGATCCGCATCCCGCCGAACTACGGCCGCCGCTATACCGAGGCGTTCAGCGCCGTCTACCCGGCGCTGGCCAGGCAGTTCAACATTCCGCTGCTGCCGTTCTATATGGAACAGGTGGTGGTGAAGCCGGAATGGATGCAGGATGACGGATTGCACCCCAATGGGGACGCCCAGCCGTTTATCGCCACCTGGATGGCGGAGCGCCTGGAACCGCTAGTAAAACATGAGTCTAACTAAATTAGGGTCGTACACTAGGTAAAGTTATGCAAAAAGCAGTATTGATAACCGGCTGCTCCAGCGGGATTGGGCTGATTGCGGCGCAGGATCTGCGCAACCGCGGCTACCGGGTGCTGGCCGCCTGCCGCAAGCCGCAGGACGTGGAAAACATGCGCCAGCTCGGGCTGGAAGGCATCGAGCTGGATCTGGACGACAGCGCCAGCGTCGAGCGCGCCGCCGCCGAGGTGATCGCGCTGACCGGCGGCCGTCTGTACGGCCTGTTCAACAACGGCGGCTTCGGCGTTTACGGCCCGCTCAGCGGCATCTCGCGCAGCCAGCTGGAGCGGCAGTTCGCCACCAACCTGTTCGGCGCCCACCAGTTGACCCAGTTGCTGCTGCCGGCGATGTTGCCGCACGGCGAAGGGCGCATTATCCAGACCAGCTCGGTGATGGGTCTGGTCTCCAGCGCCGGGCGCGGCGCCTACGCCGCCAGCAAGTTCGCGCTGGAAGCCTGGTCGGACGCGCTGCGCATGGAGCTGCACGGTAGCGGCATTCAGGTCAGCCTGATCGAACCGGGGCCGATTTCCACCCACTTTAGCCAGAACGTCAATCAGACGCAGAGCGACAAACCGGTGCACAACCCCGGCATCGCCAAGCGCCTGACGCTGCCGCCGGAGGCCATTCTGCCCAAGCTGCGCCACGCGCTGGAAAGCCCGCGCGCCAAACTGCGCTACCCAGTGACCCTGCTGGCGCACGCCATGAGCGTGCTGCGCCGCATTCTGCCGGGCCGCTGTCTGGATTGGCTGCTGCGCAGCAACGCTTAATTCGCCCGCCGGGGTTGAAGAATGGCGGCGCGCCCCCATCTACACCCCATGGCTCCGCACGATCAGAGAGAAAAAAGATGCTAGCTCAAGCTGTTGTTGATATTAACGAAACTAACCTGCACCAGACGCTGGAACAGTCGATGTCCATTCCGGTGCTGTTCTACTTCTGGTCCGAGCGCAGCCAACACTGCCTGCAGCTCACGCCGGTGCTCGACAAACTGGCGGCGGAATACGCCGGCCAGTTCATTTTGGCCAAGGTGGACTGCGACGCCGAACAGATGATCGCCTCCCAGTTCGGGCTGCGCTCCATTCCGACCGTCTATCTGTTCAAAGACGGTCAGCCGGTCGACGGCTTCCAGGGCCCGCAGCCGGAAGAAGCGATCCGCGACTTGCTGCAGCGTTTCCTGCCGAAGGAAGAAGATCTGAAACTGGCGCAGGCGCAGGAACTGCTGGCCGCCGGCAACGCTGCCGAAGCGCTGCCGCTGCTGAAAGACGCCTGGCAGAGCAGCCAACAGCGCAGCGACATCGGCCTGACCCTGGCCGAAACTCAGATCGCGCTCAGCCGCAGCGAAGACGCCGAAGCGGTGCTGGCAACCATCCCGCTGCAAGATCGCGATACCCGCTATCAGGGCCTGGTGGCGCAGATTGAACTGTTGAAGCAGGCGGCGGACACGCCGGAAATCCAACAGCTGCAACAGCAGGTACAGCAGCAGCCGGGCAACGTCGAGCTGGCGGTGCAGCTGGCGCTGCAGCTGCATCAGGTCGGGCGTAACGAAGAAGCGCTGGAACTGCTGATGGGGCATCTGAAGAAAGATCTGGCCGCCGCCAACGGCAACGCGCGCAAGACCCTGATGGACATTCTGGCCGCGCTCGGCACCGGCGACGCGCTGGCCGCTAAGTATCGCCGCCAGCTGTACTCCCTGCTGTACTGATATCCTTCATACCTGAAGCTGCATCCAGGCGGCAAACGTGAGAAGCCCTGGGAGCTTAGATAACTAAGTGACCAGGGGTTCGAACGTGCAGCCAACAACGATGCGGCGGAAAAGACGAAGGGATATCAACGATAGACCCGCACCCCACCTTCCACGCCCGCCGGGCTGAACAACACCTGCCACAGCTGAATATTGCGCGAACGGAACGCGCCGGCGCAGGCGTTCAGGTAGTAAGTGAACATGCGTTCGAAGCGCTCGGAATAGCCGCCCGCCAACTCTGGCCACGCCCGTTTGAAGTTCTCCAGCCAGGCCATCAGCGTGCGATCGTAATCGGCGCCAAAGTTGTGCCAATCCTCCATCACGAAACGCCCTTCGCTGGCCTCGGCGATATGCCGCACCGAAGGCAGGCAGCCGTTGGGGAAGATGTATTTGTCTATCCAGGCGTCGACGTTAAGATCGGTCTGATTGGAACCGATGGTGTGCAGCAGGAACAGGCCGTCGGGCTTCAGGTTGCGCGCCGCGACGCTGAAATAGGTCTCGTAGTTTTTCGGCCCGACGTGCTCGAACATGCCGACCGACACGATGCGATCGAACTGGCGATCCAGATCGCGGTAGTCCTGCAGCAAGATCTCGACGTCCAGCCCCGCGCAGCGTGCCTGCGCCAGCTTCTGCTGCTCGGCGGAAATGGTCACGCCGTGCACCGAGACGCCGTAGTTTTGCGCCGCAAACTGCGCCAGCCCGCCCCAGCCGCAGCCGATATCCAGCAGCGTCATGCCCGGTTTCAGCTGCAGTTTTTCGCAGATCATCCGCAGCTTGGCCTGCTGCGCCTGCTCGAGCGTCTGCGCCTCTTTCCAGTAGCCGCAGGAGTATTGCATGTAAGGATCGAGCATCGCCCGGAACAGGTCGTTGCCGATGTCGTAGTGCTCTTTGCCCACCTGCCAGGCGCGCTTGCGCGATTGGCGGTTGAACAGCCGGGCATAGGCGATGCGCGCGATGTCGCTCAGGCTTTTCGGCAGCCGCTCATCGACGCCGGCCTGCAGAATACGGGTGAACAACATGTCCAGCCGTTCGCACTCCCACCAGCCGTCCATATAGCCTTCGCCGAAACCGAGCGAGCCTTCCTGCAAAATGCGTTTGAACAGCGCCGGATTGTGCACCCGGATATCCCAGGCGCGCGGGCCGTTGATGGCGACGCCGGCTTCCGCCAACATCTCCTCCACAATGCGATACCAGCGATCCTTCTTCTGGGCGAGTTCATCAACACTGAGCGAATCCATAACAATCCTTGGCCGAAATGTCATTTCAAAAAGCATAGTCGCAAATAAAAATGACAAATTTTTGACGGTAAATACGGGGGTGTTTTTACTCTAGCCAAGGCGAGCAACATCATGAAATGAATAAAAATTATTGAAATCATGCCATTTAGGCATACTTATCCGCGCCAGCGCGGGCGCGGATAAACCGACGGCGGCTAAGGCAAAATAGAGGTGCCGGCCTGGCCCGCCAGCACCGCGTCGATATCCTGCAGGCCACCGATATGGGCCGTCCGCCCGGTGCGATCGACGAAGCGGCTGACCGCCATGATCTTCGGCCCCATGGCGCCGTCCGCCACCGCCATCGGCGCCAGCTCCTGCGTGGTGGCGCGCCGAATGGCGCGCTGGCGCGGCGTGCCCCACTCCTGATACACCGCGTCGGCGTCGGTGAGGATCACCAGATGATCGGCCCCCACCTGTTCCGCCAACAGCGCCGCCGCCAGATCTTTGTCGATCACCGCTTCGCTGCCCGTCAGCCCACGCTCGCCGGCGATCATCGGGATGCCGCCGCCGCCGTTGCAGATCACGATGTGCCGCTGCGACAGCAGCAGCGTGATCGCCTCAATGTCGAGGATCTTTTGCGGCGCCGGCGAAGGCACCACCCGGCGGATGTAGTTGCCGTCCGCCTTCAGCGTCCAGCCGTATTTGGCCTCCAGCGCCTGCCGCTGTTCCGGCGCATACACCGGCCCGATGAACTTGCTCGGCGCCTGATAATCCGCATCCTGCGCATCCACCAGCACCCGCGTCAGCAGCGTGGACACCGGCTGCTGCGGATGGCTGGCGCTCAACTGCTGCGCCAGCATATAGCCGATCATGCCCTGGCTTTCGGCCACCAGAATATCCAGCGGATAGGGCGGCACGTCGCGGTACGCCAGGTTCTGCAACGCCAGCAGCCCCACCTGCGGCCCGTTGCCGTGCACGATGGCGATGCGGTATTTCTGCGCCAGCTTGCCGATGGCGTCGGCGATGAGGGCGATGCTCTTATACTGATTTTCCGCAGAGAGCACGGCTCCGCGTTGCAACAGGGCGTTGCCGCCCAACGCAATGACCAAGGTTTTCATGGTTTGCACCCGTAGTTGAAATCATACCGTCCCGGCCGGATCCGCGATCCGGCCCTCGTGTTCACACCGCGCGCCGCACAGTGCGTTAATCGTCGTCATCCCCAGCCACACGCCCAGCAGCGTGTCCGCTCCCGAAAAGTGCCCCAGGCTCAGCACCGCCGCCACCGCCGCCGATACCTCTTCAGGCGCCCGCAGCCCCAGCGCCAACGCATGCACCGGCGTGGCGAACACGCCCTGCTCGGCGTAACGCAGGTAGTGCGCGCTCACCAGCGTGGTCAGCGCGTCCAGCGGTGGCGTCTGGGCGAAAAACGGCGCCAGCCCGGCGACCTGAATGCGGCTGTCGAGGTGCGCGCTCAGCAGCAGGCCGAGCAAGGTGTCGTCGTTGCTCGGCGTCAGCCCGGGCCCCTTGCCCAGCGCCTGGCGCCAGTCGACCGTGCCGCCCCGCAGCCAACGGGAGAAATCCCGCACCAGCGCGGCCGGCTCCGGCGTTAACGGCTGCTTCACCAATCGGCCCAGCTCGCCGTGTAACCCGCACTGCGCCGTGCAGCGCTGCAATACCGCCGTCAGCGGCCGATCGGCAATGGCCGCGCGCGGTGTCAGCGCCAGATCCCGCGCCGCGGCGGCGGGCCGCACCAGGAGCCCATCCAACGTGATGCCTGCGGCGGAGAAGGCGCAGCGTCGTACAGACGGCACCGCACGCCGCACGCGATCGAAATCCCGCGCGCCGAGCTGCCACCCCATCGGGCTCAGGCCGCTGCCGGCGCGGTGCAGCGTCAGCAGCCGCGCGTTTTCCGTCAGGAAATTGATCGCGTTGTTGAAGCTGCCGACGCAGCGCAGCGCGCCGTAGTCTTGCGTCGCATGGCGGCTGCCGGCCAACGCGATAATGTCCATACGCCCCTCCGTTCGCTTACGCCGTGATGCCGAGCTTATCGGCCAGCGCTTCGATCGCTTTCTCGAAGCAGCCGAGCGGCGCGCGCACCGTGCCGGCGCCAATTTGCCCGACCCCGGCTTCGCGGTGGGCGATGCCGGTGTTGATCAGCGGCGTGATACCGGTTTCCACCACCCGGCGCGCATCCAGCCCCAGGCAGGCGCCCTGGAAGTCCCAGGTCGGGATCTGCAGCATCATGTTACGCTCGAGGTAGATCTCCGCCATTTCCTCGGAGATGTCGGTGGCGGCGCTCATGCCGCCGGAAGCCCCGACGAAGCGCGTCACGCCCGGTGCCGCGACCATCGCCGCGCCGCCAATGCCGAAAGTTTCGGTGATCGCGCTGTCGCCGATGTCCGGGTTGGCGTCCGCCTGGCTGAAGCCGGAGAAGAACAGCCCTTCCGGCGTATTGACGGGGGCGGTGAACCAACGATCGCCCATCCCGCTGATCTTGATGCCGAAGTTCTTGCCGTTGCGGGTCATTACCGTGACGATGGTGCCCTGCTCAATCTCCGCCCCGGCGTCCATCGCCGCCTTGCAGTAGGCCATCGCCAGATTGAGGAAGAACTGATCGGTGATGCTGAGGAACTGCATCACCTGCGCCAGCTCCGCCTTATCGCGCGGCAGCAGGCTAATCTCCGGCGCCAGCCTGCGCATCAGCAGCGCCGAGGCCGCGATATTGCGCTGGTGGAATTCGTCCCCCATGCTGATCGCCTGCGCCATCAGCGCGGTCAGATCGATCCCCTCCTCCAGCGTCGCCAGCACCGCTTTCAACACCGGGGCCAGCGAATCGCGCATCCAGCGCAGGCGCTGCTGCACATCCTCGCCGTAGGCGCCGAAGCGCATCACTTTGCCGATGCCTTCGTTCATGTTGCAGTAGGCGTAGTTGCCGTGAACGGTGTTCCTGACCACCACCATCGGCATATGGGCCGAGGTGATGCCGCCCATCGGCCCCACCGCGCTCACGCTGTGGCACGGGATGAATTCGATTTCCCCCTGCTCCAGCAGCGCCAGCGCCTGCTGCTCATCCTGCGCCCAGCCTTCGAACAGGCAGGCGCCGATGCAGGCGCCGCGCACCGGGCCGCTCATCTCTTGCCAGGTAACCGGCGGGCCGGCGTGCAGCAGCTTGCGCCCTTCGGCCAGCTGCGGGATCAAGCGGTGCGCCAGATCCACATCCTGCCAGAGCGGGCGCGCCTCGCGGATACGGGCGATAACGGCGGCGTTTGCTTGCTCAATCGTTGCGTACATAGCGGTTCCTTACTTTAATTTTTTCAAGATGTTGGCTAATCGTTGATCGCCACCAGCCACCGGCGCCCACTGGTAGTGCACCACCGGGATGTCGCTGGTTTGCAGGTCATCGGCGAAGCTGCGCAGCCCGGCGTTGATCACCGCGACGCCGTCCAGCAAGGCCGGCCGTTCGCGTTCAGGTGCGGGTAAGACGGGGGTAATCAGCTGGTGCGCCAGCGCGACCGCCGCCGGCAGCGACGGCATCACCGCGATGCCGGCTTCCTGCAGGGTGGCGATTTGCCGCGAGCGCTGCTGTGGATCCTGTTCGGTGCCGGTGACGGTGGCGATCGCCGCCAGCGGGTGGGCCGCGCCGCGCGCCGCGCGCACGTTGGCCACCTCGGCCGCCAGCGACCCCGCCGGATCGTCCTGAGCGCCGAAGCCGATCACCACGTCCAGCAGCAACACGCCGGTCTGCGGCTGCTGCGCCAGGCGGGCGATTTCTTGATTGCGGGCGGTCGGGTCAATCATCGGGTGCGGTCGCCCCTGGGTATAAAAGTCATCGCCCATGTCGATAATGCGATGGCCGTCGGCCACCAGCATGGCGCCGCGCGGGTGCTCGCTATCCACCGGCAGGGACAGTTTTTCCGCCAGCAACATCGCGCATTCGGCCGCCAGCGTGCCGCCGGCATACAGCCCGGCGATTTTGCCGCCGGGCACCGCGGGCTGTTGCGCCGCCTGTTGCTGCACGCAGCCCAGCATCGCCGCCAGCCGCGCCGCTTCATCCAGCGTGGCGGCGAACGTGATGTTGCCCTCCTGACGCACGGCGGACTGCGCGCCGAGGAACAACGCCACCACCGGCTTGCCGAGCGCTTTCATCTCGTCAATCACCCGCTGGCGCACCTCGGGTGCCGGCGGTTTGGACACGAACGCCAGCACCAGACTCTGCGGATCCGCCGCCAGCATGCGCAGCGCGCTGATGGCGCTGATGCCGCCGATCTCCGCCGTCAAATCCCGCCCGCCGAGGCCAATGGCGTGCGAGATGCCCTGGCCTGCCAGGGTAATTTGCGAAATCAGTTCCTGAATGCCGGTGCCGGAGGCGCCCACTACGCCGATAGATCCGGCGGGCGCCACGTTGGCGAATGCCAGCGGCGCGCCGGCGATGCAGGCGGTGCCGCAGTCCGGCCCCATCACGATCAGCCCGCGTTCGCGCGCCTTGGTTTTCAGCGCCACTTCCTGCGCCACGCTGACGTTGTCGGAGAACATCATCACGTTGCAGCCGTCTTCCAGCGCGCTATCCGCCAGCTCCGCCGCGTATTCGCCGGCGATCGAGATCAGCGCCAGATTGGCGGCGGGCAGCTTCTGCCTGGCGGTGCGCCAGCTGCGCGCCCGCAGCAGTTTTTTGCCGCCCTGGCTGCCCTGCGCAATCGCCTTGAGCGCCGTCTCCAGCGCCGCGCCGATCTCCTCGGCGATCGTCTCATCGGCGGACTCCGCCTTGATCGCCACGCAAATATCGTTCGGCGTCGCTTCGCTAAACTGCGGGTGCCAGAAACCGGTCACCTCCAATAAGGATTTATTGGCCGGTGTCCCCATCATGACGGATATTTCCTCGACCTTGGGAGATTCACTGAGTTTGCGGGAGATCAACATCAGGCTGACGGAATCCTGAAAGCTCCCCTTTTTAATAAAAGCATGGATCATGGTGATATCCTTAAGACAGCATTTAATAATATCGGCAATATTTCCCGCACCGGCGGCGCGGCGACGCATTGAATTCAGCGAAAAGGTTAATTATCAAGCTACAAATTAAAATCGTGTCCCGAGGTGAGTACGGTCACACTTTATCCATTGTTAGAAAAAATAACTTAATCGTCTGAATATTAGTTAATCCAGAAGGGAAATATCATTTATAAAAAAACTTCTAACAATGGCGATTTAATTCAACGAATTTTTAATCCAATCGGATAAAACGCATCTGGATCACATTATTCCCCCCCGGTATTTATACATTACAACGCAGAGGCGAATTAAATAAACCGTAGTGATAAAAGGACTGTATATGAAGGTCTCTAAACAACAATTACATCAGCTTATCCAGCAAAAAATTCACGCCGCCGGCCTGAGCCAGGAACACGCCGGCATCGTCGCCGACGTGCTGGTTCATGCCGATGCGCGCGGCATTCATTCTCACGGCGCGGTCAGGGTCGAATACTATTCCGAACGCATCAGCAAAGGCGGCACCAATAATCACCCGCATTTCACCTTTGAGAAAACCGGCCCCTGCAGCGCCATTTTCGACGGCGACAACGGCGCCGGGCACGTGGCGGCCAAGCTGAGCATGGATCGCGCCATTGAAATGGCGAAAGAGAACGGCGTGGCGGTGGTGGGCGTGCGCCGCATCGGCCACAGCGGGGCGCTGTCTTACTTCGTGCAGCAGGCGGCGCGCGCCGGCATGGTCGGCATTTCGCTGTGCCAGTCCGATCCGATGGTGGTGCCGTACGGCGGCGCCGAGGTCTACTACGGCACCAACCCCATCGCCTTCTCCGCGCCGGGCGAAGGCGACGAGCTGATTACCTTCGATATGGCCACCACCGTGCAGGCCTGGGGCAAAGTGCTGGACGCCCGCTCGCGCAACGCCGCCATCCCCGACACCTGGGCGGTGGACGCCGAGGGCAAGCACACCACCGATCCGTTCGCCGTCAGCGGGCTGCTGCCGATCGCCGGGCCGAAAGGCTACGGCCTGATGATGATGGTCGACGTGCTGTCGGGCATTTTGCTCGGCCTGCCGTTCGGCAAACACGTCAGCTCGATGTATCACGATCTCAGCGCCGGCCGGGAATTGGGCCAATTGCATATCGTCCTGAATCCGGGTTATTTCACCAACGAATCCGCATTCCGTAAAAATATCAGCCAGGTCATGAAAGAATTGAATGCCGTTAAGCCGGCGCCGGGCGTCAGCAAAGTGCTTTATCCGGGGCAGAACAGCCATGCGCGTGAAATGGAAAGCGAGAAAAACGGCATCGAAATCGTCGACGATATTTATCAATACTTAATTTCAAATGCTATTTACCAGCGTTCTTACGACCATAAAGATCCCTTCGCCAGTTAACGCACTCTTATTATCGTGGGCTTTTTACGCCGCGGCTCGCGGTTGATATTTCTGAGCCGGGGAGAAAAAAGAAAACCTTCATCAGCGCGCTCAGCGCAATAGGTCGGCCGGCGGCGAATAGCCTCCGCCCTGGCCGCATCGCCGCTGAGACACAACATGCGGGCAGGTAAACATGAAAGACTTCCAACAAGAAATCCGTGATATTTCCGGCTGGTTATCGAAAATCGGCGCCGACCCCAGCGGCGGCATGACGCGTCTGCTTTATACCCCGGAATGGATCGAAGCGCAGCACGCGCTGAAAACCACCTTCGAGGCCGCCGGGCTGAGCGCCCATTTTGATGCGGTCGGCAACCTGTTCGGCCGGCTGGAGGGAAGCAAATACCCCGACCAGGTGATTCTCTCCGGTTCGCACATCGACACGGTGGTCAACGGCGGCAACCTCGACGGCCAGTTCGGTATCGAAGCCGCCTTCATGGCGATCAAACACCTCAAAGACACCTACGGCCCGCCGCTGCGCAGCCTGGAAGTCATCGCACTGGCGGAAGAAGAAGGCAGCCGCTTCCCTTATGTATTCTGGGGCAGCAAGAACATCGTCGGCCTGGCCCGGCGGGAAGACGTGCAGCACATTACGGACGCCAAAGGGGTCGGCTTCGTCAACGCCATGCACGATGCCGGTTTCGATTTCCCCCCGCCGCATCAGCCGCTGCGCAGCGACATCGCGGCCTTCGTCGAGATCCACATCGAGCAGGGCAAGGTGCTGGAAACCGAAGGCAAAACCATCGGCGTGGTGACCAGCATCGTTGGCCAACGGCGTTATGACGTGCGGCTGCAGGGCGAAGCCAACCACGCCGGCACCACCCCGATGAGCTACCGCCGGGATACCGTGCACGCCTTCAGCCGCATCTGCTGCGAATCGATCGCCAAGGCGCGCGCCGAGGGCGATCCGCTGGTGCTGACCTTCGGCAAGGTGGAGCCGAAGCCGAACACCGTCAACGTGGTGCCGGGCTTCACCCACTTCACCCTCGACTGCCGCCACACCGATCAGGCCGCGCTGCTGCGCTTCACGCAGGAGATCGAGCAGGATATCCAGCGCATCTGCGCCGAGATGGGCATCGAGGCCGAGATCGATCTGTGGATGGACGAAGCGCCGATCCCGATGAACGAACAGCTGGTGGCCTGCGTCAGCCGCCTGTGCGAAACGCAGCGGCTGAATTACCGCATGATGCACAGCGGCGCCGGACACGACTCGCAAATCTTCGCCCCGCGCGTGCCGACGGTGATGATGTTCGTGCCGAGCATCGCCGGCATCAGCCATAACCCGGCGGAAAAAACCGCCGTCGCCGATTTAAACGAAGGGGTGAAAATCCTGGCGCAGACGCTGTATCAGCTGGCCTACACCGAACAGGGGGCCGAGGCATGAGCAACGACATCGACCCGCGCTACTGGAAAAAGATCGTCGTCGTGCTCTGTCTGGGCTGGGCGGTGATCTGGATCTATCGCACCGTCCTGACGCCGATCTTCCCCGAGATCCAACAAACCATCGGCGCGCACTCCAATGCGGAAATGGGGCTGATCGCCAGCTTCTACTTTTTCGCCTACACCGGGATGCAGATCCCGGCAGGCATCCTGGTGGACAAATTCGGCAAGAAGGTGGTGCTGATCCCGGGCTTCTGCCTGTTCATCATCGCCACGCTGCTGATCGGCAACGCCACCAGCCTGACCATGGTCTATGCCGGCAGCCTGCTGGCGGGCATGGGCTGCGGCTCTTACTACGGCTCGGCCTACTCCCTGTCGTCGGAGAATATCCCGCTGGAACGCCGTGGCCTGGCAACCGCGGTGATCAACAGCGGCTCGGCGCTCGGCATGGCCATCGGCCTGATCGCCTCCAGCCTGCTGGTGAAAAGCTTCAACATGAACTGGCAGATCATGCTGTTCATCATCACCGGCCTGCTGGTAGTGATGACGCTGGTGTTCGCCGTGGTCATCAAAGGCTCGCAGCCTCAAGCCGCGGCGGCCGTCAGCCAGACCGTTGCGCCGACGGCTGCCGAGCCCGAGGAGGACGGCCAGCCCAGCGGCCTGTTCAGCCTGCGCATGATCTCCGCCTACGCGATGTACTTCGCCACCTGCTACGGCTACTACATGATAGTCACCTGGCTGCCCTCGTTCCTGCAGCAAGAGCGCGGCTTTGAAGGGGTGGCCATCGGCTTCTCCTCCGCCCTGGTGGCGTTCGCGTCGGTGCCGGGCGCGCTGTTCTTCAGCCGCATGTCCGACCGTTTCCGCAACAAGAAGGTGCAGCTGATCATTTTCCTCGAGCTGTGCGCGGCGGTGATGCTGGTTTGCACCGTCATTTCGCCGGACTCCACCATGCTGCTGATCAGCCTGATCCTGTACGGGTTGCTGGGCAAGCTGGCGGTCGATCCGATCATGATCTCCTTCGTCGCCGACAACGCGCCGAAGAAAGGCTATGGCACCAGCTTCGGCGTGTTCAACTTCTTCGGCATGTCCTCGTCGGTGATCGCCCCCTTCCTGACCGGCGTGATCTCCGACAGCACCGGCTCCAAGGTGATGGGGTTTTACATCTCCGCCGCCATCCTGCTGGTGGGCACCGCCATTTTCTTCACCGTCAACGTCTTGATGAAACGCACTACGCCAACCCGAACGGCCACCGAGGCCTGACGGCGCTTTTTTACCGGGCGCCGCCGCGGCGCCCTTTCAACGATCAGGAGAATCAACGTGGGTTACTTCAACAATCAAACCGGATATCCAACCGACATTCTGTCAACGCGCGCCATCATCAAACGCGGCAACTATGCGCTGATCCCGCCGAACGGCCTGGTGCGCAACGTCATTCCCGGTTTTGAAAACTGCGACGTCACCATCTTGTCGACGCCGAAACTGGGCGCCACCTTCGTCGATTATCTGGTAACGCTGCACGACTGCGGCCGCAACACCAAAGGCTTTGGCGGCGAAGAGATCGAAACCTTCGTGTACGTCATCGACGGCGCCATCACCGCTTCCGCCGACGCCACCGACTACCCGCTGACCGCCGGCGGCTATCTTTACTGCCCGGCGGGCGTCACCCTGCGGCTGGAAAACGCCAACGGCGGCCAATCCAGCCGCCTGTTCCTCTACAAGCGCCGCTACCAGCGCATCAAGGGTTACGAGGCGCACGTGGTCAGCAACAACGTCGCCAACCTGGAAAAGATCCACTACGAAGGCATGAGCGAGGTGATCCTGCAGGATCTGCTGCCGAAAGATCTGGGCTTCGACATGAATATGCACATCCTCTCCTTCGCCCCCGGCGCCAGCCACGGCTACATCGAGACCCACGTGCAGGAGCATGGCGCCTACATTCTCAGCGGCGCCGGTGTGTACAACCTGGACAATGAATGGATGCCGGTGAAGCAAGGCGACTATATCTTCATGGGTGCCTATGTGCAGCAGGCGGGCTATGCGGTGGGCCAGGAAACCTTCAGCTACATCTACTCCAAGGACTGCAACCGCGACGTCGAGCCGTAAGCGCTTCGCCGCCAAAACCAAGGCCACCTGCTCGCGCAGCGTGGCCTTCTTTTTTATCCCAATCGCCGGCCGATGCGCATCGCGCGGGCGACGTTGGCGGCGCTGCGCTGCAGGTTGAGCTCCCCTTGCGACAGCGCGGCCTCCAGCGCACTCAGGCGCGGCAGAATGCTGAACATCGCGTCTATTCCCTGCGCGTGCAGCGCCTCCGCCCCTTCCTCCACCACGCCGGCCAGCGCGATGACCGGCAAACCGCGCGCCCGCGCCAGACGGGCGACGCCGGACAGCGCCTTGCCGCCCAGCGTTTGGCTGTCGATGCGCCCTTCGCCGGTGATCAGCAGATCGGCCTCCGCCAGCGCCTGCTCCAGGCCCAGCGCCGCCATCACGATCTCGATACCCGGCTTCAGCGTTGCGCCGAGAAACACCTGGCAGGCGATCCCCATGCCACCCGCCGCCCCGCCGCCGGCGACGTGCCGCACGTCGTGACCGGTACTCTGGCGGATCACCTCAGCATACTGCGTCAGGCCCTGTTCCAACTGCGCCACCATCGCCGCCGTCGCACCCTTCTGCGGCCCGAACACCGCCGCCGCGCCGCGCGGCCCCACCAGCGGATTGTCTACGTCGCAGGCGACCTCGATCCGGCACTGCCGCAGGCGTGCGTCCAGCGCGGAGAGATCGATGCCGCTCAGCGTCGCCAGGTCGCCGCCGCCCCACGGCAGCGCCTTGCCGTCCGGGCGGTAGAAGCGCCCGCCCAGCGCCTGCACCATGCCGACGCCGCCATCCACCGTGGCGCTGCCGCCGATGCCGAGGATCAGGTGGCGAATGCCCTGATCCAACGCATGCCGGATCAGTTCACCGGTGCCGTAGCTGGTCGCCAGCAGCGGGTTACGGCGCGCCGCCGGCGTCAGCATCAATCCGCTGGCCGCCGCCATTTCGATCAGCGCCGTCTTGCCGTCGCCGCTGATGCCGTAAAACGCCGCCACCCGTTCCCCCAGCGGCCCCGTCGCCGATACCGTCACCTTGCGCCCGCCGGTGGCGGCCACCAGCGCGTCCACCGTGCCTTCGCCGCCGTCGGCGATCGGCAGGCAGACGCACTCGGCATCGGGATAAACCTCGTGGAAGCCGCGCGCGATCGCCCGCGCCGCCCGTTCTGCGCTGACGCTTTCTTTAAATGAATCCGGTGCAATAACAATTTTCATGCTGCCTCCTTTATTCGAGACGAAATAAAAATGGCCATGCCTTCCCCCGCTGAAATAATCAGATGAGAAATGCATGGCGAAATAAAATAAAACTGTTGCCGACTATTTAATGAAGATGAAGGGAAGCGTTATTTATTGACCCATTTCGCCGGCACGCTGTAGGTTAATATCGCCCCCAGTATCATCATCGTCGACAAGACGCACATCGCCGCCAAATTGCTGTGGGTCAGCTGTTTGAAATAGCCGATGATATAAGGCGAAATAAAACCGCCGATGTTGGCGATGGAATTGATGAGCGCAATGCCCGCCGCGGCGCAGGTGCCGGTAAAGATGGCGTTCGGCAGGCTCCAGAACAGCGGCGAGGGCACCAGGCTCGACGCCACCGCCACGCACAGCGCCGCCATCACCACGTGCTTGTTGTCCGGGAACAGGCCGATGAAGATCAGCGACACCGCGGCGATGCAGAACGGCACGATGATGTGCCAGCGCCGCTCGCGATGCTTGTCCGAACTGCGCGCGGCCGCCAGCATCGCCACCACCGCCAGCATGTACGGCAGCATGGTCAGCAGGCCGATATCCATCACCGAGGTCACGCCGGTGTCGCGAATGATGGTCGGCACCCAAAACGCCAGCCCGCCCTGGCCCATCACGGTGCAGAAGCAAATCAGCCACATTTTGGTGAACGCGGACGATCTCAGCATGCTTTTCATCGTCCACTCCTGCCCGCCGGCGGCACCCTGGCGCGGCGCGCTCTGCGCCATATCCTCTTTGATCAGCGCCTTCTCCTGCGGGCTGAGCCACTTGGCGCTCTGATAGGTGTTATCCAGGAAACAGAAGATGACGATGGCGATCAGCAGCGCGCGCGGGCCGCTGATAAAGAACAGCCACTGCCAGCCGGAGAGATTCATCAGGCCGTTCATGTGCTCGATGATCCACCCGCACAGCGGGCCGCCGATGATGTTGCTGACCGGGATACCGCACACGAACAGCGCGGTCATCTTGGCGCGCTGGCTGGACGGGAACCACAGCGTCAGATAGAGGATCACGCCGGGGTAGAAGCCGGCCTCCGCCAGCCCCAGCAGGAAACGCGCCAGGTAGAATTGCCAGGGGTTGGTGATAAAGATGCTCAGCATCGAAATCGCCCCCCACACCACCATCAGCAGCGCGATGATCTTTCTGGCGCCGTAGCGGCTCAGCAGAATATTACTGGGTACCCCGGCGATGATATAGCCGATGAAAAACACCCCGGCGCCCAGCCCGTAAACGGCTTCGGCCATCGAGACATTGCCGTTCAGAATATCGGGCATCATTTGAAATTTCGAAAACGAAATGCCAACCCGATCGAGATAACCGACGATATAGCTCACTAATAAAATTGGCATAATGCGCCAGGCGATTTTTCGATATAAACGGTTTTTGTCAGGGGCGGTAAGAATATCTTTATCAATAACAGCATTATCGGTTGCCATATTCAGTGTCTCCTCGGTTGGCATCCTGCTTTTTACTTTTTATTGTGCTGAATCATTTTTTATTGGATTGGCGGGGACCCTCTTTATTTATCATAAAGAGGGCGTTATTAATGTCGAACATCTCTGATTCTAACGATAAGCCGGCAAATCAAATGCCGGGGGTGCTCTTAGCCGGCCACCCGGTGGTTGCCCATGATTTCCAGCGCCCGCACCAGCGCGGAATGATCCAGTTCGCCGTCGCCATTGGCGGCGCAGACGTTGAACAACTCCTGGCAGGTGGCGGTATTCGGCAGGCTGAGCGCCAGCGCCTTCGCGCCCTGCAGCGCCAGATTAAGATCCTTCTGGTGCAGCGAGATGCGGAACCCTGGCGCGAACGCCCGCTTGATCATCCGCTCACCGTGCACCTCCAGAATGCGCGACGAGGCGAAACCGCCCATCAGGGCTTCGCGCACCCGGGCCGGATCGGCGCCGGCGCGCGAGGCGAACACCAGCGCCTCGGAGACCGCTTCGATGGTCAACGCCACGATGATCTGGTTGGCGACCTTGCAGGTTTGCCCGTCGCCGTTGCCGCCGATCAGCGTGATGTTCTTGCCCATCAGCGCCAGCAGCGGCTGCACCCGTTCGAAGGTCGCTTCCTCGCCCCCCACCATGATGGTCAGCGTGCCCTGTTTGGCGCCCACTTCGCCGCCGGAAACCGGTGCGTCCAGATACTGGGCGCCCAGCTGGTTGATGCGCTGCGCGAACCGCTTGGTCTCCAGCGGTGAAATGGAGCTCATGTCCACCACCACTTTGCCGTTCAGCTTGCCGGCGGCGCAGCCGCGTTCACCGAACAGCACCTCCTCCACCTGCGGCGTATCCGGCACCATGATAAAGATCACGTCCGCCTCATCCGCCACCTGCTGCGGATCGCCGCAGGCGATGGCCCCTTGCTGCAACAGCACCGCCGGCACCTGATGCCGGGTATGGGCGTAAAGCGTGTGCCCGCCCGCCAGCAGCTTTTCCGCCATCGGCGCGCCCATGATGCCCAGACCGATAAATCCCACTTTCATTTTCATCTCCTCAAGACAGGTATTTTTTAATCCATGACAGGCCGCTTTCCGTGGTGGTGAGCGGTTTGTATTCACAGCCGATCCAGCCGCGGTAACCCATGCGATCCAGCTGCGCGAAGATAAACTCGCAGTTGATTTCGCCGGTGCCCGGCTCGTGCCGCCCCGGGTTGTCGGCGACCTGAACGTGGTCGATCTTCGCCAGCAGGCGCTCAAGGGTCTGCGTCAGCTCTCCCTCCATGCGCTGCATGTGGTAAAGGTCGTACTGCAGATACAGGTTGGGGCTGCCGATCGTTTCGATCAGTTCGATCGCCTGCCGGGAGGTTTGCAGGTAGAACTGCGGCATGTCGTAGCGGTTGATCGGTTCGATCAGCAGGCGGATATTCTGCCGCGCCAGGGTGTCGGCGGCGTAGCTCAGGTTCTCTTTCACCCGTTCGTCGGTGGCGTGGCGGCCGACGGCGGGATCCGAATTGCCGATCAGGCAGTTGATGCGATCGCAGCCCAGCGCCTGCGCATACTCGATCGCGCGCCCGACGCCGTCGCGGAACTCCGCTTCGCGCCCCGGCAAGCAGGCGATGCCCCGTTCGCCCGCCGCCCAGTCGCCGGCCGGCAGGTTGAACAGCACCTGGCTCAGGCGATGCGCCTCCAGTTCGCTGCGCAGCGCGGCGATCGGGTAGTCATAGGGAAACATGTATTCCACCGCGCTGAAGCCCTGCTCCTTCGCCCGGCGGAAGCGCTGCATGAAATCGACTTCGGTGAACAGCATGGACAGGTTGGCTGAAAATTTCGGCATGGTAAGGCTCCTCAACGATAAACAAAGAAGTTGACCGAGGTCGGCGCGTCTTCCGGCGTTGCCGCCACCGGTTCGAACTCGTTGACGTTATCCAGCTCGGTGCCCATGGAAATATTGGTGACGCGCTCCAGGATGATTTCCACCACCACCGGCACCCGGTGCTGCTGCATCAGTTCCTGGGCCTGACGGAACGCCGGCGCGATCTCTTCCGGTTTGAACACCCTCAGCGCCTTGCAGCCCAGCCCTTCCGCCACCTTGACGTGATCGACGCCATACTCGCCAATCTCCGCATTGTTGATGTTTTCAAACGACAGCTGCACGCAGTAATCCATATCGAACCCGCGCTGCGCCTGCCGGATCAGCCCCAGGTAGGCGTTGTTCACCAGCACGTGGATATAGGGCAGCTTGAACTGCGCGCCGACCGCCAGCTCTTCGATCATGAACTGGAAATCATAGTCGCCCGACAGCGCGATCACCTTGCGCAGCGGATCGGCGGCGCACACGCCCAGCGCCGCAGGCAACGTCCAGCCCAGCGGGCCGGCCTGGCCGGCGTTGATCCAGTGACGCGGCTCGAAAACGTGCAGCATTTGCGCGGCGGCGATCTGCGACAGCCCGATGGTGGTGACGTAGCAGGCGTCGCGGCCGAAGGCACGGTTCATCTCTTCATACACCCGCTGCGGCTTGACCGGCACGTTGTCGAAGTGGGTCTTGCGCAGCAGCGTTTGCTTGCGCTGCAGACAGGCGGCGCACCAGGCGTCGCGATTCGGCAACTCGCCGCGCTCGAAGCGGCGCTTTGCCGTGTCCACCAGCATTTGCAGCGCGATGCGCGCGTCGGAAACGATGCCCAGATCCGGGCAGATCACCCGGCCAATCTGCGTCGGCTCGATATCGATGTGCACCACCTTGCGCCCGGCGGTGTACTTGTCCACCGAGCCGGTGTGGCGGTTGGCCCAGCGGTTGCCGATGCCGAACACCAGATCCGAATCCAGCAGGTTGGCGTTGCCGTAGCGATGCGAGGTTTGCAGGCCCGCCATGCCCGCCATCAGCGGGTGATCGTCCGGAATGGCGCCCCAGCCCATCAGCGTCGGGATCACCGGCACGTTGCAGATCTCCGCCAGCTGCTGCAGCAGATCCGCCGCATCGGCGTTGTGAATGCCGCCGCCGGCGATGATCAGCGGCTTTTTCGCCGCGCACAGCAGATCCAGCGCTTTGTCGATCTGCATCTGGGTGGCCGCCGGCTTATAGGCGGGCAGCGAAGAGTAGGTGTCCGGATCGAACTCGATCTCCGCCATCTGCACGTCGAACGGCAGGTCGATCAACACCGGGCCCGGCCGGCCGGAGCGCATCAGGTGGAACGCCTGCTGCAGCACACGCGGCACCAGCGCCGGCTCCTGCACGGTGACCGCCATCTTGGTCACCGGCTTGGCGATCGATTCGATGTCTACCGCCTGAAAATCTTCTTTGTGCAAACGCGCACGCGGCGCCTGGCCGGTGATGCACAGAATCGGGATCGAGTCGGCGGAGGCGGAGTAAAGGCCGGTGATCATGTCGGTGCCCGCCGGGCCGGAGGTGCCGATGCACACGCCGATATTGCCGGCGGCGGCGCGGGTGTAGCCTTCCGCCATGTGCGAGGCCCCTTCCACGTGCCGCGCCAGGTAGTGTTTGATGCCGCCGTGCCGCCGCATCGCATCGTAGAACGGGTTGATCGCCGCGCCGGGCACGCCGAACGCGGTGGTGATCCCTTCTTTTTCCAGCACGTGCATTGCCGCGTCTACCGCTCGCATAATTGCCATGTGATGCTCTCCTTAATTTATTGGAAAATTTTTCCAACTTAAAATTACGCTCAAAAAAACCCGTTTGCTCATCAAACGGGGAGTCTTGCTCCGCGCCGGTTCAGCCCGGCGCGCGACGTTTACGCCTTGCTGCGCGATTCGCCCAGCGCGGCACTGATGTCTCTGGCCACTTCACCCACCAGTTCGCCCAGCTCCTTGAACCGCTCCTTGCCGACCCGCGAACTGGGCCCGGAGATGGAGATGGCGGCGATCACGTTGTTGTTGCGATCGAAAATCGCCGAAGCCAGGCAGTTCAGGCCGAGCGCGTGCTCTTCATCGTCGATGGTGTAGCCCTGTTCCAGCGACTGATGCAGATCCTTGCGCAGCAGGTTCACGCTGGTCAGCGTCTTCGGCGTATAGGATTGCAGCCCCGAACGCACGATCAGATCCAGCATCTCCTCTTCCGCCAGCGGGTACAGCAGCGCCTTGCCGGCGCCCGAGGCGTGCAGCGGCAAACGGCTGCCCAGCGGCGCGCACATGCGCACCATCGCCTGGCACTCGCATTGGCGAATCAGCACCGCGTCGAAATTGTTGCGGATCGCCAGGTTGGCGGTCTCGCCGGACAGCAGCATCAGCCGGCGCATGAACGGCCCAGCCACCGATACCACGTCGCGATCGTTCATGTAAGCGGAACCGACGGTGAACGACTGAATGCCGATATGCCACCAGCCCAGCTGTGGATCCTGAAAGACGAATTCCGATTTCTCCAGCACTTTCAACAACCTGAAGGTGGTGGAAAGCGGCAGTTCCAGCTTTTCGGACAGCACGGAAACCGACGAACTCCCCCCGGCGTTGGCCAGGTACTGGAGGATCTCCAGCCCGCGATCCAACGCCTGCGCTCCTTTGGTGGCGCCGGCTTCAGTGGCGGGTCGTCCTTTCCTGCGTAATTCGGTCATTCAAGCTTCCTTTGTCAGTGACGGCATGGGTGACGCTATGATAAACGCCCAGCGCGGCGTGCGGCCAGCGCTATGCCAAAACTATGCGATACGGCTCCGGCAAGCGGCTGACCACGCAGTTGTCGGCGCCCGCGCGGTCGATGGTGAAAAAGTCGGTGACCTTCGCATAGGCGAACAGCGGGTGGTGCCAGACATTGCGATGATAGTTGATCCCCTGTTTGCCGTTGGTGATAAAGGCGCGCAGGGTGCCGACGGGGATGGTTTCGCCCGGTTCGGCGACGATCACCACGAAGCGTTCGCCGTTCATCGGCACAAAGGCCTGCGACGAGAGCGGATGCTTTTCCAACAGGGAAAAGGTCATCGGCAGATCGCAGGGTTCCGCCCGGTTGATGCTGGCCAGCACCCGGTTGCCGTCGGACACCTCTATCCTGGCGAGATCGTGATAACGCTCGGTTTTCCCGTCATTGATATGAAAGAAACGCGAGCCCTCTATCTGCAATACATCGCCATAAGGCGCAAAGGCCGCCGGCGTTAATTCTTCGATGACTAAATCCATGTGATTCTCCCAAGCGCATGACCCAGACGACGATTGAACGGCGATATTTCACCCAACGCCTTCACTCTAGACAGCGCGTGGTGAATTTGACAGCATTTTTTTGGAAAATTTTTCCACAACAAGATCACCCGCACACTTTATGATCGAAGAACAATATTAGTTGCCTTAAATCAATGAATTAAAAAACCGCCTGATTCATCATCGCGCAAAATGGGGCGGCACGCGTTCATCGCTGTCAGGTGATTCTGTGACCGGGATCGTGGGGTTGCGCTTTGCCGCTGCCTATCGCGCCGCAACATCAGTAGATTCTTCTCATCGATAACCGAAAAGGCGGTGTCAGCCAAGGACCCCTCATGCTGGATCACGAAACCATTCGTTCGTTTATCAAGGTTGCCGAGTGCCAAAGTTTCTCGCGCGCGGCAGAATTGCTGCATAAAACCACCGCCACCATCAGCTACCGCATCAAAACGCTGGAAGAGAGCATCGGCACGCAGCTGTTTATCCGCACCACCCGCACCGTCAACCTGACGCCGGCCGGAGAATATTTGCTGGAACGCTGCCGCCAGTGGCACACCTGGCTGGACGCCATGCCGGGCGAGCTGCGGCAAATCAACGACGGCGTAGAGCATCAGGTGAATATCGTGATCAACAACCTGCTGTACGACGCCGCCGCCGTAGCCGGGCTGTTAACTCACCTGCACGACAAATACCCGTTCACCCAATTCCACATTTCCCGCCAAGTGTACATGGGCGTGTGGGACGCGCTGCTGAATGAGGATTGCCATCTGGCGATCGGCGCGGCGGGCAACGAATCGCTGGAAAACAGCATCAAGGTGCTGCCGCTGGGCAAAATAGAGTGGGTGTTCGCCATCGCGCCGACGCACCCGCTGGCCGCCGCCGCCGATCCGCTGAACGAAACGCAGCTGCGCCCTTACGCCGCGATCAACGTCGAAGATACCGCACGCCATTTGGCCAAGCGCACCGCCTGGCTGCTGTCGGGCCAGCATGAAATCAAGGTGCCGGATCTGCGCACCAAGCTGGAGTGCCATCTGCGCGGTCTCGGGATCGGTTTCCTTCCGCGCCGGCTGTGCCAAACTTATCTGGAGAGCGGCGAGTTGGTGGCCAAACAGCTCAAATACCCGCGCCAGTCTTCTCCCCTGTCGCTGGCCTGGTCCGATGCTCGCGGCGGCGAAGCGGTGCGTACCCTTATCAACCTGTTCCAGACGCGGGATCCGCTGATCGCGGGTTTGATCGGCGCTCTGGATTAAGTCTCGGTATCGGTAGGCATTTTTCCGGCGCTGACGTAATATCTGTTTACATATGTCTGACAGGAGGTTTGCATGCTTACTTTTATCCCCATCGTGATCGTCGTCGCGCTGATTGTGGTGTTCGCCGGCGTCAAAATTGTGCCGCAGGGGTTCCAATGGACGGTAGAACGCTTCGGCCGCTACACCAAAACGCTGATGCCGGGCCTGAACCTGGTGGTGCCGTTCATGGACCGCATCGGCCGTAAAATCAACATGATGGAACAGGTGCTGGACATTCCCTCGCAGGAGGTGATTTCCCGCGATAACGCCAACGTCGCCATCGACGCGGTGTGCTTTATCCAGGTGGTCGATCCGGCTCGCGCCGCCTACGAGGTCAGCAACCTCGAACAGGCGATCGTCAACCTGACCATGACCAACTTCCGCACCGTGCTCGGCTCGATGGAGCTGGACGAAATGCTGTCACAGCGCGACAGCATCAACAGCCGCCTGCTGCACATCGTCGATGAAGCGACCAATCCGTGGGGGGTGAAAATCACTCGTATCGAGATCCGCGACGTGCGGCCACCGGCGGAACTGATCGCCTCGATGAACGCCCAGATGAAGGCCGAACGGACCAAGCGCGCCGACATCCTGGAGGCGGAAGGGGTGCGTCAGGCGGCCATTCTGCGCGCCGAGGGGGAGAAACAGTCGCAGATCCTGAAGGCCGAGGGCGAACGCCAGTCGGCATTTCTGCAGGCCGAAGCGCGTGAACGCGCCGCCGAGGCCGAGGCGCGCGCCACCCAGCTGGTGTCCGACGCCATCGCCAGCGGCAACATTCAGGCGGTGAACTACTTCGTGGCGCAGAAATACACCGACGCGCTGCAGAAGATCGGTTCCTCCAACAACAGCAAGGTGGTGATGATGCCGCTGGACGCCAGCAGCCTGCTCGGCTCTATCGGCGGCATTACCGAGCTGCTGAAAGAAAGCAAAGGCAAATAATCATGCTTGAACTGATCGCGGCGAATCCGCTGTGGTTTTGGCTCTCCCTCGGGGGCGTGTTGCTGGCGGCGGAAATGCTCGGCGCCGGCGGCTACCTGCTGTGGAGCGGCGTGGCGGCGCTGTTGGTCGGCGTGCTGATCTGGCTGCTGCCGCCGCTTTCCTGGGCGTGGCAGGGCATGATCTTCGCCGTCCTGACCGTCGTCGTCGCCTACCTGTGGTGGTACTGGCTGCGCCGGCGCCCGGCGGCCGCATCCGGCGGTTCGCCGGTGCTCAACCAGCGCAACCGCCAGTTGATCGGCACCCGCGCCACGCTGACGGAGCCGATGCACAACGGCATGGGGCGCATCAATATCGGCGACAGCAGCTGGCGCGCGCAGGCGGCGGAAGATCTGCCCGCCGGCACCGAAGTGGAAGTGGTGGCGGTGGAAGGGGTCACGCTGGTGATCCGCGCCATCGGCCTCTAATTAGAACGACAGCATCCCGCCAGGTTGTTGATGATGGGGCACTCCGCCCCCTCGTCGCCCGGGCATTGGTCGGCCAGCGTCACCAGGCGCTGGCGCATTTCGCCCAGTTCGCTGATGTGCCTGTCGATCTCCGCCACCTTCTGCAGCGTGCGCGCCTTCACGTCGGCGCTGTGTCGGGCCGGATCGTTGAACAACGCCACCAGCTCGCGGCACTCGTCCAGGTTGAACCCCACCTGCCGCGCCTGGCGCAGCAGCGTTAGCTCTTCAACGTGCCTGGCGGAATAATGGCGGTAACCGTTATCGCTGCGGATCGGGGCGGTAATCAGCGCTTTCTCTTCATAAAAACGAATCGTTTTGCTGGTTAACCCGGTTTTTTTCGCGACGTCGCTAATATTCATTTTCCCTCCTTGACCTTACCCTTGCTGGAAGGTTTAAGCTCCATTCTTAGTGAAAACAGGTCAGGCGGTCAACCTTTAAACACCGTCTTTTAAGCAAGGAGTTCAATCATGTCACACACCACTATGCTGGCATTGCAGGGGCTGTCCTGCATGAACTGCGCGCAGCGGGTGAAAAAAGCCCTGGAAAGCCGCAGCGATGTCGAACAGGCGGACGTTAACGTGCATTACGCCAAAGTGACCGGCGACGCACCGGACAGCGCGCTGATCGACAGCGTGATCGCCGCCGGTTATCAGGCCGAAGTCGCGCCGCACGCCGATACCGAACTGCAGCTGAGCGGCCTGAGCTGCATGCACTGCGTCGGCACCACCCGCAAAGCGCTGGAAGCGGTGCCGGGCGTGTTCGCCGCCGACGTCGCTATCGACAGCGCGAAAGTGTACGGCGATGCCGATCCGCAGGCGCTGATCGCCGCGGTGAAAGATGCCGGTTATCACGCCGGCGTAGCGGGCGCCGTCGCCCCAAAAACTGAGCCGTTGACTGACGCAACACCTTCGTTGCCGGACGTTCAGCCAGCGGCGCAATCTCCCCTTCCGGCAACCGACGGCGCGGACGACAGCGTACAGCTGCTGCTCAGCGGCATGACCTGCGCCAGCTGCGTCAATAAAGTGCAGCAGGCGCTGCAAAGCGTTCCCGGCGTTGAGCACGCGCGCGTCAACCTGGCGGAACGCAGCGCGCTGGTGACCGGCGCCGCCGATGCGCAGGCGCTGGTGGCGGCGGTGGAAAAAGCCGGCTACGGCGCCGAAATGATTCAGGACGAGACCGAACGCCGCGAGCGCCAACAGCAGACCGCACGCGCCAACATGAAGCGCTTTAGCTGGCAGGCGGCGCTGGGTCTGGCGTTGGGTATCCCGCTGATGGCCTGGGGGCTGTTCGGCGGCAGCATGACGCTGACGCCGGAAACCCAGCGCCCCTGGCTGCTGGTCGGCGTCATCACCCTGGCGGTGATGGTGTTCGCCGGCGGGCACTTCTACCGCAACGCCTGGCGCGCGCTGATGAACGGCAGCGCCACCATGGATACCCTGGTGGCGCTCGGCACCGGCGCCGCCTGGCTCTATTCGATCGCCGTCAACATCTGGCCCGATTTCTTCCCGATGGAGGCGCGCCACCTCTATTACGAGGCCAGCGCGATGATCATCGGTTTGATCAACCTCGGCCATGCGCTGGAGCAGCGTGCTCGCCAGCGTTCTTCGCAGGCGCTGGAACGGCTGCTGGATCTGACGCCGCCTACCGCACGGCTGGTGACCGACGACGGCGAGCGCGATATCCCGCTGGCGGAGGTGCAGCTCGGCATGACGCTGCGGCTGACCACCGGCGATCGCGTGCCGGTCGACGGTGAAATCGTGCAGGGCGAAGTCTGGCTCGATGAAGCGATGCTGACCGGCGAAGCGGTGCCGCAGCAGAAAGGTCCCGGCGATACGGTGCATGCCGGGACGGTGGTCGACGACGGCAGCGTGCTGTTCCGCGCCGCCGCCATCGGCAGCCAAACCACGCTGGCGCGCATCATCAAACTGGTGCGCCAGGCGCAGAGCAGTAAACCGGCGATTGGCCAACTGGCCGATCGCGTCTCGGCGGTGTTCGTGCCGGCGGTGGTGGCGATCGCCCTGTTCAGCGCGGCGATGTGGTACTTCTTCGGCCCGCAGCCGCAGCTGGTCTACACGTTGGTGATCGCCACCACGGTGCTGATCATCGCCTGCCCGTGCGCATTGGGATTGGCGACGCCGATGTCGATCATCTCCGGCGTGGGCCGCGCGGCGGAGTTTGGCGTGCTGGTACGCGACGCCGACGCCCTGCAGCAGGCCAGCCAGCTGGACACCCTGGTGTTCGACAAAACCGGCACCCTGACCGAAGGGAAGCCGCAGGTGGTGGAGATCCTGACCTTCAATCAGGTCAGCGAACGGCAGGCGATCGGCTGGGCCGCCGCGCTGGAGCAAGGCTCCAATCACCCGCTGGCGCGCGCCATCATGGAACGTGCCGCTGGGCAAACGCTGCCTCAGGTGGCGCAGTTCCGCACCCTGCGCGGCGCTGGCGTCAGCGGGGAGATCGACGGCGTGCAGTTGCTGCTGGGCAACGCCGCGCTGCTGGAGCAGCATCAGGTTGCGACCGCCGAACTGGAAGCGCCGATGCGCGCCCAGGCCGAACGCGGCGTGACACCGGTGCTGCTGGCCGTTAACGGTAAACCGGCCGCGCTGTTCGCCATTCGCGATCCGCTGCGCGAAGACAGCGTCGCGGCGCTGCAGCGCCTGCACCAGCAGGGGTATCAGCTGGTGATGCTGACCGGCGACAACCCGGTGACCGCCAACGCCATCGCCAAAGAGGCCGGTATCGATCGGGTGATTGCCGGGGTGCTGCCGGACGGCAAAGCGGCAGCGATCAAGCAGCTGCAGGCGCAGGGCCAGCGCGTGGCGATGGTCGGCGACGGCATCAACGACGCCCCGGCGCTGGCGCAGGCCGACGTGGGCATCGCGATGGGCGGCGGCAGCGACATCGCCATCGAGACCGCCGCCATCACCCTGATGCGCCACAGCCTGCACGGCGTAGCGGATGCGGTGGAACTGTCGAAGGCCACGCTGCGCAACATGAAGCAGAACCTGTTCGGCGCCTTTATCTACAATACGCTGGGCATCCCGATCGCCGCCGGCGTGCTCTACCCGCTGACCGGCACGCTGCTCAGCCCGGTGGTGGCGGGCGCGGCGATGGCGCTGTCGTCGATTACCGTGGTCAGCAACGCCAACCGGCTGCTGCGTTTTAAACCCAGGAAGTGATCTCAGGGGCGCCGTCATGGCGCCCCGCCGTTTTCCGGGCTTTCCTGCGCGGCGGATAGCGTTTAGCATGAATGACGATTTTTCCTCGCCTTTCATGCTGAAACGCGCACCCGTTATTCAGGAGCCACGCCGTATGGGTCAACTGTTACGCCGCCTCGCCGCCTTCCTCGGCCTGATCTCGCCCAAACGATACGCTTATCCGGCGCTGGACATCACTCTGCCTGGCGATCGTCGGCTGCATCTGGTGGGCAGCATCCATATGGGCACCGTCGATATGTCGCCGCTGCCGGCGCGGCTGGCCGCCCGGCTGCAGCAGGCCGACGCGCTGATCGTCGAGGCCGATATCACCGATTCCGCCTCCCCTTTTGACCACGCAGAACAGCAGCCGGCGCTGGAACAGCGCCTGTCCGCCGAAGAATATCAACGGCTGCTGGCGCTTTGCCACGAGCTGGGCGCCGATCCGCACGCCTTCGCCACCCTGCCCGGCTGGCAGGTGGCGCTGATGATGCAGGCGCGCCAGGCTCAGCGTCTGGGGCTGCGGGCGGAGTACGGCGTGGACTATCAGCTGCTGCAGGCCGCCCGCGCGCATGACAAACCGGTGATCGAACTCGAGGGGGCACAGCAGCAGTTGGCGATGCTGGAACAGCTGCCGGAAGGCGGCATCGCGCTGCTGCGCGATACGCTGGAGCACTGGCACACCAACGCGCGGCTGCTGCAAACCATGGTGAGCTGGTGGCTGGACGCCAAACCGCGCGGCACGCTGGACACCCTGCCCGCCACCTTCAGCGCCGGGCTGTACGATGTGCTGATGCATCAGCGCAATCGCGACTGGCGGCGTCAGCTGGAGGCGCTGCCGGCCGGTGACTACGTGGTGGCGGTTGGCGCATTGCACCTGTACGGCGAGGATAACCTGCCGGCAATGCTGCAGCCACAGGGCTAAAAAAGAGGCCAATATCGCTATTGGCCAGTCAAAGAGGAATTTCTTATATTGTAGTTATACGCATAGCAACCGTGTTAACGGTTACAACAAACAGGGTAGCAACCCGGTGAATATCTTGGCAACCCGCTTTATGTAACAGCCGCTCAGGTTGCCGGGCGGGTTGGATTTTTGTATTTTTAAGGCTGGTTATCACCCCTTCCCCGTTAGGGACATTTTGGACAATACATTATGACGCCCGCAGTCGTTCTGCTCGAGAAACAAAAGGTCGCCTTCACCCTTCATCCGTATCACCACGACAGCGACGAAACCAACTTCGGCGACGAAGCGGTGAGAAAGCTGGGGCTGGATGCCGATCGGGTTTACAAAACGCTGCTGGTGGCGCTGAACGGCGACGCCAAACATCTGGCGGTGGCGGTCACGCCGGTCGCCACCCAGTTGGATCTGAAAAAGGTCGCCCGCGCGCTCGGCGCCAAAAAGGCCGAGATGGCCGATCCGCAGCTGGCCCAGCGCGTCACCGGGTATCTGGTGGGCGGCATCAGCCCGCTGGGGCAGAAAAAACGGCTGCCGACGGTGATCGACAGCCCGGCGCAAGCGTTCGCCACCATCTACGTTTCCGGCGGCAAACGCGGGCTGGACATCGAGCTGGCCGCCGCCGATCTGTGCCGCCTGCTGGCCGGCAGCTTCGCCGACATCGCCAAGCGCGACTGACGCCGCGTACTCAGCGGCACACCACCGTGGCGTCACAGGCCGCCAGCGTTTCCACCAGGCGGTCCTCCAGCGCTTTCACCTCTGCGCCGGGCACCAGATAGTTATTGCTGATGATGGCGAACGCCAGCGGCCGCCCGGTCGCCGAATCGACATAGCCGCTGAGCGACGATACCCCGGTCATGGAACCGCTCTTGGCGTGGGCGCGGCCGGCCGCCGCGCTTTTCACCATGCGGTTACGCAGCGTGCCGCCCACCAGCAACCCCGGCTCGCCCGCGACGGGCAAGGCGCGATACCAGTCGGCGAACCACGGCTGTTTTCTGGCCGCCAGCAGTAGCGTCGTCAGCTGTTGCGGCGTGATCTGGTTCATGCGCGACAGCCCTGAACCGTCCACCTGACGGTACGCGTCAGCCGCGATGCCCTGGCTTTGCACAAATCCGTTTATCGCCTGAAGGCCGGCGGCCCAATCCCCTTTGCCCTGCGTCTTGCGGCCCATCGCCTTGGTCAATATCTCGCCGTAGCCGTTATTGGACACTTTCAGGAAAGTGACGACCAGGCGGGAGAGCGGCGGCGAGGTTTTTTGCGCCAGCAGCCGGGCGCCGGCCGGTGTCACGCCCTCTTCAGCGTTGCCGCGCAGGGTGATGCCGTGCGCGCGCAGAGCATGTTGCAATAAAGCGCCGACGACGAGGGCCGGTTGATCGACGGTAATCAATCGCGAGCTGGCCTCCGCCTGCGCGGCGATGGTGCCACTGACCACGATCCGGTTGCTGCCCGGCCAGCGCTCGAACTTCAGCGCGGTGTCACTGCCGGTGGTGGTGCGATTGACCAGCGTCACCGCGTCATTGGCGGGATAGAAGCTCGCCCGTCCCGGCGCGCCGGCGCGAGCCCCCGGCCGCACATCCACCTGCACCACGTTGATATCGCCGCCGGGGGTAAAGGCATAGTTCAGCGCCGAGATCGGCGCAGCGAAGGCGAAGGGTTCATCGTCCCAGCTCCATCCGGCGCCGAATGGCGTTTGATCGAACGCGCTGGCGTCCAGCAACAACCGCCCCTGTATATGACGGATGCCGCGCTGCGCCAGCGCCGCGGCGAAGGTGTCGAGATCGTCCGGATGCAGCGTCGGATCGCCGCTGCCCTGCAGATAGAGATCCCCCCGCAACATGTCGCCGCGCTGCTCGCCGGCGGTCAGCAGCCGGGTTTCAAACCGGTAATCCGCCCCCAGCACGCCGAACGCCGCCAAAGAAGTGAAAATCTTCATATTGGAAGCCGGCGCCAAACGCTGCTCCGCGTGCGCCTGATACAGCACGGTGCCGCTCTCGGCGTCGCGCACCATCACGCCGCTCGACGCCCCAATCAGCGCCTTGTCCTGACCGAGGGCCGTCAGCGCCTGGCTAAGCGTTTGCTCATGACGTTGACCGGATGACGAACACCCCGCCAGCGCCAGGATGGCGGGCAGCAGCCAGCCTGCGGTTTTCAACATGTCATCTTCCTGCTTGCGTTATCAAAACCAAATTGCCGCTCAGGCTATCATTAGAAGGCGGCGACGTCCTGTTTTCCATTCGCTGAACAAAGATTTTTGCCTGTTGATATTATAAAACAAACAATAATAAGAATTGCCAAACAATCCAGGCAATAAAGTTTGAATATGAACTATATTATGTGAAACAACCTTTAATATAATGTTAATGTTTTTAATGTGTCGTGTTGACAATATACAAAGCCAAAGCTATCGTTACTCCCCATTAAAACCCACAACCTATTATTAATAACAATTTACTTATATGAATTTTAAAATGTGATCTCACTCACTGACTTCCATAGGGAATAACACGCCATGTCTGCAAAAACAGGGCCCGATGGTCATCATGTTATTTTTGATGGCGCGGGCATCGGTGACTTTTGTCCTGAAACGTCGCTGCTTGAAAACTTTGAAAGATTAAATATCGACATCCCCAACCTATGCCGAAAGGGGAGGTGCGGCTGTTGCAAATTACTTCTAATCAGCGGAAATATACGCCATGAAAAACAGAGTGCCTTATGCGAAGAGGAGTTAGAAGAGAATATTATTCTAGCCTGCTGTGCTTATTCACAATCGGATATTGAAATAGAACTCTATTAATAAGGATTAACCGATGAGCCTCATTGAAACCACGTTGAAAAAATGGGATCGCGCCGCGATTGTCCGCTCCCGTCCTCGTCGCCTTCTCAACGAACAGGACAGCCAATCAACCCTTTTCTTCCCCCTCGAACGTCTGCCGCTGTGCCTCCATCCGCGCGTTGCCGCGCTCGGTGAACAAGCATTGCGCTATATTCAGGTGCAAACCCTCTACCACTACCTGAATGGCATCGCCAACATCGAGTTGGATATCATCAATGATTCCAGTTACAAGCTCTACAAAAACGCGGTCGGCGTAGACTTTCCGCTTGAAATGCGCTTAGACGCGCTGACCGTGGTCGTGGATGAGTCCTATCACGCCCTGGTGGCGCTGGATCTGATCAATCAGGTAGAGCAGATGACGTCCATTGCGCCGCTGCCGATGCCAAAAGACACCGAGGCTTCCTATGCCCTGGCGCAATCGTTGGCAATGGGGGACGAACGGCTGCGCGAACTGCTGCGACTGGTGTGCGTGTCTCTGTCAGAGCAGGCGCTGACGACCGATCTTATCGATGTGATCAACAACGAAGATATTTTCCCGACCTTCTATCTGGTGATGAAAGATCACGTTGCGGATGAAGGCCGCCATGCCCGCTTCTCACAGCAGGTGCTAAGCCATATCTGGCGCCACAGCGACGCGGCGACCAAGCAAGCGTTGCAACAACCGATTTTGGCTTTCCTGGAAGGCTACGCAACCGACGCTATCGCCAAAGATTTCAGCGCCTGCATGTTGCGCCAACTCGGACTGGCCGAAGCGGAAATTATCGACATCATCGCAGACACTTATCCAGCAACGCATGTTAAACCGTGGGAAACCAATAATATCGTCACGGAACAAATGCTGGTGGCACTGAATAAATCGGGCATTCTGGCCGATTTGCCTATCGCCGATGCGCTGCATGCAAAAATCTAATTAACCGGCATAAAAAGTCAGCACCTTTGATATTCCGTAAGGGAAATCATTATTCTCAGGAAGCAAAAATGGAATTACTTCATATTGGCTATTTCGGCGACAGTGCCTGCGGTAAATTATTAACAGACGAAATCCAGGAATACGGCCATCAGGTTAGTTTTATCAGTCTCGAACGCCGTCCAATCGAAAAATTCGATCTTATTATCACCACTGAAAATAACGCTGAAACAATACGACGGCTGCAACAGCAGGGAAAAAATCTGCTGATGATCGTAACCAATAAAAAAAATATTAGCGACATTGATACCCTGCAAAACCAAGAACACTTTTCTCTGTACTTTAGCTCCGCCGGCCAAACCGCTTATCTGTGCGACGCGCTGTCCGATATGGCGGCAGGCGCCCAACTTCCCCTGCTGCAGGAAAAGCTTGTCGACATTGTGGTCGAGCTTTCGCGTGGCGGCTTACCGCACGCACAAGACACTCCCTACCGTTTGGCGCGTAAATACTATGCCGAATCACCGACGCGCATGCGCGAGTTGACCGCATTGCTGATGGAACGCCTTGGCGATCAGATGCAGGGGCGTTGCGGCAGCGATCTCTGCCATCTCACCTGGCAACCCGGCGCCGACTTCCATACGCTGCCGGTGGCGGACATCACGTCCCCCGCACAGCTGCAACATTTCTTCTTTAATGAAACCGGCGCGCTCAAACAGGGGCGCTATGCCCAGCCACGAGCGATGGTCGACGTAGCGGCTTGCGGTGACGGCACTCAGCTTACCCTGTATGGCGACGACATGCGTTTCAACGCGTTCACCGACTATCTTGACGCGCTATTGGCAGATCCGGCCGATCCCGTCGCCGCGCCTATTGTTACTCAACCTCAAACGTTGCATCGCCTGAGCCAATTCAACGCAACCGACGATGCCAAGCTCCTGGCGCACGACGTCATCGCTTTGTTCCGCCACGCCGCCGCCGCTCATACGCAACAGGCCGCGCTGCATGCCGATGGCCAGATATACAGCTATGGCGAGATCGATCGCGCCTCGGATCAGTTTGCCTGTTGGCTGCTTGAACACAGCGGGGCCGCCAGCTCGGTCGTCGCCGTCTCGATGGACAAGTCAGCGACGCTGCTGATCGTGCTGTTAGGGATACTGAAAAGCAATAAAACCTATGTACTGCTCGATCCACAGGCGCCAGCGGCGCGCAATCAAAACATTCTTGACGACGTGCAGCCTGCGCTGATTTTGGCCGACTCGCCGTTGCACTCCGGCGACGCGCCGTGCATTGCGCCATCAAGCATTGACTACCGTTCGCTGAACATTCATGCGGAGCAACTCCCTCAATCGCGAGACGCACTGGCCTACGTCTGCTATACCTCCGGGACGACCGGCAAGCCCAAAGGCGTCATGATAGGGCGTGAGGGCCTGAGCAACGTGGCGCAAAACCACCGCGATTTCATTGGCCTGGCGCAAGGCAGTCGCGTGCTGGCCATCGCCTCGCTGGGTTTCGACGCCTTCGGCTGGGATGTCTATGGCGCGTTGGTCAGCGGTGCGACGCTTTATCTGGCGCCCTCGGAGCTGCATACCGATGTCGGCGCACTGCACGATTATCTGACTCGACACGATATCGGCCATATCACTATTACACCGGCAATTCTGGAATTGTTGCCCCGCGAAATGTGGCCGGGACTGCGGACAATGATCGTCATGGGAGACGCACCGCCAGCGGACGTCGTCACCTGGTGGGCCGAGCGCACCCGATTGTGCAACGGTTACGGGCCGACCGAGGCTTCCATTGCCACTTCGCTGTGCGAGTATCGTCCAGGCGTTCCCTGGAACTGCATTGGCAAACCGCTGAAAAACTACCGTTGTCACATCCTTGATCCCCACCATAATCCACTGCCGGTCGGTTTTGAGGGCGAACTGTGCATCGCCGGCAGCGGCCTGGCGCACGGTTACCTGCATCAAGAGGCGCTGAGCGCAGAGAAGTTCATTACCTGTCGGCTACCGTATATGGCGGCCGAAGAGCGCCTTTATCAAACCGGTGACATCGCCAAATGGGACGAACAGGGCAACATTATTTTCGTCGGCCGCCGTGATCACCAGGTGAAGATACGCGGTGTACGCATCGAAATGGGTGAAGTGGAAAGCGCCGTCCGCAGTCACCCCCTGGTTGAAAGCGCCTGCGTCGTGGCTCGCAGCCAGCCTTCGGGAAAAATTCTCGCCGCCTTCGTACAACCCGCTTCGCCTGAGCTGACGATCGACGCGCTGCGTCACGCGTTGGTCACACAGCTCCACCCAGCCGCGATCCCCAGCGTCTTTATTTTCTTGCCGGCGCTGCCGCTGACCATCAATGGCAAGATCGCCCGTCAACAGTTGGAAAACTGGCCGCTGGATGAACGAAATGAGCGCCTGACGCCACCGGAAACAGAAACTGAGGCCATTCTCGAGCGCATCGTGGCCAACGCCATCGGCTGTCCGCAAGCCGACGTCACACAGGAGTTCATCAACCTGGGCGCACACTCGCTGACCATGAGCAAAATCGTCGCGCTCGTGGCACGCGATCTTTGCTGCCACCTGAGCATCGCCGATCTGTTCCGCCATAATACGGTACGCAAACTGGCCGAATATATCGAGAATAAGGCCGTTGCCGCGGAGCGCGCCATCGCGATCTGCGACGAACGCCGCGCGCCGCTCAGCCCTCAGCAGAACCTGCTCTGGTACCTGAGCGCATTGAATCCTGACGACTGCAGTTACAACCTGCCGCTGGCGATAGACATCCAGGGCTCGCTCGATCTGGCGCGCTTTGAACAGGCGATCAATTTTATCTATGAAAAACATGAAAGCCTGCGCACTCGCTTCGCCGAAACCGACGGTGTCGCCTATCAGTTGGCAGAACCGCATACCCCGATTCGCCTTGCCGACCACTGGGTGGAAGGCCAAACGCTGTCGGCAGAAAAGTGGGTGCGCCAACTGTGTGCCATGCCTTTCGACATCACCGCTCGGCCGCCTCTGACGCTTCGGCTGGTACAGTATCATCAGCAGCACCATGTTTTGATTTGGGTAAAACACAACATAATTACCGACGCCTGGAGCGAACAGCTGATCCTTAACGATCTGTGGCAGCGCTATAACGAGCTCGACGATCACAATGGGTTTGACGCGCCGCAACCGCAGATCCAAACCATCGACATCGTCAACAGCGGCATCGCGCCACCTGCGCCGGCGGATGTCGCTTACTGGCAACAGCAACTGCAAGGCTGCCGCGAACTGGACTTCCCGCTGGATAAACCACGCCCGCTAATGCCGACGCACGCCGGAGAACGCATCCATTATCAGCTGCAGCCCGACGTGGCCGGTCTGCTGGCGTCACGGGGCAAAGCGCTGGGCGCCACGCCTTTCGCCTTGCTCTGCGCGACATTAAGTTTACTGCTCAGCCGTTATACCCAGCAGCAGGATATCGTCATCGGCACCGCCATCGCAGCGCGGGACAACCTGGATCAGGCGCAGGTCAGCGGCTTCCATGTCAATACCGTACCGCTGCGTATCCAACTGAGCGAACAGGACACCCTGGCCGAGCTGATCGGTAACATGATGGAAACCTGCATCGGCGCCTATCAGCATCAGCAGCTCTCGTTCGACCGGATCTTGCACCAGATCGAATACGAGCGAATGTCGAACAAAAATCCGTTATTCCAAATCATGGCGATCCTGCAGAACGCCGGCGACGTATGCCAACAAAACCTGCACGATTGCACGCTGCATCGCTTGCCACTTTCGTCCGGCTTCTCGATGTTCGATATGACCTGGAACTTTAGTGTGGAACAGGACGCCGTCGCCATCGAACTCGATTACGCCAGCGAACTGTTTTATCCCGCCAGCATGCAGATGCTGTTGGACAACTATCAGCAAACGCTGCGGCAAGTGCTCACCCTGCCGGCCAACACGGCGCAGCGTGCCCTCAACCCGCTATGCGAACGGGAGCAACATTGGCTGCAACAGTTGGCCGTCAGCTCGGACGCTGGTTCAGGTGACTCGCTGCTGGTGCAAATTGATCGCTTGGCACAAACCCAGCCTGACAGCCTCGCCGTCAGCTGCGAACGGCAACAGTACAGCTACCGTCAGCTGTGGGCGCAGTCTGAGCGCATCGCGCATGCATTGCAGCGCATCGACAGCAAGCCTTTTTCGGTCGGCGTCATGATGGAGAAAAGTTGCCACGTCGCCGTACTCCTGCTCGGCGTGCTGAGAGCCGGCAAACACTACGTGCCGATTGACGTACACTACCCGGCCGACCGCGTGAGCTACATGATCGAGAACGCGCAAGCCCGGTTGCTGGTGACCGATGGAGAGCCAGAGCAACGTTGGGCCAGTCCCGCCGTCGGTTTCGACTCGCTGGTTTCTCAACCTGCAGCGGCCGACACATTGCCGATCCCAGCCGACGATACGCTGGCCTACATCATGTACACCTCAGGCTCAACCGGTAACCCCAAAGGCGTGATGATCACCCACGGCAACCTGAACAATTTCACCCACGACTTCGTCGGGCGGCTGGCGCTGAGCGCGAGCGATAAGGTGCTCAGCCTGACCAGCATCAGTTTCGATATTTTTGGGTTGGAACTGTTCTGCTCGCTGGCCGGCGGCGCGCACGTCACGCTGTGTCCACGAGAAACCGCCATGGATCCGGTCAAGTTGTATCACTTTATCGAGCGACAGCAGCCCAGTGTGATTCAAGCGACACCTACCGTCTGGAGCACCATCGTCCACCATCTGCCGGCGGCGGGCCAGCGCCCCCTGACCGTGCTGTGCGGCGGCGAGAAGATGCCGGCGGCCTTGTTGACGCAATTGCGACGCATCGCGACACGGGTGCTACAGGTGTATGGCCCGACGGAAACCACCATCTGGTCGACCTGCGCCGATCTGACTCACGAAGGCGCGAGCGACTGTATCGGCACGCCGATACAGTCGACTGACGTTCTGGTCATGGATCAGGCCGGCAACCCGATGCCAAGCGGCGCATTTGGTGAGCTATGGCTGGGCGGCGCAGGGGTATCACCGGGGTATTGGCGCAACCCGACGCTGAGCGATAAGGTCTTTCTACGGCGCCAGGCGTTCGGCACCGAGCGCTATATGTACCGCACCGGCGACATTGTGCGGTTTAATCGTCAGGGGCAGCTGGAATACCTCGGCCGGAACGATCACCAGGTCAAAATTCGCGGCCACCGCATCGAATTGAGCGAAATCGATCTCAGTTTATCCTCTCTCGACAATATCGAGCGGTCGCTCAGCTTAATTGTCGGTGAAGGCCAGCAGGCCCGCATCGTCAGCTACCTGCAGTTAACGCCGGGAGAGGAGCTGAATGAAAAAGCGGTGCGCACGGCGCTGAAAGCTCGCTTGCCGAATATCATGATCCCGTCCGGTTTTGTGGTGCTGTCGGCCTTCCCGCTCACCAACAACAATAAAATCGACATTCGTCGGCTACCGGCGCCGGAAACCCACTACTCGGCTTCCGAAGCGGACTACACGCCTGCGGCCAACGAGGCGGAAAGCGCCATGCAGCATATCTGGCAACAAGTCTTGTCGCAGACGCAGATCAGCGTCTGCGACAGCTTCTTCAGCCTGGGTGGAAATTCACTGCAGATCCCGCAACTGCTGCACGCCATTCGTCAACAGATGGGCGTCTCGCTGACTATCCGCGAATTCATCATGCACAGCCAGATCCGCGAACTCACCGCGCTGGCCTTGAGCAAAACTGCCGGGGTCACCGATGAAACGCATTGAGGTGTACCACCATGGACGTTGTCATCACCTTGACTACCGAGAGCCGCTGCGGCTCTCGGCCAGGCTGGACTTCGCCGATAACCCGATCAACCTTTATGGCGTGGCCCCCGCCGATTCGGCGCCGCTGAGTTACGGCGATACCGTCGCCAGCGTGCGTCATGGCGGGGTCTGCAACGCCGAGCGTATCAGCCTGGTGCCACACTGCCACGGCACGCACACCGAATGCATCGGCCATATTCTTCCTGAAACGCACAACGTGGCGGATTTGCCGCTTGAACCGTTCATCGCCGCCACCCTGATTCGCGTCAGGCCGCAACGCGCGGACGGGACCACGGAGAGCTATAACGCCAGCGCTGCCTCTGAAGATTGGCTGATTACCCGGGCGGCGCTCGATGACGCGCTGGCGCCGTTGTCGGGCGACTACCTGCAGGCTTTGGTGATAGCGGTCGAGACGCCGAGCGATTTCCGCGCCGCAGCCTGTGCGCCCTACTTCAGCCATCAAGCTCTGGCGCGCATCGTCGAACTCGGCGTCCAGCATCTGTTGGTGGATATTCCGTCGATCGACCGGCTATACGACGGCGGACGCATGGACAACCATCGCCGTTTTTGGGGGCTTGATGCCCCCGTCAGGCCGCACTCCGGGCGCAAACACGCCTCCGTGACCGAGCTGATTCAGGTTCCCGCACACGCCGCGGCGGGACACTATTTTCTGACCATTCAACTGCCGGATCTGAGCGGGGATGCCCTTCCCAGTCGGCCCGTCCTATTTTCGTTTTCTACAGGGAAAGTGACATCATGAATTACGCCAGCTATCTGCAGCTAAACCAGCTGCTGTCACTGCAACAGCCAGCCTCGCCGTCTGCGGAACACCGCAATGAAAACTTGTTTATCATCACTCATCAAACCTACGAGCTCTGGTTCAAGCAGTTGATCGATGAGCTTCATCTGGCGATCGCGCTGATCGAAGAAGGAGATATACCAGCGGCGATCGAAACGATGACGCGCGTCAATGCCATTACCCAAACCGTGGTGAATCAGATCGCCGTGATTTGCACGCTGAAGTTTCATGAATTCCAGCGTTTTCGCAGCTATCTCGGCACCGCCAGCGGTTTCCAATCCTACCAGTTTGCCGGCATAGAAGCGCTGCTCGGCAAGGAAAACCCAAAGAAACTACAACAGTATCAAGGTGATGAAGAGGCACAGCGCCGATTGGCGGCTATTATCCAACCGGTTTCCCTATGGCAGGCGATACGCGGCCACCTGATGCGTCTCAATGACCAGCCCAATCAGGCGGCGCAAGGCTTCGACGACATCATCAGGCAATCGCTGACGCGTTCAGGCTGCGAGTCGCTGCTGCTCAACCAACTGCTTGATTTGGATTCACTGCTGCAAGAATGGCGCTACCGCCATGTGAAACTGGTGGAGCGTACGATCGGGCAGCGGAAAGGTACCGGCGGTTCATCGGGTTCGGACTATCTTAAATCTACGCTGTTCACGCCGATCTTCGATGAATTGTGGAACGCCATCAACTGAGTGCATTCCCTTAACGCCAAGGAAGCTCAGGCTTCCTTGGCACCCCTGAAAATACGGATTTTCGCCATGCATTGCACCCACTTCCCCAACGCCCCCCTCGGCCTGAAACCGCTGACGCCGGGACGCCAGGGCAGCCTGCGGCTGATCGCTTTTCCCCACGCCGGCGCCGGAGCCACTGCCTTTCAGCGATGGAGCCCCGCGTTGCATCAGGACATCGAACTCTATGCCGTGCAATACCCCGGTCGAGAGGAGCGGGCGCACGAAGCGCCGCTCTGCCAACCCCAATCGCTCATCAATCAACTGATACCGGCACTGCAGCCACTGCAGGATAAACCGCTGATCTTTTTCGGCCACAGTCTTGGCGGGCGGGTTGCGCTGGCGTTAGCGATGGCGCTGCCCCAACCGCCGCTGCAGTTGATCATTTCCGCCAGTTCATCGCCCTTTCTGGCGCGCCATAGCCAGTTGCTGAGGATGCCGCGTGCCGCTTTGTTGAACGCGCTTTGTGCCGGCGAGGGCCTGGATGAGTCTCTCATCGGCGACAGCGCGCTGGTCGATTACTATCTGCCGTTGATCCGTGCCGATCTGTTGCTGTCCAGCCAATTGCTTTTCCCTGCGCAACCGGGTTACCACGCCCCGCTGGCGATGTTCTATGGTGAAAACGACGAGTTGATCGATCGGCAGGATTTGCTCGACTGGCGCCGGATCGCGCAAGGCGATTTTCAGCAGCGCACTTTTGCCGGCGGACATATGTATATCACCACGCAGCGCGAGGCGGTGATAGCCGGCGTTCACCAGTTGCTGGCTGGCCGCCTGAGCGAACCGGCCAGCCGGTAACACTCAGGCGTTTTCACTCTCAGGCAACGCCAAACGGCGCTCGTTGTGCACCACCCGCCACGCCAACAGCAGCACGCACAGGCTGCAGAGCGACAGCACGGCGCCCAGGTGCTGCGACAGCCCGGCCAGCACCAAGCCACCGCCGAGCATCAGGTAATACATCAGGCCAAGGATCGCGCCGGCGGTGCCCATGCAGTCTTTATAATGCCGCAGCGCGCGCGCCAGAATATTGGGAATGGCGATGCCGTACGCCATCACCACCAGCATCATCGGCAGAACGAACCACAAGCTCCCTTCCAGCAGCAGTACCAGCAGGCCGCCGGCCAGTGACAAAACGCAGGCCAGCATCAGCAACGCGGGGAACAGCCAGTGTTTGCCGATCAAAAACTTGTTGATCGCCGCGCCGATACCGACCCCGGCCGCCAACACCAAACCGGTATAACCGAACCACTGCGCCGGCAGTTCCAACGCCGAGAAGTGGAATGGCGCCAGCTGGTAATAGCTGAACATGCAAATATTGAACAACGCCACCAGCAGCGCACTGAGCCAAATATCCCCGTCCTTGATCATCCGCCCCAACGTGCCGAAAAATGAATGCCTCACCACCTGTTGCGGACGCGTCTCCGGCAGTTGCCAACCGGCATAGCCCAGCAACAGCGCCGCCAACAGCGCCAAACCGCCAAACACCCCCTGATAGCCCCAGTAATGAGTCAACACTGCGCCGCTCAATACGCCAACCGCCGGGCTGATCGCCATGGCGATCCCCATCACCGAGAACACCCGCGCCAACTCATAACCGTCGAAGCGATCGCGAATCGCCGTTTGCGTCCCGACCGAACCGACCGCCGCGCCAAAGGCGGCCAGCACCCGCGCCGCCAGCAGCACGCTGAAGCTGCCGCTGAACAGTGCGACGATAGAAGCCAGCAGATAGAGCGTCAGCCCGGCCAAAATGGTGGGACGGCGTCCGATGACGTCGCACATCCGCCCCCAAACCACCACGCCCAGCGCAAAGGCGAAAAAGTAGCAAGAGAGCGTTTGCGCCGCCATTTCCGCACTTACCCGGAAACCATGCGCAATGTGCGTCAATGCCGGGCTGTAGATGGTCTCCACCACCTGGGGAAACATCATCATCGACGTCGCCAATGTCAGAGTCAGTTTACGTTGCATAACAGATCCTGTAGCCAAGAATAAGCTGCACAAGGTAGCATCTGCTCCCCGGCGCCGATTACAATATAAAAGACAATAAATTTACAAAATCGGACATACTATGGCGTGGCTTCAGGCGCAGGACAGTTTTAATCCGGATACGCTCGACAACGGCGTGCTCGGGATCGCCGCCGAACTGGCGCAGCACGACTCTGGCACGCATTGGCATGACAGGGGCCAGTTGCTGTTCTGTCAGCAAGGCAGCATGCGTATCACGCTCAACCAAAGCATCTGTATGCTGCCGCCGGGCAGAGTTGCCTGGATCCCGCCGCAAGTGGCTCACCGCGTTCAGGTCAACGGCGTAGTCGGTTACCGTTCGCTTTATCTCGACGCCGATCGCTATGCCTGTCTGCCTGCGCAGCTTGCCGTACTGACAGCCTCGCCGCTGCTGCGCGAGGTGTTGGAACGCATCGCGTTCGCCGCATTCGACACCGACTGGCAGCATGGGCCTCACGCCAATATTCTGGCGGTCTGCCTGGACGAGATCGCCGCCGCGCCGCGCGAACTGACGTTGCTGCCGCTGCCCAGCGACCGGCGCCTGCGCCATCTGGCCAATCTGGACATGCTTCCGCCGCTGCACGAGCTATCGCGCTACAGCGGCGCTTCCGAGAAAACCATCAGCCGGATTTTCCGCCGTGAAACCGGCCTCAGTTATCAACAGTGGCGTCAGCAATGGCGCCTGATCAAAGCAATAGAGATGCTGGCCGCAGGGCTGAGCCAATCCGACGTCGCCGGTCGGCTGGCGTTTTCCAGCGACAGCGCCTTCGCCACTTTTTTTAAGAATATGGTGGGCTGCCCGCCGAGGGCGTATATGGAGAGAAGAAAGTAAGAGGCCGTCTAAAACGGCGACGGCGGGAACGGCGCCCCCGCGACAAGCGAGAAACGCCGTTCCGCTACGCCCTTATCGATAGACGATCTCGCCCTTCGGCTCGTAGGCCGCCGCATCCAGCGGTGAATGTTTCTCGATGTACTGCTTCAACACCTCGGCGTCGATAAAGCCGGTGTTGACGTAGCTCGGCAGCCCGTCCAGCTTCGGATAGCCGTCGCCGCCCAGCGCGTTGAAGTTCAGCGTCGCCATGCGGTAGGTTTTATCCGCCTGCAGCGGCTGGCCGTTGATCTTCACCTCGCTGACGCCCTTGCCGTCCGCCACCAGGCTGACGTTGGCGAACTGGGCGTAGGCGCCGGAATCCGGCTTCATGTTGGCCACCACCGCCAGGTACTGCTCAACCTCGCTGCCTTTCATATCAACATGCACCAGGGTGTTGCCGAACGGCTGTACCTTGAGCACGTTCTTATAGGTGATATCGCCGCTTTCAATCGAATCGCGCACCCCGCCGCCGCTCATCACCGCGAAGTCGGCATCGGCGCGCTCCCTCTGCGCCGCCAGCATCACCCGCGCCAGGTTGGTCTGCACGAAGCGCACCTTGCTGCGATCGCCCTCCAGCTTGCCGTTAACGCTGCCGATCTTCACGCCCAACTGCGCCTTGCCCTTCTCCTGGAACGGCGTCAGCAGTTTCATCATGGTCGGGTCTTCCGCGATCTGCTGGGTGTAGTACACCCGCTCGCTGGTGCCGTCCGCCTTCTCCACCTTCTTCTTCAGGTTTACCGGGATCAGCTGATAATGCACCAGCTTCAGCTCGCCGTTGCGGAATTCGAAGTCGGCGCGGCCCACGTATTTGCCCCACTCGTGCGCCTGCACGATCCAGGTGCCGTTCTGGCGATCCGGCGAGCACGGCGTGCCCGGCACGTAATCTGCCTGTTTGCGGTTGTCGCCGGCCATGCACACCGGATCCTGCGAGTGGCCGCCGACAATCATGTCGAGATACCCGGCCGGCAGGCTGCGCGCCATTTCCACGTCGCCCGGCGCGTTCGAGCCGTGTTCGCCATTGTCGTAGTGCCCCATATGGGTGGCGGCGATAATCACGTCCGGCTTCTCGTCATTACGCAGTTGCTCTACCACCTGCTTCGCCTCCTGCGCCGGCACGCGGAACTCCATGTCGGTGAAGTACTCCGGGTTGCCTATCTTGGCGGTGTCGTCGGTCGTCAGGCCGATCACCGCGATCTTGATGCCCTGCTTGTCGAACAAGGCGTAAGGCTTGAACAGGCGCTGGCCGGTGCTTTTCTGATAGATATTGGCGGACAGCAGCGGGAAGGTCGCCCATTTTTCCTGCTGCCGCAGCACGCTCAGCGGGTTGTCGAATTCGTGGTTGCCGATCGCCATCGCGTCGTAACCCACCAGGTTCATGCCGCGGAAGTCCGGCTCGGCGTCCTGTAAATCCGATTCCGGCACGCCGGTGTTGATATCGCCGCCGGACAGCAACAGCAGGCTGCCGCCCTGCGCCGCCACTTCCTGACGAATGCCGTCCACCAACGTTTTCTGCGCGCCCAGGCCGTATTCGCCATGATCGTTCTGCCAGAAGTGACCGTGATGGTCGTTGGTATGCAGAATGGTGATGGCGTAGGTCTTATCCTTTTCCCAGGCACTGGCGGCCCCCGACAGCAACGTCAGGGAAACGGCCAACGCACATGCGGTGGTTTTCAGCGAAAAACGCATGGCGGATCTCCGTGTATTAAATGGCTTTTATGATGAGGGCGAAATTGTAGCGCGAATCAATGACAGCTGATTTCAAATTTTTGCGATGTGAGTCTGATTATTTCAGATATGGTAAAAATTGCGCACCCTGCCTAAGATGTCTTCTCTGTGCTCAACAACTTATCAGGCTAATAATAATATGACCGACAGTAGCCAAAGCGCGATGCCACCCGCCAAGGGCAGTGCGGTGAAAGGCACCGCCTTCTCCATCCTCGGCGCCATCAGCGTGTCTCACCTGCTCAACGATATGATCCAATCGCTGATCCTGGCGATTTACCCGATCCTGCAAGCCGATTTTCACCTCAGCTTCGTGCAGATCGGTATGATCACCCTGACCTATCAGCTGACGGCCTCGCTGCTGCAGCCGCTGATTGGTTATTACACCGATAAACATCCGCAGCCTTATTCGCTGCCGATCGGCATGGGCTTTACCCTGTCCGGCCTGCTGCTGCTGTCGGTGGCGAGCACCTTCCCGCTGGTGCTGCTGGCGGCGGCGCTGGTGGGCACCGGCTCATCGGTGTTCCACCCGGAATCCTCGCGCGTGGCGCGCATGGCCTCCGGCGGGCGGCACGGCCTGGCGCAGTCGCTGTTCCAGGTCGGCGGCAACTTCGGCAGCTCGCTCGGCCCGCTGCTGGCGGCGCTGATCATCGCGCCTTACGGCAAGGGTAACGTCGCCTGGTTCACGCTGGCGGCGCTGCTGGCGATCGTGGTGTTGCTGCAGGTCAGCAAGTGGTATCAACATCAGCACCGGGCAACTAAAGGGCAGCCGAAAAGCCCATCAACGCTGAAACCGCTGCCAAAACGTACCGTAGTCTACTCGCTGGGCATCCTGCTGGTGCTGATTTTCTCTAAATACTTCTATCTGGCCAGCATCAGCAGCTATTACACCTTTTATCTGATACATAAATTCGGCGTTTCGGTGCAGAATGCGCAAATTCACCTGTTCGCCTTCCTATTTGCGGTGGCGGCAGGCACCATTATCGGCGGGCCTCTCGGCGACAAGATAGGGCGAAAATACGTTATTTGGGGCTCTATTCTCGGCGCTGCGCCGTTTACCCTTGTTTTACCTTATGCATCGCTCTATTGGACCGGCATTTTAACGGTGATTATCGGGGTTATTCTCGCCTCGGCGTTCTCCGCCATTTTGGTCTACGCCCAGGAGCTGATCCCCGGCAAGGTGGGCATGGTTTCCGGCTTATTCTTCGGTTTTGCTTTCGGTATGGGCGGATTAGGCGCGGCAGTTCTTGGTTATGTCGCGGATTTGACCAGTATCGAACTGGTCTACCAAATCTGTGCTTTCCTGCCGCTGATCGGCATTATCACCGCACTGCTGCCCAATATGGAGCATAAACCGCAATAACCCCGCGACCAGCCCGGATGAAATTACTTATTCGTCCGGGTTATCTTACGGATAAATCAATGTTATTTGCTTTATCTGGCACAAAACCCCCTCATTGCCGCGCCTTAAGTGAAATCCTCTGCCTTTTTACAAAAAAGGCCAAATTAGCCAAGCAAGCCGCGCACAAATGCAATAAACTAAATGTATCTTTTCGTAACTTTGTTGCGTTTCTCCCGTGCCGCGATGCATAGCCAGAAGGAGTATGGATGCATAATTCAACACCGCTCATTACCACCATCGTCGGAGGGTTAGTACTCGCCTTCCTCCTCGGCATGCTGGCGAACCGCCTGCGCATCTCCCCTCTGGTGGGGTATCTGGCCGCAGGCGTGCTCGCCGGCCCGTTCACCCCCGGTTTCGTCGCCGATACCTCATTGGCGCCGGAACTGGCGGAAATCGGCGTTATCCTGTTGATGTTCGGTGTTGGCCTGCACTTCTCTTTGAAAGACCTCCTCGCAGTAAAATCTATCGCCATTCCCGGCGCCGTAGCGCAAATAGCCGTCGCCACCCTGCTCGGCATGGGGCTGTCCAAGTTGCTCGGTTGGGATCTGATCTCCGGCCTGGTGTTCGGCCTCTGCCTCTCCACCGCCAGCACCGTGGTGCTGCTGCGCGCGCTGGAGGAGCGGCAGCTGATCGACAGCCAGCGCGGGCAAATCGCCATCGGCTGGCTGATCGTCGAAGATTTGGCGATGGTGCTGACGCTGGTATTGCTGCCGGCCTTCGGCAACATGCTAGGCAACGACAACGCCAGCAGCAGCCAGCTGCTGATGGAGCTGGCGCTGACCATCGGTAAGGTCATCGCCTTTATCGCGCTGATGATCGTGGTCGGCCGCCGCCTGGTGCCGTGGATCCTGTCAAAAACCGCCAGCACCGGCTCGCGCGAGCTGTTCACCCTGGCGGTATTGGCGCTGGCGCTCGGCATCGCCTACGGCGCGGTGAAGCTGTTCGACGTCTCCTTCGCGCTGGGCGCTTTCTTCGCCGGCATGGTGCTGAACGAGTCCGAACTGAGCCACCGCGCGGCGCACGACACCCTGCCGCTGCGCGACGCATTCGCGGTGCTGTTCTTCGTCTCGGTCGGCATGCTGTTCGATCCGATGATCGTGATTAACGAACCGCTGGCGGTGCTGGCGACGCTGGCGATCATCGTGTTCGGCAAATCCGCCGCCGCGTTCCTGCTGGTGAAAATGTTCGGTCACTCCAAGCGCACCGCGCTGACCATTTCCGCCAGCCTGGCGCAAATTGGCGAGTTCGCCTTTATTCTGGCGGGCCTCGGCATTGCGCTCGGCATGATGTCGGAACACGGCCGCAATCTGGTGCTGGCCGGCGCCATTCTGTCCATCATGCTCAATCCGCTGTTGTTCACCCTGCTGGAACGCTATCTGGCCAAGACCGAAACCATCGAAGACCAAATCCTCGAAGAGGCGGTGGAAGAAGAGAAGCAAATCCCGGTGGATATGTGCAATCACGCGCTGGTGGTCGGCTATGGCCGCGTCGGCAGCCTGCTGGGCGGCAAACTGGCCGAAGCGGGCATCCCGCTGGTGGTGATCGAGAACTCCCGCCCGCGGGTGGAAGCGCTGCGCGAACAGGGCATCAAGACGGTGCTGGGCAACGCCGCCAATCCGGAAGTGATGGATCTGGCGCGGCTCGACTGCGCGCGCTGGCTGCTGCTGACCATCCCCAACGGCTATGAGGCCGGCGAGATCGTCGCCTCGGCGCGCGCCAAGCGGCCGAATATCGAGATCATCGCCCGCGCCCACTACGACGACGAGGTGGCCTACATCACCGATCGCGGCGCCAACCAGGTGGTGATGGGCGAACGGGAGATCGCCAACAGCATGCTGAACATCCTGCAGCTGGACACCCTGAGCGAAGAAGAAAAAATGGGCGGCTGCCCGATCTGAAGCGCCACGCGCGCATAAAAAAAGGTCCGGCATGCCGGACCTTTTCTTTTTCAGCGGGTTAACGCTCCCAGTAAGACTCTTCCAGGCTGTCTTCCCGCTCCGGCAGGCCGCGAGTGAGGCGCGGCGAATGCTGGTTCAACACCTGGTAGCTGACGCGGTTGGCGTATTTGCACACCTGCGCCAGGGAGGAGTAAGTCAGGTAGCTGCGCACGTGCTTGCTGGAGTTCGGCACGTTGTGGCGGTGATAGCCGTTGGCGGCGATATCGTGCAGCAACGCCGACAGCGCGCCGTCGCCGGCGCCGTTGGTGTTCATGATCCTCTCCGGCCCGCCCATATACGGTGCGATGTGCGAATAAACGCGCAGCGGATTTTCACAGTGTTCACGGCGCATGGCGCGGCTGAATTCGTAGCGGTTGAACTCGGCGATATGCCCCGGCAGCAGCGGGTGCTGAGTCTGGCGCTTGTTGGCCTCTTCGGTGTAGCCCGCCATATACAGGCCGTTCGGCCCGGCGGTGCACAGCACCAGATCCACCCACTCCAGCGCCATGTCCGAGGCGGTCAGCGGATCGCTCAGCCCGGTCAGCTCCAGCGCTTCGTCTTCGTTCATCGCCAGAATCGTCACGTTTTCCTTCAGGAAGTCGCGCCACCACTGCGGGTTGTCGGCGATCACGTACTTGGTGCCCAGCGTCAATACCACCGGCACGTCGTGTTTTTTGGCGTATTCGATCGCCTGCAAAGTGGCGGCCTTCATCGGCTCCCCTTCCTTGCAGCGCACCAGATAAGAGCTCAGCACCAGCGCCGACGCGCCGGCGATCACCTCTTCAGGAATGCTTTCCGGGCGCAGCTGGTTCATCTGGCCCGGGTTGATGGCGAAGGTGCGCTCGCCGCTTTCGCCAATCAGCGTGAAACAGCGGCCGATGGCGCCATCAACGCCCTGCAGATAGTTAAGATCGGTACGGCTGGAGGTATTGCACAGGTAACGGTAGGCATAGCTGCCGATTTTCACGTTGCTGCACATCACGCCGAGCAGCACCGAGCGATCGTCCGCCAGCACCGAATAGTTGTGCATGGTATTGCCGATGGTGCCGCCGGCGAACTGATGGGTAACCAGGTTGTTTTCATTCAGTTCCTGATACAGCGCCTCGGCGACGTCGTCTTCGATCACCAGAGAGTGGCCCAGGCTCAGGCCGTAGCGCTGGACAAAAGCGTCGTCCACCTTCGCCTCGATATCCACCAGCGTCTGGTCGATGCCGACGATATACGAGGTGCTGATTTCACTTTCGGGCTGGGCCTGCTGCAGAAGCGGATCGCGGGCGCTCACCGGGAAATAGTGTTTGGACTTGCGTTTACCAGGAAATTTCATGTGATTGGCGGTGGTGGCGGTTTAACAAGCGGAGAATGTTAACACATTCCCGCCCGATCACGATGATTCTAATATACAGATTATTGATGATTAGAGGCGCTGCGCCACCAGCTGCTGCATCATATCGATATGCGCCGGCTCGTCGTTCAACGCAGAGATATACTCAAACTTCTCGCCGCCGGCCTCGAGGAAGATCTCGCGGTTCTGCTCCTTGATCTCTTCCAGCGTTTCCAGGCAGTCCGCCGAGAAACCGGGGCAAATCAGCTGAATGTGCTTCACGCCCTGCGCCGGCAGTCCCTTCAGGGTCTCATCGGTGTACGGCGTCAGCCACGGCTCGCGGCCGAAGCGCGATTGGTACGTCATCATCACTCGCTCCGGCGCCAGCGGCAATGTGGCGCTCAGCGCTCGCAGCGTATCCTCGCAGCGCTGCGGGTAGTCGTCACCCAGGCGCGCATAGCGTTTGGGGATGCCATGGAACGACAGCACCAACCGATCCGGCTGGCCATGCTCGGCGAACGAGCGCTCCACGCTTTGCTGCAGCGCGGCGATGTAGGCCGGGTGTTCGGCGTAATCGCGGATGAAGGCCACAGAAGGCAAGCGGCGATAGCCTTTCAGCACCCGCGCTATGCCATCCCATACCGCCGCGCTGGTGGAACAGGAATATTGCGGATAGAGCGGCAGCACCACCAGGTTGGTCACGCCCTGCGCCAGCAGCTTGTCGATGGCTTCCGCCAGGCTCGGCGAGCCGTAGCTCATGCCCAGCTCCACCGGCGTATTCGGCATGCGCGCCGCCAGCGCCCGCTGTTGGCGGCGGCTGTACACCAGCAGCGGCGAGCCTTCTTCCATCCACACCGACTGATAGAGCTTCGCCACGCGCGGCGAACGGATCGGCAAGATCGCGCCGTTGAGGATCGGCCACCAGATCAGCGGCGCCGTGTCGACCACGCGATCGTCACTGAGGAATTCCTTCAGATAGCGTTTGACCGCCGACGAGGTCGGCGCATCTGGCGTGCCCAGGTTCACCAGCAATACGCCGTGTTTCTCTTGCTTCATCTCAGTTCCCCTCATTTCCTTTCCGGCCGGCATTCCGTTCTGGGTCGGGATGTCAGCAGCCATTAATGCCGGCTATTGTAACGGAAAAGTCGAGCATCGAAACCGATAACAGCAACAGGCTATGCCTGTGGGCCTCCCCCTTGCGCCAGTCGCCACACCGCCGCTACGTTGCGCGCCGTCACCTGCAGATTGCGATCGGCGCCCGCCAGCGCTTCTTCCAGCGTCACGATGCCATCGAGCACCGAAAACGCCGCGTCGATGCCGTGTTGATGCACCACCTGGTAATCCGACGTCAGGCTGCCGGCGATGGCGATCACCGGCACGCCGTGGCGCTTGGCCACCCGCGCCACGCCGATCGGCGTTTTGCCGTGGATCGACTGGCTGTCCAGCCGGCCTTCCCCGGTGATCACCAGATCGGCATCGCGCACCGCCTCATCCAGGCGCAAGGTTTCGGTGACGATCTCGATGCCCGGCCGCAAACGCGCATTGAGCATGCCGAGCAGCGCCGCCCCCATGCCGCCCGCCGCGCCCGCCCCTGGCTGGGTGAGCACCGCGCGGCCGGTTTCCCGTTCCAACAGCTCGCCATAGTGATACAGCGCCGCATCGAGCTGCGCCACCATCTCCGGCGTCGCTCCCTTCTGCGGCCCGAACACCGCCGAGGCGCCCTTTTCGCCGCACAGCGGGTTATCGACGTCGCAGGCGGCGGTCACGCTCACCCGTTGCCAACGCGCATCCAGCCCAGTGAGATCGAGATGCGCCAGCTGCGCCAGCGCCGCTCCGCCCGCCGGCAGCGGCCGGCGTGCCTTATCCAGCAACTTCACGCCCAGCGCCTGCATCATCCCGGCGCCGCCGTCGTTGGTGGCGCTGCCGCCGATGCCGAGAATGACCGCCTTCACGCCGCGTTCCAGCGCCGCCAGCATCAGTTCGCCGGTGCCGTAGCTGGTGGTGATGCGCGGATCGCGCCGGCCGGGCGGTGCCAGGTGCAGCCCTGAGGCGGCGGCCATTTCAATCACCGCGGTTTCGCCGTCGCCCAGCAAGCCATAGAACCCCTGCACCGGTTCCCCCAGCGGCCCGGTGACCGTCACCTGGACGATTTCGCCGCCGGTGGCCGCCACCATCGACTCCACCGTGCCTTCGCCGCCGTCCGCCATCGGCAGCTTCACGTAGTGCGCCTGCGGGTAAATTTGGCGGAACCCCCGCTCGATGGCGTCGGCAACGCCGAGCGCGCTCAGGCTCTCTTTGAAAGAATCCGGGGCAATAACCACTTTTTTCAGCGTTTTCATCACTGTTCCTTATCCCGCCAGGTTAAATACGCCAAACATCAGCGCCGAGATTGCCGCAATGGTGAACCCCACCAGCGTTTCGTACGGCAGCAGCTTCAGCCGCTCGTGCACCGCCATATTGACGCTGCCGCCGGTGGCGTGGAAGAAGCTGCCGTGCGGCAGGTGATCCAGCACCGTGGCGCCCGCATGGATCATCGCCGCGCCGGCCAGCCCACTCACGCCCAGCTCGAGCAGCGTGGAGCTGAACACCCCGGAAGCCACGGCGGTGCCGGCGGTGGTCGACGCGGTCGCCATCGACATCAGCGCACCGGACAGCGGCGCCAGCAGCCAGGCCGGCAGCCCGGTGTGCGTTAAGCCGTTAATCAAGACATCCTTCAGCGCCGAGTTGGCGATAATGCCCGCCAGCGTGCCGGTGCCGAGCAGCATGATCGCCACCGGCGCCATGCGCGACAGGCCGGAGACCATAAACTGATTGCACTGGCGGATGCGCCCCATCAGCAGCGCGCCCGCCAAGCCGCCGGCCGGCAGCGCGATCAGCGGATCGACGGCGATGCCGGCGATCGGCCGCAGCGACAGCAGCAGGATCGCCACCAGCGGCGCGCTGATCGCCGCAGCGAAGCCCGGCCGCGCCCCTTCGGCATGCTGAGTCAGCTCTTCAGCCATCACTTTGCTGCCTTTATCGCTCAGGCGGCGCGCCAGCAGGTAGGCCACCACCAGGCCGCACAGCCCCGGCACGATGCCGGCCATCATCACCGAGGTGAGCGGCACGTGGAAATTGTCCGCCGCCGCGATGGTGTTCGGGTTGGGCGACATCACGTTGCCGGCCTTGCCGCCGCCGATCATCGCCAGCAGGATCGCCGCGCGCGAAATGCCGGCCTTTTGGGCTATCGACAGCGCGATCGGCGCGACGGTGATCACCGCCACGTCGATAAACACCCCCACCGCCGTCAGGATCAGTGTAGCCACCGCCAGCGCCAGCAGCGCGCGGGTTTCGCCCACCTTGCGCACGATGGTTTCGGCGATGGTGTGCGCCGCGCCGGATTCGATCAGCACCCCGGCCAGCACCCCCGCCGCCAGGATGCGCATCACGGCGTTGGTGATGCCCTGCGCCCCGCCGATCATCAGCGTTACGGTCTGCACCAGGTCGGCGCCGCCGCACAGCCCGCCCGCCAGCGCGCCGGCGATCATGCCGTAAGCCGGCGGCACCTTGCGTAGAATCAGGACGATGGCGACGGCTAACGCCACCAGCGCCCCCAGAGTGGATACGGTTGTCATTGTTGTTTTCTCCGTGGTTGATGTGCAGGCCAACATATCCCGCGCGCCCGGCGTTGGCCTGAGGGGAAACAACAAAAAATCGCCGGGGGAACGGCGTGGAATTTGTGGGTTGGCACAACTCAGTCGTGCATCAGCATGCCGATATATAACCGCAGAGCGTCGGTTAATTGGTTGATTTTCATGCCGGTTATCGCTTCGATACGCTGCAGGCGATAGCGCAGGGTATTGACGTGGATATGCAGCTGCGCGGCGGTCTGCGTCTGATCACAATTCTGCGAAAAATAGTGGCGCAGCGTGCCGCGCAGCACGCCTTTTTCGTCCTGTTCGCCCAGCGTCCGCCAGGGGCGCCCCAGCTCCTGCGCGCGCCAATCCTCCCCCAGATCGCACAACAGCGACGGCAGCGGGTAGTCGTGGTAGAACAGCGTCGCGTGACGCAGTTTCAGGCGCTGCGCCATCGCCTGAGTGGCGCGCGCCGTCAGGCTGGAACGGTAGGCGCTTTGCGGATCGTCATAAAAACCGCCGACGATCAAGCGCACCCGGAAGCGGTGTTTGAGTTGGTTTTGCAAACGCTGGGCCTGTTGGCGCTCCAGCTTCAGGCTCCATTCGCCCTGCACCATGCAGGCCGGGCGCAGCAGGGTCATTTCATTGAAGCCGGTAATGGCGATCAACGCGTCGCGCTGGGTGGCCTCCAGCTCCGCCAGCAGCTCGCGCAGCAGGTGCGGCTGCGCCTCTTGCAGCTCGACGATCCACACGATGCGCGCCTGGCGCAGATCCAATCCCAAATACGCCGCCATCGCCGCCAGCGACGCGGTGTTCGGCTGGGGCTGCAGCAGCTGATTCGCCAGCTCTTCCCGGTAGCGTTTTTCCCACTGGTGCTGATCCAGCAGCGCCGCCTGCTCCACCATCATCTCCGCCGCCATCTTCACCAGCTCGGCGTAGGCGCGCACCTCGGCCGGTTCGCCGGAGATGCCGATCACCCCCACCCGCTGGTTGCGAAAGCTGAACGGCAGGTTGATGCCGGGCCGCACGCCCTTCAGATGTTCGGCGGTGGCGCGGTCGATTTCCACCACCCGGTTCTCCGCCAGCGCCAGCACGGCGCCTTCATGGCGCTGGAACAGGCGCTGCGGGTTGCCGGAGGCGATAATCACGCCGTTGCTGTCCATCACGTTGACGGAATGGCTGATGATGCCCATCGCCCGCTGGACGATCTGGCGCGCGGTGGCTTCCGCCAGAAGATTGGTTTGTCTGAGCATGCCCGGCTCCCTACTGAGGGTGAAAACGCAGGCTTGTTATACGCCATTTGGCGCGGGCGATTAACGGGCACGGCCGCAACAAGCCGCCGCGATCACAATTTGGCGGGAAAACGGCAAAAAAAACGCCGGGCCACAGGCCCGGCGTCATGCACAACGCGCTTGCGATCAACCGAGGATGGTCGCCAGCTCTGCGCTCACTTCGGCCACCTTGCGGGTGCCGTCGATTTTGCGGTATTGGGTGTTACCCGCCGCCGCTTCTTTGCTGTAGTAAGAGATCAGCGGCGCGGTCATCTGATGGTATTCCACCAGGCGCTTGCGCACGGTCTCTTCCTGATCGTCCTTGCGCGTGGTCAGCTCTTCGCCGGTCACGTCGTCTTTGCCTTCCACCTGCGGCGGGTTGAACTTCACGTGGTATACGCGGCCGGACGGCGCGTGCACGCGGCGGCCAACGATACGGTCAACGATCAGCTCGTCCGGCACGTCGAACTCCAGCACGAAGTCCACGTTGATGCCGGCTTCTTTCATCGCGTCAGCCTGCGGAATGGTGCGTGGGAAACCGTCCAGCAGGAAGCCCTTGCGGCAATCTTCCTGAGCGATGCGCTCTTTGACCAGCGCGATCACCAGCTCATCGGTCACCAGCTTGCCGGCGTCCATGATCTCTTTCGCCTGCTTGCCCAGTTCACTGCCGGCCTTCACGGCTGCGCGCAACATATCACCGGTGGAGATTTGCGGAATGCCGTATTTCTCCATGATGAATTGAGCCTGAGTACCTTTACCAGCGCCCGGAGCGCCCAGCAGAATGATACGCATTGCGTAAATCCCCTTGCTATGTAGTTTTTATAAAATTGCGAAAACGCTCAACGATACCATTTCAGGGGGGGCAGGCTCAAGGCGCGCGAAGGAAATCGATTGCGGAATGTGCAAAAAAACGGACGAACAAAAAGCGAGAAAAGGCGGGGAAAAATCGGCAATGCGCCCCTAACGGTGCCGTTAAGGGCGCATATTTTCAGTTTCAGGCGGACAGCAACTTGTTCATGCGACGGATGAACAGGTTCGGATCTTCCAGCGTGCCGCGTTCAGCCAGCAGCGCCTGATCCAATAACAGGTCGATCCATTCGGCGAAATGTTCGTTATCGCCCACATCGGATGCGCGTTTGACCAGAGCATGCTCCGGATTGAGCTCGAAAATGTACTTCACTTCCGGCGCCTGCTGGCCGGCGGCGGCGAACAGCTTGGCCATCTGGGTGCTCATTTCGTCGGCGTCGGTCACCACGATCGCCGGCGTATCGGTCAGGCGGTGCGTCAGGCGCACATCCTTCACCCGCTCGCCCAGCAGGGTTTTCACGCGTTCGATGAACGGCTCCAGCTGCTTCTCGGCGGCCTTCTGCTCTTCGGTTTCATCCGCCAGTTTGTCCAGCGTTTCATCCGCTTTACTGACCGACTGGAACGGCTTGCCGTCGAATTCGGTCAGGTAGCTCATCATCCACTCGTCGATGCGATCGGACAGCAACAGCACTTCGATGCCTTTCTTGCGGAACAGCTCCAGGTGCGGGCTGCTCTTGGCTGCAGCGTAGCTGTCGGCGGTGATGTAGTAAATCTTCTCCTGCCCTTCCGCCATGCGGCCGATGTACTCTTCCAGCGACACGGTCTGCGCCGAGCTGTCGCCGTGGGTGGAGGCAAAGCGCAGCAGTTTGGCGATCGCTTCCTGGTTGCCGTGGTCTTCCGCCGGGCCCTCTTTCAGCACCAGACCGAACTGCTGCCAGAATTTCTGGTAGCCTTCGGCGTCATCTTTGGCCAGCTTATCCAGCATTTGCAGCACGCGCTTGGTCAGCGCGCCGCGCAGGTTTTGCGTCACGCGGCTGTCTTGCAGGATCTCGCGCGACACGTTCAGCGGCAGATCGTTGGAGTCGATCAGGCCGCGCACGAAGCGCAGGTAGTTCGGCATGAACTGCTCGGCGTCGTCCATGATGAACACGCGCTGCACGTACAGCTTCAGGCCATGCTTGTGATCGCGGTTCCACATGTCCCACGGCGCCTGCGCCGGGATATACAGCAGGCTGGTGTACTCCTGCTTGCCTTCTACCCGGTTGTGGCTCCAGCTCAGCGGATCGGTGAAATCGTGGGCGATGTGCTTGTAGAACTCTTTGTACTCTTCGTCGGTCACGTCAGCCTTGCTGCGGGTCCACAGAGCCTGCGCCTTGTTGATCTTCTCCCAGGTGACGGTGTCGTCTTCTTCGTTTTTGCTTTCGATCTCCACCGGCAAGGCGATGTGATCGGAATATTTGCCGATCACCGAGCGCAGGCGCCAGGCGTCGAGGTACTCATCTTCGCCTTCGCGCAGATGCAGGGTGATTTCGGTGCCGCGCGTCTCTTTGGTGATGTCGGCGATGGTGTAGTCGCCTTCGCCGGCGGACTCCCAGAACACGCCTTCGTCATCGGCGGCGCCGGCGGCGCGGGTGCGCACGGTCACTTTGTCCGCCACGATGAACGCCGAGTAGAAACCGACGCCGAACTGGCCGATCAGCTGGCTGTCTTTCGCCTGGTCGGAACCGATGGATTCCAGGAACGCTTTGGTGCCGGACTTGGCGATGGTGCCGAGGTTTTCGATCACTTCTTCGCGGCGCATGCCGATGCCGTTGTCGGCGATGGTCAGGGTGCGCTGCTCTTTATCGAAGGACAAGCGGACGCGCAGCTCGCCGTCGCCGGCGTACAGCTCTGGCGCGGACAGGGCGCGGAAGCGCAGCTTGTCGGCGGCGTCAGAGGCGTTGGAAATCAGCTCGCGCAGGAAAATTTCTTTGTTGGAGTACAGCGAATGGATCATCAAATGAAGCAGCTGTTTTACTTCAGACTGGAACCCGCGGGTTTCTTGACCTTTCATACTCATTGATTACCTCAAAAGACAATGGCTACCAAAATCGAACAATGAGGATCAGATGAGGGTCAGGGTCTTGTTTTTCAAGCGGACGGCGGGAGATTTTTGGCAAAAAAATGACGGGGCCGAACGGCCCCATCCGGGAAAACATCAGAACTTGATGGCGTGACGCCCGGCCAGCGAATGCGACAGCGTGGTGCCGTCGACCATCTCCAGCTCGCCGCCCACCGGCACGCCGTGGGCGATGCGGCTGGCGAGCACGCCATACTGGCCGCACATCTCGGCGATGTAGTTGGCGGTCGCTTCCCCTTCCACCGTCGGGTTGGTGGCGAGGATCACTTCGGTGATGCTCTCCTTTTCCAGCCGTTGCTCCAGGCGATCCAGACCGATATCGCCCGGCCCGATGCCGTCCAGCGGCGACAGATGCCCCATTAGCACAAAGTAGCGCCCGGCGAACTGGCCGGTCTGCTCGATGGCATGGATATCCGCCGGGCTTTCCACCACGCAAATCTGGCCGTTTTGCTGACGGCGCGGATTGGCGCAGATGGTGCAGACGTCCTGCTCGGTGAAGGTGCGGCAGTCGGCGCAGTGGCCGATTTCCGACATCGCGCGCGTCAACGCCTGCGCCAGGCGCATGCCGCCGCTGCGATCGCGCTGCAGCAGCTGAAACGCCATGCGCTGCGCCGATTTCGGGCCGACGCCCGGCAGGCAGCGCAGCGCCTCCATCAGGGATTCAAGGAGCGGGCTGGTTTGCATCAGAACGGCATCTTGAAGCCAGGCGGCAACTGCATGCCGCTGGAGACGGAGGCCATCTTCTCTTTCTGGGTCTCTTCGATGCGGCGCGCGGCGTCGTTGAACGCGGCGGCGATCAGATCTTCCAGCATCTCTTTGTCGTCTTCCATCAGGCTAGGATCGATCTCCACGCGGCGGCAGTTGTGCGCGCCGTTGATGGTGACCTTCACCAGGCCCGCGCCAGACTCGCCGGTCACTTCCAATTTGGCGACTTCTTCCTGCATCTGCTGCATTTTTTCTTGCATTTGCTGGGCTTGCTTCATCAGGTTGCCCAGACCGCCTTTACCAAACATAGTCGTCTCTCGTCGCTAGGGCCGCGCACCTCGCGCGGCGTTTAAAGGGGGCGAATACTCTCTTCATCCAGATCCGCGTCGAAGAACCGGCACAGCGTCTGAATATGGGTATCCGCAACGATGGACTGGCGCGCCTGCGCCAGCTTTTCTTCATAGATGGCTTGTCGCCATTCCAGCGGGGTGCGCTCCGCCGGATTATCGTCCTCTATCACGGTCAGCTCGATCGGGCTGCCGTACAGCTCGCCGAGCGCTTCGGCCAGCGTCTTCTGCGCCGAAGGCGAATTCAGATGACGCTGCGAAGACCGCAGATGGAGGCAAATCTTGCCCGCTTCCGGCTGCTGCTTGAAGGCGTTCAACGCCAACTGCTGCACCAGTTTCGGGATCTTCAGCCTGTCGATTTCCGCCGCCCAGGCGTCGCGCTCCAGCGACTCCACCACCAGCTTGGCGGCCAGCTCCGGCGTTTTCTCGTGCTCCAACGCCGTGCGCAACGCTTTCGGCGTCGCCAGCGGTTCCGGTGCCGCTTCCGGCTCGGTCTGCGCGCGCCAGCGATAGGCTTCCGGCTTGGCCGGTTTTTCCGGCACCTTCTTCTCCGCCAGACGCTGCTGGCTACGCTCGGTCACGGAAGCCAAACGCCCCAGCGCCGAGTTTGCCGGCCGCGCTATTCCTGGCGCCGCCGGCTCATTCTTTTTTGGTGTGGATGCTCCCTGCTGCCGCTGCAGCTGGGACCGCGCTTTCAACAGCTGGGCGGTGGCATCCGGTAATGGGGTCGATGATTGCCGCGACGGCGCGGCCGGCTGCCCTAGCGGCGGCGGCACGTCCTGAAACTGCGGCGGCTGTTGCGATGCGGCGGCCTGCGGCTGCGCCATCGGCGCCGGCGCGGTCTGCACCAACGCCACCGGCTCCGGGATCACCGCTTTCGGGTGAAACGCCAGCGCGCGCAGCAGGGTCATCTCAACCCCCATGCGGCGATCCGGCGCATAGGCCAGCTCTTTGCGGCCGACCAACAGCGTCTGGTAGTAAAGTTGCACATCGGCCGGCGGCAGGGTACGCGCCAGCTCGCGCAGCCGTTGTTCCACGGCGGCGTACTGATTGTCGAGCATCGAAGGCAGCAGCTGCACCATCGCAATGCGGTGCAACAGCGCCAGCGTCTCCACCAGCAGGTTTTCCCAGTCCACGCCGCGCGAAGCGGCCTGTGCGACCTGAGCCATCACCTTTTCGCCGTCGGCACTGACCAGCGCTTCGAGGATCGCCAGCGGCTGTTCGTCATCGAGCGTGCCGAGCATCTGGCTGACGGTGGCGGCGGTCACCTGCCCCTGCCCCATGGCGATCGCCTGATCGGTCAGGCTCAGCGCATCGCGCATGCTGCCGTCGGCGGCGCGCGCCAGCAGCTGCAGCGCGCGGGCGTCGCTGGTGATCTGCTCCGCCGTCAGCACCGTTTCCAGCTGCTGGCGGATCTGATCGACGTCCAGCGCCTTGAGGTGGAATTGCAGACAGCGCGAGAGAATGGTCACCGGCAGCTTTTGCGGATCGGTGGTGGCCAACAGGAATTTGACGTGCGGCGGCGGCTCTTCCAGCGTCTTGAGCAACGCGTTGAAGCTGTGGCGCGAGAGCATGTGCACTTCATCGATCAGGTAGACCTTGAAGCGGCCGCGCGCCGGCGCGTACTGAACGTTGTCCAGCAGATCGCGGGTATCTTCCACCTTGGTTCGGGAAGCGGCGTCGATCTCGATCAGATCGACGAAGCGCCCCTGCTCGATCTCGCGGCAGTTGTCGCATTGGCCGCACGGCGTGGCGGTGATGCCGGTTTCACAGTTCAGGCCTTTGGCCAGCAGGCGCGCGATGGTGGTTTTCCCCACGCCGCGCGTGCCCGAGAACAGATAGGCGTGATGGATCCGCCCCAGCGAGAGGCCGTTGGCCAGCGCGGTCAGGACATGTTCCTGGCCGACCACGTCTGCGAACGTTTGAGGGCGCCACTTACGGGCGAGAACCTGATAGCTCATTAATACCGGAGAAGTCGAGGAATCTGGAGGGTCATGCTAACACAGCCCCGCGGCGATCCGCGAGGCCGTTGTGCCCAAGGGGCGATGCCGCATCAATGGCCGGCGAAGTCCACCAGGCAGTAGCAGTCGATGCCCAGCTTGTTCAGACGCGCTTCCCCGCCCAGATCCGGCAGGTTGATGATGAATGCGGCGTCGTTCACTTCACCGCCCAGGCGGCGGATCAGTTTGGTGGTCGCTTCGATGGTGCCGCCGGTCGCCAGCAGATCGTCCACCACCAGCACTTTGTCACCCGCGGTGATGGCGTCGGTGTGGATCTCCAGCTTGTCGGTGCCGTACTCCAGCTCATAGCTTTCGCTGAGCGTGGCGCGCGGCAGTTTGCCCGGTTTGCGCACCGGCACGAAACCGACGCCCAACGCCAGCGCGACGGGCGCGCCGAACAGGAAACCACGCGCTTCGGTACCCACCACCTTGGTCACGCCCGCTTCGCGATAGCGCTCAACCAGCAGCTCGATGCTGGCGGCGTAGGCCAACGGGTTTTCCAGCAGGCTGGTCACGTCGCGGAACAGGATGCCCGGCTTCGGATAATCCGGGATGGTTTTGATACTGTCTTTAATAAACTGAAGCTGCTGCGCAGTAGCGGTCATAATTGTTGCCTGATAAAACTGCCTGAAAACCGGCGCGCCGCTCACCCGCTGCCGCCGGGTGAAACACACCGGAGATGAAATGGCAGGCGATCCGCGCACGAAAACGCCCAAATCTATGCAAACTGGCGGACAAATGCAACCGGCGGCGCACAATCAGCGCTGTTTTTGTTGCGGCAGGTCAATAACCGGCAGGCGCAGCATAAAGGTCAGCAAAATGGCCAGCATCAGCAGCAACAGCCCGCGCACCCACCAGATTTTCACCAGCCACAGCGAACAGGCGAAGGTGAGCACGATCACCAGCACCGCCTTCCACTTCGCTCCCGGCGGCAGCGCGCGATGCTGTTGCCAGTGGCGCAGGTAGGGGCCGAACCAGGAGCGGTGCAGCAGCCAGTGATGAAAGCGCGGCGAAGAGCGGGCGAAACACCAGGCGGCCAAAAGCAGAAACGGCGTGGTCGGCAACAGCGGCAGCACCACGCCCAACGTCGCCAGCACCACCGCCAGCCAGCCCAAAATGATCAATAACCCACGCGTCATGCGGCTCTTCGCTCCTCAATCGGTTGCCGCCTACTGTAGCATCGGCGCCGCGCCGGCGGAATATGCGTGCGGCGCTTGTTTCACGGCAGGATCGCGGGCAAGCTTACGCCTGTTGAAATCAAGAGGGAGCTTATGTGAGCACTCAGCGTCTATTACAGGTGTTGGCACAGCAGATCGCGGCGCTGGCGGCCGAAGTGACCCCGCGCGGCGACGCCCCGATCCCGCAGGCGCGCTTCGACGCCGCCCTGTTCGCCAACCGCGGCACGCGGCTGCGCGACTACCTGGCCGAGGTGGAGAAGAATTTCGCCCAGCTGCAAAGCGCCGCCAACGACAGCCGCACCAGCCAGGTGGCCTTTCTGGCCGAAAAACTGGTGGCTCAGATCGCCGCCCTGCAGCGCGAGCTGGCCACCCAGGCGCTGCGGCGCAAGAACCAGCCGAAAGAAGCCCCCGAGGCCGATCTGTACCACAAGCTGGCCGAGCATCAGGACTATGAACGCCGGCTGATCGCCATGATTCAGGATCGGGAAAGCCTGCTCGGCCGCCAGACCACGCTGGCGGCGCAGCAAAAGCTGCAGCACGAGCTGGCGGCGCTGGAGGGGCGCCTGATGCGCTGCCGCCAGGCGCTGGCGCGCATCGAGCGCAATATCGAGCGCAAAGAAAACGGTTTTTGAAGATTTATCACAATATTTTAATGATTATTCCCGGTTGCGCGCCGGGTTCACTATACTCTGCCGGTACGCGAGTTATTCATTCCATTAATTAAGCGCAGGTGCTATGTCTCTGGAAAACGCCTCACCCGAACTGCAGCTGGCGGTAGACTTGATTTACCTGCTGGAATGCAACGAGATCGATCCGGCCACCGCGCTGGCGGCGCTGGATATCGTCAAACGGGATTATCAGGAAAAACTGCAGCGCGCCGGCGTCACCTCTCCCTATCTGCCTGCCGGACAGTAATCAGGGACAGCGCCGCTGTCCCTTTCGTCTTTCAACGCTCATCAGCCCGCCGTCTGGCCGCCTTCGTCCGGCGAGCTGAGCGCGCAAATAATAAGGAAAAAAAAGCGTGTCGCGGCGGCGATGCGCCGACAAACGTGAGCGGCGCCAGAGCCAGAGAAGGCAGAATCAATCAGCACTGCATGATTTAGCTTCGGATCGGTTAAGAAGCCTGAAGAGTGTCACGGCCGCCGGCGGGCAACGAACAACAAAAGCGTTGCAGCTGATGACCCGTTGCAGCGGAATCAGAAAGTCAGCACTTTTTCCGCCGCCAGCGTCCACTGCGCCAGCTCGACCAACGTACCGATCGCCACGCCGTCCGCCAGCGGCAAGCGGCTGACGCCGCGCGCGTCGGCACAGGTCTTGCACAGCTTGACCGGCACCTGCTGCGCGGTGAGGATCTCCAGCATCTGCTGCAGGTGGTATCCCTCGTGCGGCTGCTGCCCCGCCAGCCCGGCCACCACCGCATCGGACATCAGAAACAGCCGCAGGTCGAGACTGCTCTGCTGCTCTTTCATGGCGATGGCCAACCGCAGCGCATTGAACAAGGATTCATGACCATAGGCGGCGCCATTGGCGATGAGAACAACTGATGACATGAAATCTCTCCTTATAAAGGAAGGCGGTCGGCGTCAGGCGTCGCCGCGTCGGGTTTGAGGCGCAAGGTGGGGCAAAACTGCAGCATTTCCAAAAACGCGTCCACCAGCGCTTCGGCTTCGGCCCGCAGATCGAAACTTTCCGGCATAAACAGCCAGTTTTCCATCAGGCCGGTGATATAACCGCGCAGGATGATCGCCGCGCGGCGGGTATGTAAATCGGCGGGTAATTGCCCGTGGTGAATGCAGTTATACAGCACCGCTTCAATGCGTTCGTAGCCGGCGAGGTACAGCACCTTGCGCGAATCCAGCAGCGGCATCATTTCACCGACAAACTCGCATTTGTGGAATATAATTTCCATCAACGCCCGCCTACGGCCGTCTTCAACCGTAGACGTCAGAATGTAAATCAGAATTTCTCGGATAACCCGCAGTGGATTATCGGGAAACTTTGCCTGATACTCTGTTTCGAGCTGGTCAATTTTCGGCTCGGTAGATTCCCAAACTTCATTAAACAGGTCTACCTTATTCTTGAAGTGCCAGTAAATGGCTCCACGCGTAACCCCGGCAGCGGTGGCAATATCTGTCAGTGACGTTGCAGCAACGCCACGTTCAGAGAACTCTCTCACCGCAGCATCAAGGATTTGCTGTCGGGTTTCTTGCGCCTGCTGTTTGGTTTTTCGTGCCATGGCATTGTTATTTAGGGGGAGTGTGATTTACATACATTCGCGAATGTATGTACCATAGCACGCACATATAATTAACGCAGCAATGGGTTTTAAAGCTTGTGATCCATTGATCATTTTGAAATCGGACACTTGAGGTTTTTCTATGAACAAAAACAGAGGGTTAACGCCTCTGGCGGCCGTTCTGATGCTTTCAGGCAGCTTAGTGCTAACAGGATGTAACGATAAAGAAACCCAACAGCAAGGCGCCCAACAACAGGCGCCTGAAGTGGGCGTAGTCACCTTGAAGGCCGAGCCTCTCAACATCACTACCGATCTTCCTGGCCGCACCGCTGCGTATCGTATCGCCGAAGTTCGCCCTCAGGTCAGCGGCATCATCCTGAAGCGCAACTTCGTTGAAGGCAGCGATATCAAGGCCGGGACGTCTCTGTACCAAATCGATCCCGCCACCTATCAAGCCAGCTACGACAGCGCGAAAGGCGATTTGGCCAAAGCACAGGCCAGCGCTTCCATCGCACGCGTGACGGTAAACCGCTACAAGCCATTGCTGGGTACCAGCTACATCAGCAAGCAGGACTACGACAACGCCGTCTCCACCCTGCAGCAGGCGGATGCCGCCGTGGTGGCCGCCAAGGCCGCCGTGGAAACCGCGCGCATCAACCTGGCGTACACCAAGGTGACCTCCCCGATCTCCGGCCGCATCGGCAAGTCCGCCGTGACCGAAGGCGCGCTGGTCAGCAACGGCCAGGCGACCGCCCTGTCCACCGTGCAGCAGCTGGATCCGATGTATGTCGACGTCACCCAGTCGAGCACCGACTTCCTGCGCCTGAAGCAAGAGTTGGCCAGCGGCGCGCTGAAGCAGGAAAACGGCAAGGCTAAAGTGAAACTGCTGCTGGAAAACGGCACCGAATACGCACAGGAAGGCACGCTGGAATTCTCCGACGTCACCGTCGACGAGACCACCGGCTCCATCACCATTCGCGCCCTGTTCCCTAACCCGAACGATACGCTGCTGCCGGGCATGTTCGTACGCGCCCGTCTGGACGAAGGCGTGCGCAGCGATGCGCTGCTGGTGCCTCAGCAAGGCGTCACCCGCAACCCGCGCGGCGAAGCGACGGCGTTGGTGGTAGGGGCAGACGACAAAGTTGAGCTGCGCACGCTGAAGGCGGACCAGGCGATTGGCGACAAATGGCTGGTTACCGATGGCCTGAAAGCCGGCGATCGCGTGATCGTCTCCGGCCTGATGAAAGTGCATCCGGGCGCGCAGGTAAAAGTGCAGGAAGTTGACACTCAGGCGCAAAAACAGCCGCAGTCTGAAGCGCAGAAGTCATAAAAAGGAGCCTGTAATACATGGCTAAGTTCTTTATAGACCGCCCAATTTTCGCCTGGGTAATCGCCATCATCGTCATGTTGGCGGGGGTGCTTGCAATAATGAAACTGCCTATTGCGCAGTATCCCACTATTGCACCGCCGGCGGTGAGTATTTCCGCCAACTACCCGGGCGCAGATGCCAAAACGGTGCAGGATACCGTCACGCAGATTATCGAACAGAACATGAACGGTATCGATAACCTGATGTACATGTCCTCCACCAGTGATTCCTCTGGTAGCGTCACCATTACCCTGACGTTTGAATCCGGCACCGATCCTGACATCGCGCAGGTTCAGGTCCAGAACAAACTGTCGTTGGCCACCCCGTTGCTGCCGCAAGAAGTTCAGCAACAGGGCCTGAAAGTAGAAAAATCCAGCAGCAGCTTCCTGATGGTGGCCGGCTTCGTTTCCGACGATCCGAACATGACTCAGGACGATATTGCGGACTACGTGGCGTCCAACATCAAGGATCCGATCAGCCGTTCGTCCGGCGTGGGTGAAGTGCAGCTGTTCGGTGCCCAGTACGCGATGCGTATCTGGCTGGATCCGAACAAGCTGAACAACTACCAGCTGACGACCACGGACGTGACCTCCGCCATCACCGAGCAGAACAACCAGATCGCCGCAGGCCAGCTGGGCGGCCTGCCGCCGGTGCCGGGGCAGCAGTTGAACGCCTCGATCATCGCGCAGACCCGTCTGACTTCGCCGGAAGAGTTCGGCAAGATCCTGCTGAAGGTGAATACCGACGGTTCCCAGGTACGCCTGCGCGACGTCGCTCACATCGAGCGCGGCGCGGAAAGCTATGCCGTTACCGCTCGCTATAACGGTAAGCCTGCCGCCGGTCTGGGTATCAAACTGGCAACCGGCGCCAACGCCTTGAACACCGCCAAAGGTGTGAAAGATGAGCTGGCCAAGATGACGCCATTCTTCCCGCAAGGGATGAAAGTGGTTTATCCGTACGACACCACCCCGTTCGTTAAGATCTCCATCAACGAAGTGGTGAAAACGCTGATCGAAGCCATCATCCTGGTATTCCTGGTGATGTATCTGTTCCTGCAGAACTTCCGCGCGACGCTGATCCCAACCATCGCGGTGCCGGTGGTGCTGCTGGGGACCTTTGCGATACTCGCGGCGTTCGGCTTCTCGATAAACACCCTGACGATGTTCGGCATGGTGTTGGCGATCGGCCTGCTGGTGGATGACGCCATCGTGGTGGTGGAAAACGTCGAGCGCGTCATGGCCGAAGAGGGGCTGCCGCCGAAAGAAGCGACCCGTAAATCGATGGGCCAGATTCAGGGCGCGCTGGTGGGTATCGCCATGGTGCTGTCGGCGGTATTCGTGCCGATGGCGTTCTTCGGCGGTTCAACCGGCGCCATCTATCGCCAGTTCTCGATCACCATCGTGTCCGCGATGGCGCTGTCGGTGCTGGTGGCCTTGATCCTGACGCCGGCGCTGTGCGCCACCATGCTCAAACCGATCCCGAAAGGCGATCACGGGGTTAAAACAGGCTTCTTCGGCTGGTTTAACCGCATGTTCGAGAAAAGCACGCATCACTATACCGACAGCGTGGGCAACATCCTGCGCAGCACCGGTCGCTATCTGATCATCTACCTGCTGATCGTGGTTGGCATGGGCCTGCTGTTCCTGCGCCTGCCTTCCTCGTTCCTGCCGGACGAAGATCAGGGCATCCTGTTGACCATGGTGCAGCTGCCTGCCGGCGCCACCGAGTCCCGCACCAACAAAGTGCTGGAAGAAGTCTCCGACTACTTCCTGAACAAGGAAAAGGACAACGTGGTTTCGGTGTTTACCGTCGCGGGCTTCGGCTTCAACGGTAACGGCCAGAACAACGGCCTGGCATTCGTCAGCCTGAAAGACTGGGGCGAGCGTCCAGGGAGCGAGAACAAGGTCGAAGCGATCGCGGGTCGCGCCATGGGCGCATTCTCGCAGATTAAAGAAGGCCTGGTATTCCCGTTCAACCTGCCGGCGATCATCGAACTCGGTACCGCAACCGGCTTCGACTTCGAGCTGATTGACCAGGGCGGCCTGGGGCACGAGAAACTGACCGAAGCGCGTAACCAGCTGTTGGGCATGGTTGCTCAACATCCGGACGTGCTGGTGGGCGTGCGCCCGAACGGCCTGGAAGATACGCCGCAGTTCAAACTGATCGTCGATCAGGAGAAAGCCAAGGCGCTGGGCGTCAGCATCACCACCATCAACAGCACGCTGAGCACCGCGCTGGGCGGCTCGTACGTCAACGACTTCATCGACCGCGGTCGTGTGAAGAAGGTATACGTACAGGCCGACGCGCCGTTCCGTATGCTGCCGGAAGACATCAACAAGTGGTACGTGCGCGGCACGAGCGGCCAGATGGTGCCATTCTCCGCCTTCTCTTCGGCGAAATGGGAATACGGCTCACCGCGCCTGGAACGCTATAACGGCTTGCCGTCGATGGAAATTCTGGGCCAGGCCGCACCGGGCAAGAGTACCGGTGAAGCGATGAACCTGATGGAACAGCTGGCGTCCAAACTGCCAAGCGGCATCGGTTACGACTGGACCGGCATGTCCTATCAGGAACGTCTGTCGGGCAACCAGGCGCCGGCGCTGTACGCCATCTCGATTCTGGTGGTGTTCCTGTGTCTGGCGGCGCTGTATGAAAGCTGGTCCGTGCCGTTCTCGGTCATGCTGGTATTGCCGCTGGGGGTTATCGGTGCGTTGCTGGCAGCGACGATGCGCGGCATGAACAACGACGTGTACTTCCAGGTGGGGCTGCTGACCACCATCGGTCTATCGGCGAAGAACGCCATCCTGATCGTGGAATTCGCCAAGGATCTGATGGAGAAAGAAGGCAAAGGCCTGATCGAAGCGACGTTGGAAGCGGTGCGTATGCGTCTGCGTCCAATCCTGATGACGTCTCTGGCCTTCATCCTCGGGGTTCTGCCGCTGGTTATCAGCAGCGGTGCGGGCTCCGGCGCACAGAACGCGGTAGGTACCGGCGTAATGGGCGGGATGATCACCGCCACCGTCTTGGCGATCTTCTTCGTACCGGTGTTCTTCGTGGTGGTTCGCCGCCGCTTCAGCAAGAAGAACGAGGACCTGGAACACAGCCATCCGGTAGAGCACCACTGATCGCTCAGTGATATGAGCTCCACCCGATAATCGAAAAGGCCGCACATGCGGCCTTTTTCTTTTGCTTCAGTTGCTTAATGCAAACCGTTCTCATTAATTCACTCGTGGGCGCAATTTACGCTTGATCGCGACGCCGGGTCGGCGCATAATTATTGTTATAGTATAACATTACACGAGAGAGCCATTATGAAACCCGGCATCCATCCCGATTACCGCACCGTGGTCTTCCACGACGTCAGCGCCAACGCCTACTTTAAAGTGGGATCGACCATCAAAACCGATCGCACCATCGAGCTGGACGGCGAAAACTGGCCGTATGTCACCCTAGACGTCTCTTCCGCTTCGCATCCGTACTACACCGGCAAGCAGAAAGACTATTCCAAAGAAGGCAGCACGGCGCGCTTCCAGCAGCGCTTTGGCCGCTTTATCGGCAATAAGTAACAAGGAAATCCCATGCAGGTATTGAGTTCATTGCGTTCGGCGAAAAATCGCCACCCGGATTGCAAAGTCGTGCGTCGTCGTGGCCGCATCTATGTGATCTGTAAAAGCAATCCGCGATTCAAAGCGGTACAGGGACGTAAGAAAAAGCGTTAACTCCCCAGTGTCATCTGTCGCAAAGCCCCGTTGCTGCTCAACGGGGCTTTTTTTATGGCGAGAAAGTGCCTGCAAGCTGTCCCCGCCGGCAGGCGGGGGCAGAGGTTACTTCATGCTGCTCAGCAGCGCGTCGACATTGTGTTTGAACGCCTGTTCATAGGTGGCCGCCGGGCCGCCCGTACGGGAGAGCGCTTCAGGGTACAGCTCGCCGCCCGCCTTGGCGCCGGTGGTGGCGGCAATCTGTTTCACCAACCGCGGATCGGTCTGATTCTCGATAAAGTAAGCGTTGACCTTTTCCTGTTTGATCTGCTTGATCAGGCCGGCCACGTCGCTGGCGCTGGCTTCGGCCTCGGTGGAAAATCCGACCGGGGCAAGGAAGGTGACGCCATACTCTTGCCCAAAGTAACCAAAAGCATCATGGCTGGTCAGCACTTTACGTTTCTGTGGCGGCACTGCGGCGAACTGGGTTTTGGCCCACAGGTCCAGCTTTTGCAGTTGCTGAATGTATTCGGCCCCGCGCTGGCGAAAATAGTTGGCATCCTCGGGATCGGCGGCAATCAGGGCGTTCATCACGTTGGTGGCGTACTGCACGCCGTTTTTCATGCTGTTCCAGGCGTGAGGATCGGTAATCGCTTTGCCGTCCTCCTCCATCTGGCGGGTGCTGATGCCCTGTGAAGCGGTGATCACCTGCCCTTTATAACCCGAAGCGCTGACCAGGCGATCTATCCACCCTTCCAGCCCCAGTCCGCTGACGAATACCACATCAGCCTGAGCCAACTTTTTGCCGTCCTGCGGCGAAGGCTCGAAACTGTGCGGATCGCCATCCGGCCCCACCAGCGTGCTGACCTTGACGTGATCGCCCCCCACCTGTTTGACGATATCGCCCAGAATGGAAAAGCTGGCGACGGCGTCGACGGTCTTCGCCATCGCCAATGGGCTGGCCAGCAGCGCAGCGACCGCCAGAGATATAGGTAAACGTTTCATACTTTCTCCTTGCAAATGGCACTTCTCAACGGCGCGCGAAGGCGTAAATGCCTCCGCGCGTTCCAAACAGGATCGAGACGAAAAAGATGACGCTGGCGCTGAGCACGATCGCCGGGCCGGCGGGCAGCGAAGCGTAATAGGACCACACCAACCCAATCAGGCTGGAAAGCGCGCCGATGCCCATCGCCGTCGCCAGCGTCTGCGGCAGATTGCGCGCCCAGAAGCGCGCGCTGGCGGCGGGCAGCATCATCAGCCCCACCGACATCAGGGTGCCGAGGATCTGGAATCCCGCCACCAGATTGACCACCACCAGCGCCAGAAACAGGCCGTGGATCAGCGCCAACCGGCGCGGCGCGTTGACGCGCAGGAACGTGACGTCGAAGGACTCGATCACCAATGCACGGTACAGCGCCGCCAGCGCCAGCAGCGAAACCGAGGCGATCGCTCCGACCATCAGCATCGCCTGCGCATCCACCGCCAGGATCGAACCGAACAGCACGTGCAGCAGATCCACGCTGGAGCCGCGCAGCGAGACCAGCGTGACCCCCAGCGCCAGTGAGCCCAGGTAGAACCCGGCGAAGCTGGCGTCCTCTTTCAGCGGCGTGCGACGGCTCACCAAGCCAGACAGCATCGCCACCGCCAGCCCGGCGATAAAGCCGCCCACCCCCATCGCCACCAGCGACATGCCGGAGATCAGATAGCCGATCGCCGCGCCCGGCAACACCGCGTGGGACAAGGCATCCCCCACCAGGCTCATGCGGCGCAGCAGCAAAAACACGCCCAGCGGGGCGGCGCTGAGCGACAACGCCAGGCACGCCATGAGCGCGCGGCGCATAAAACCGAAAGAGAGGAAAGGATCGATAAGCCCATGCCACAGCATCATGGCGCCACCGCCCGCAGATCCGGCTGCCGTTCGGCGGCGTGATACCTCGGCACCTGTTCCAATACCCGCTCGGCCGCGCCCCAGTGGCAAGCCTGCGGCGTTAGCAACAGCACCTGTGGAAAATGCTCGGCGACCATCGACATATCGTGCAGCACGGCGATCACCGTTTTCCCCTGCCGGTGCAGTTGCGCGATCGCCTGCAGCAGGATCTGCGTGGTGGCGCTGTCGATGCCGGTGAAAGGTTCATCCAGCAAAATCAGCGGCGCCGGTTGAACCAGCAGGCGCGCAAACAGCACCCGCTGCAGCTGGCCGCCGGACAGTTCGCCCACCGGGCTGCGCGCCAGCGCGCTCATGCCAACGTTCGCCAGCGCCTCATTGACCTGGCTTGCCGCACGCCTGTTCATGCCGCCGAACATGCCGTTTTGCGGCCAACAGCCCATCGCCACCAGATCGCTTACCGCGATCGGGAATTGCCGATCCAGCTCGGCCTGCTGCGGTAGATAAGCCCTGCGCGGTGGCTTGCCGCCACTAAAACTCAGACTGCCGCCCAGCGGCGGCAACAATCCGGCGAGCGTTTTCAGCAACGTCGATTTCCCGGCCCCGTTGACGCCCACCACCGCGGTTAACGAACCGGCGCTGAACTGCCCGCTCAGCGGCGGGAAAAGCGGCGTGACGCCATAGCCTATCGCCAGTTGGCGCAAGGAGATCATGGCAGCGATACCGCCCAGAAGATGCCGAGCCACAGCAGGGCCAGCAGCGCAACGGCCCCCGCACAGCGCGCGGCGGCGGAGGTGGTAAACAACGAATTCAGTGACGGCGCGGCGTCATGTTGTGAAGAGGGAGTCAATGTGGTGACCAAAATGATGGGTTAATAGTTATAATATAACATCACACCCACTACCACATCTCAAGCTATGGCGCGACAATAATGCAACGGAACGTAACAGTCCTTCGCGCAGCGGCGCTTCCCCCCGCAGCCTCCTTATCAAATCCAGGGATATTCCCATTCGGTTGAAATGTTGGCATAAGGTAAAGAACAGCGGTAAATCGAAAAATTTACCGGCGTGAGTGAAAAAGGAGTAAGATAAGCAGATAACATTGCTGTTGGCCGAGATTAATGCTTGTTGCCCTTGCCTGTAACCGGGACGTCAACGCACTTTCTGTTAAAAAATTAAAGAAAGTGATTAATGACAATATAGCGGAGTTAGTGCCGGCGCTGACCAGCGAACTGAGTTTTTATTCTGAAAGCGCACGCTATGCCGAAGATTCATTAGAAATACTTGATATAGTACGACAAGGTGACGGCGATTATTCAATGAGTTATCGCTATAAGTGGGGCATTTTTAATGCCTGCCTGGATATCAACAGCGAAGATATCATCAACGACAGCGTACGGTTCCGAGTGACGGAGCGGGGTTTAATCTTCGACATCATTGATAACTCACGGCCATCAACTGCGGATGAATTGTAAGTTTACGTAATAACTGCAGGCCAAACGCGAAAAAATGATTTATATTCATTTTACGGGAAGTTTATTTAACCACCGTTAAGCTGCCTCCGTCCATGATGTAAATCAGCTTACTCACATAGTGTTATCACACCGCAATTAAGACTTACGGAGGGGATGATATGGATGAGTATTCGCCTAAGCGACACGACATTGCTCAGCTCAAATTCTTGTGCGAAAATTTGTATGATGAAGGTATCGCTACCCTGGGAGACAGTCACCATGGGTGGGTCAACGATCCGACGTCCTCCGTCAACCTGCAGCTTAATGAGTTGATCGAACATATCGCTTCGTTTGTGATGAGTTATAAAATTAAATACATGGACGAATCAGACCTGTCGGAGTTAGTCGAAGAATATCTCGACGATACCTATACGCTGTTCAGCAGCTACGGTATCAATGATTCCGACCTGCGCCGCTGGCAAAAAACCAAGGCGAGATTATTCAGAATGTTCTCAGGAGAGGACATCTGTACGACAATGAAAACTTAGGGGATAATTATTCCCGAGCTATTTTACGGTTATTAAACTAAAGGCCACCATGACTAAAACCGACTATCTGATGCGTTTACGTAAATGCACCACGATTGATACTCTCGAACGTGTTATTGAGAAAAATAAGTACGAGCTTTCCGATGATGAACTGGAGCTGTTTTACTCAGCGGCCGATCACCGTCTGGCGGAGCTCACCATGAACAAACTGTATGACAAAATCCCCACCTCCGTTTGGAAATATGTCAGATAATCATCTCCCAACGCGTTGAGCCGATGCTTTTATCGGCTTCAATGTTCAAACTGAATACGTATTTTTCCTATTGACAATGAAATGTTAATTACGTTCATTTTTATCGTTAATAATAAATAGAAACAATTCTCTGTTCCTGTCCGGGGTATTACGCCTTAACGCGATTAACGCGTGCTGTCTCTCGCACTCCCTGCTTATCGGCCACACGCGTCACGGTCATGCCGTCGCTCTTCCCTATTACCTTCGCGGCCACGCCGCCGCACTGCCTCGCCGGGCGGCGTGTTCGCCCCGTAAAATCAGAGCATGCGGCGCAAAATCGCCTGCCCGGCGAAGCAGTGGTGTTTAATCACCGCCGCTATGTGCAGCACGATCATGGCCGACAGCGCGATGCACGAATAACGGTGCACGGCGAAAAAGAAGCGGTTAACGTCGAGATTTGCTATCGGGCGAGGGAAGTCGATCGCGCCGAAAACGGCAAAGCCGTGCTCCAGCATAAGGAATCCACTGAGCAGCACCACGAAAATCAGCAGGTAGAATATTTCGTGCAGCAAATGCACCAATCCCTTCTCGTGCCCTTGCAGCATATCGCCATAGGGCACCTTAGGCCGGAAAAAACGCCAGGCGAAACGAACTGCCATCAACGGCGTCAGGATCGGAGAGATGTTTTTGGCCGCAATCACTTTCAGCACGTTATTCGGCATACCGATCACTGCATAGTCATACACATCCAGCACGTTCAGCAAGAATTGATAGCACTGCAGCTCATTGAGCCGCTCATAGCTGCACACGACCACCTTACCTTTTTCCTGAATATCCGTGCCAAAAAGTCTCATCGGCTCACTTGTCTCCGCACGATGAGCCGCATCACACCTACGCTTCTTTCAACGCACATGCGCCCTTCACTCGCCCGCAAAAAACATTAGAAACTATAATCATTAAAATAATTACCAAAAAATCAGAATCAGCACCAAAAAATCAAAAAAATACAAAAATAACAGCAAATAATACATTAAATAACTTTCATCCAGCCAGAATCACCAAATTTCAACGCGGGTTGATCTGGATCATTTAGCGCCAAACAAGTAAGTAATCATAAACAAAAAGCACTATATTCAACTGCTGATAGCGTCTAAAAACCTAAACCCAACCCTAAAGGAAACACGATGACGATTGGCAGCAGCTATAACTATCCCGCACAGCGCGCCGCACAACTGGCCGCCGCGCAAAAACTGCATACCTCCGGCGCCTGGGGTGGCCGTTATCCAAACCCGCCCGATTTGTCGTTCGATTACCGTCGGCTGGTAGAGCAAACCGGCGGTATTGCTCAGGCGACGGCGCCAGACCATAAAATCTGCATTATAGGCGCAGGCATCACCGGCCTGACGGCGGCGCGCGAACTGTATCGCTGTGGCTTCAATAACGTGACCGTCATGGAAGCGGGCGACCGCATCGCCGGCCGCCATTACACCATTACCGACGTCGCAAACCAGGGATTGGCAACCCGCTACGCCCCCTTCGAGATGGCGGCGATGCGCATGCCTTACTTTAATCTGGCCGGAGAAACGCCTGACGATGGCTGCTCGCTGCTGGCCTACTACGCCAGTGAATTTGGGCTTTCGATTCAAGATTTCCCCAACCCCGGCACGCGATGGGTCGCGTCAACCGGCATTTACCTGCAAGAAGGCTTGGTGCACGGCGGCGCTGAACCTATCATGCAGGTATGGGTCAACCCGGATGGCACGACGCCGCCGCCGACCGCTCAACTGCAGGCGGTATTCGACAAGTGGAAGACGTTTGAAAAACTAATGGTCGACAAAGTCAGTGAAACTTATGGTTCAGACGATTGGGAGGTCATGTGGCAAGCCATTGTCGAGACCTATTCCCGCACGGCCTTCCGCGACTTTGTCAAGGCGCCGGCCATCGAGCATTGGGATCCGGAGAACCCGGGAAACTTCGGCGGGCTGGCAATGAGCGATGAAGAGTCCAACATTTTTTACTCCATCGGCTTTGGCGATGGCAGTTGGGGCGCCTTCTACGATGTTTGCACCCTCTACCCCTTGCGCACGGCGATATTCGGTTTCGGCAGCCAGCTGCAACTCATCCACGGGCGTTATGATCCAGACGGTGCCTTTAATCCCGGCCCCTTTGCCGAGGCGCTGACGCTGCCGGATGCCTATGGCCGCCGTTTTGAAGGCCCCCGCTATCGTGGGGTGCGCACGTTTGACGACTGCATGCTATTCCTGCCGCCGCAGGGCAAGGCGCTGTCGTTTTATGAGCACGCCATGCAGCGCCAGGCCGGGTTTGGCACGCAGCAGCGCGTGAAGCGCATCGAGAAGCGGGAAAACGGCATTCGCGTTCACTATACCGTGGGCGCAGACACCGCAATGGCGTATGAAGATTTCGACTCGGTCGTGGTGACGGTGCCATCCTGGATCCTGGAAGTCGACGTGGAACTGCAAGGCTTCTCACCACAACAGTTACCGCAAACCATCACCCGCGCTTACAAAACCGCCCACTGGGAAACCAGCTGTAAAGTTTATGCGCCGTTGGATCCGACATTTTTCACCGATCCCGGCAATAAAATCCCTCAAATCCTGGTGACCGATACCTTCGTTCACGACGTTTACGCCTATCAATACAGCGTCGGCGGTTATGAAACGCCCTGTATTCTTCTCAGCTATACTTGGGAAGACGACGCCACCAAGCTGGCGTCTTTCAGCGACGCCGCTCTGGTCGAAAAATGCGTGGCGGAGCTGGACCGCATTCTATTGCGTTCACAAAATATCGGCCAACCTATTTCGCCCTACATTCAAACTGAGCACGCGCGCGTCGTACGTTGGATCACCGAGCCGAACTCGCTCGGCTGCGCTAAGCTTTACCGCGCAGGAACCTATGCCGATGCCATGAGCCTGCTGGCCTACAACCGCGATACCGCAGCGCACTCCGGGCTCTATTTGGCCGGCGAGTCTTTCTCCGTCGATGCCGGCTGGACGGAGCCTTCGCTGCGCGGCGCCATTGATACCATCATCAATCTTTGCAACAACACCGGCGCGCACTTCAACGGAGGATTCAACATAGAAGATTACCCTCACTACCAAGTGTAATCGCATTACATCACGCAAGGCGATCTGCCGGATCGCCTTGCGTCGTCCACTCACCGCGCGGCGGCCAGGAGCTGCCGCGCCGCGTCGATCAGCAACCGATCCCTCCCTTTCGCCGCGATCAACTGACACCCCACAGGGAGCCCGTTCAGCCACCCGCACGGGATAGTGATCGCCGGCAGCCCCAGCAGATTCCATATGCTGGTCAGGCTGAGCAGTGCGTCGCGAACGCCGCAGACGCGCCCGCCGAGAAACAGCGTCCGCGCATGCAACGCAGGCGCGCAAACGGGCACCGTCGGCATCAGCAGCACATCGCAGCATTCGAACACGCGCGCGAAACGGCGCGACAGCGCCTCGCGACGCGCCAGCGCACGCACATATTCCCATCCTCTGACCTCGCGCGAAGCGATGAGCCGCTGCAACACTTCGGGTTGAAAGCGCTCCGGCCACTCGGCCACGCGCTCGGCGTGCACCTCATAGGCCTCACTCTTTTGTATCTGCCCAAGAACCAACTGCATCTCGCTTGCCCACGGGGCGATCTCGACGGCCGACGGCAACCTCCGCCCACAGGCTGCGCGCAGCCAAGCCTCCGCCAGCGCGACGACCTGCGGATCCTGCGGGCCAAAAGCCGCTGGCGGCACCCAATGCAGCCGCAGCCCAGCGACATCGGCCGCAGGCGACGGCGCATCGTCGGGCGCCAATATCGCGTAAACGGCGGCGACGTCGGCGGGAGAGCCGGCGATGATCCCCACATGATCCAGGCTGCGCGAGAGCGGAAAAACCCCCTCGGTTGAGATGGCGCCATAGCTGGGCTTAAACCCCACCGTGCCGGTCAACGCAGCGGGGATCCGCACCGAACCGCCGGTATCCGTGCCCAACGCGACGGGCACAATGCCGGCGGCCACCGCAGCGGCGCTGCCGCAACTCGAGCCCCCCGTCATTTTCGACTTGTCCCAGGGATTACGGGTCGCCCCCTGCAAAGCGCAATCGCCGGTCGGACCATAGGCAAACTCGTGCGTCGTCGTCTTACCGAGTATGATGGCGCCGGCTTTTTTTAAGGCCGCAACGCAGTCGGCGTCCTGTTCCGGCACAAAGTCCCGAAAATGCGCGGACCCCATGGTCGTTGGCATACCGGCCGTCATAATGTTGTCCTTAATGCCGACGGGCACCCCGTGCAATATGCCCAAATCCTTCCCCGCCGCTAGCAGGGTATCCGCCTCGGCAGCGCTGCGCCGGGCCTGTTCCGCGGCGATATGGGTGAAGGTATTCAGCTCAGGCTCGATCGCGGCGATGCCGGCCAACGCGTGTTCTGTCAGCTCAACCGCGCTCGTTCGCCGGCTGCGCAGCGCCTGCGCCAGCTGTTCCAGGCTTTTTCCCGCAAAATAACCGTCTGTTAAAGCAACATTCGGAGTCGTTAGCGACATAGTGAATTCCTACAGATAAAACGATGAACGCGGCCGTTAATGCCCGCCGCTCCCCGGCAACAGCCCCAACGCCGGCACGATCAGCAACGTGCTGAACGCCATCGACAACACATTGCCCACATAAGGGTGAAAGTCCTTGGGCAAACGGCGAGCAAATGCCGCAGCCAAAGGAGGTCCCAACAGCGCCCCCAGCAAAGCTCCACCGACGATCGCCGTCGCGGTGCCGCCGTAGGCCAACACGGCGGCCGGCGCCACCGACACCACCGGGATGTAGGTGGGATACCAGCCTTGGGCAATCCACTGACGGCGCCAGACCACGACAGCAATCGCGGCGGCCAGCGCCTGAGCCGTCAAGATTTCCGCCAGAAGTCCGGAACCGTAAGCGGGCGACAAGGCGTTCAGCGCGGTGGCCAACAATACCCCCGCAATGAGGCCGGCGCTCGCCCACTCGTTGCCGAAAAAAGGTGATTCGGTAAAGTCCGCCAGCATCCTGCGCACGGTCCAGACCGGCCCAAAAACCTGTTCGGGAGGCAGTGCGGCGACGATCTGCGGCGCGTTGTCGTGGGTCGTCAGCCACGGCAGGCGGCGATACAGCATAAACGCAACCACGCTTCCCAACGCCATGCCGCCAACGTTGCCGATCACGCCCGGCAGCGCCAACGGCGCAAAGACAAAATTAACCAACAACAGCGACGACGGCGTCACCAACAATGCCCCCAGCACCGCGCCAACGACGGTTATTTTCCATCCCCGGCCATACATCAGCACCGTCGCGGCCGGCAGTGAAACAAAGGCGACAAAGGTCGGTTGCCACCCTTGCCCGTCGCGGATCGTCCATCCCCATAACAGGTTGCTGAGCACCAATCCCAGCGTTGAACTGAGCAGCAGCCAAGGCCACAGCCCCGTCGCATAAGAAATGGCGAACCCCTGCCATTGACTGCCCCTGCGGCACGCCCGCCAGGCCAGCGCGCCGCCAGCCAACATGCCGAGAGAGGCCAGCTCATGTTTGTAGAACGTCGCCTCGCTCATATCCCCCAGCACCCACCTCAGCCAGGCTAACGGCGCCGGCCACTGCGCCAACATCGACGTGTAATCGGGCCAATGCGCCGTGCGCCCCACCGCCGTCGCCAGCTGCGCGGCGAGCGCCAATGCGGCCGCCAGCGCGGCGGCCGCCGCGATATTCAGCGCCACCGTCCCGCATTTTATTCCCCGGATTGAAACCGACCTGTTCTCCATAAGGGCCGCCTCACCGAGGGAACGCTGGATGAATGCGATAACCCAACATCGCGTCGTAAACATCGGTGCGGCGATCGCGATGCAGGTCGTTCAGGCTGTTCCAGATTGGTGCGCTGCGGGCCGCGCACAGATCGATATCCGCATATAAAATGGTTTCATCTTCCGCCGACGCGATCGCGCCGATCGGCCAACCGTTGGTGCCGGCAATCAGCGAACACCCCAGGAAACGTTCGCCGCGATCGCTCCCCACCCGATTCGCCGCAGCGATAAAGACATTGTTGACGTGTGCGGCGGTCATCGTCAGATAAGACGCCATACAGCGGCCGGCTTCATCAAACAGCGGCGGAGGCGTCCACACCCAGTTGTTCACGCTGCAAATGATATCTGCGCCTTGCTGCGCCAACAGGCGGGGCACCTCCGGGAACCAGATGTCCCAGCACACCAGCATGCCGATACGCCCTATCGGCGTATCGAACACCGGGAAACCCAAATTGCCTGGAGTAAACCACAGCTTTTCCAGATTCCACAGGTGCGCCTTGCGGTAGTGACCAATGAATCCGTCGGGGCCAACCAGCACGGCAGTGTCGTACAGCTGTGCGCCATCGCGCTCCGCCACGCCGGCGACCAGATAAACATCGTGCTTTCTGGCGAAGTCCATCCAAACCTGAACGCTGGGGCCGTTTGGCACCTCTTCTGCATGGTCGAACGCCTCTTGCCGGTGGGTAAACAGGTATCCGGTATTGGCCAGTTCGGGTAGCACGATCAAATTCGCCCCTGCCGCAGCGGCTTGCTGCGCCAGCCCCAGCCCGTATCGCAAGTTGCGTTCGCGGTTCTCCGTGCCCACCTGCGGATCGAACTGAACGACGGCAACCCGCACCGGACTGACACACGTTTTGTTATTCTCGTTCATTCTCTTTTCCCCGATTGTTTTTATCATCAACCCAAACGTTTGGGTTAACCAATACGCCTTTACCCAAACGTTTGGGTTTGCTAGGTTTATGATCGTAAGCCAACCAAGTCAATACGGGTTGTTGTTGTTTTGTTAAATAACGTGAGCCGCATCATGGTTAATAAATAAACAAGAGCCGTGTTGTGATCGAATTCGTGGCATGATGTCGAGGCTTGGCGGCATGCCGCCCTGCGCTGTTTCCGCCAATTCGCCCAGCCGAGAAGGAAAGCATGGAGAACACCGATAAACCCATTACGCTGAAAGCGCTCGCCGCTCGCCTGGGCATGCATGTTTCCACCATTTCCCGCGTGTTGAACGGCTCGCAAGATGACGCCTCTCTGGCCGCCTCGCCGGAAACCGTGCAACGCATCAGACAGCTCGCCGCAGAATTGAACTATCGCCCCAACCCACACGCCACCAGCTTGAAAACGCAGCGCAGCCAGGTGATTGGCGTCCTGGTGCCTCGCCTTTCCGATCTGGTGCTGGCCACCATTTACGAGGGCATTGACGAGGCAGCGGCCAAAAACCGCATATCCACCTTTGTCTCCAATACCCACGATCGGCCGAACACGCAACAAGAGCGCGGGGAAATGGCGCTGGCCAGGCGGGTGGACGGCCTGATCATCGGTGACGCTCACCTGACGTCGGACAATCGTTTTCTGGCGGACATCGCCGCGCGAGGCGTGCCTTTCGTGCTGGTCAGTCGGCGCGCCGGCGAGCATTGCGCCGTCACGTGCGATGACTATCTCGGCGGTGAGCTGGCGGCGCGGCACCTGATCGAGCAAGGTCATCGCCGCATCGCCGTCGTCTCCGGCGAACCCTTCGCCAGCACCGGCCTGGATAGAACAGCCGGCTTTATCCGTTACTGCCGCCAGGCCGGCATTGAAATGCCGGACGCCAACATCATCCCCAGCCATTTCGATACAGCATCCGGCCACCAGGTCGGCATTTCGCTGCTCTCCGGGCCGCGGCCGCCAACCGCCGTTTTCGCCGTCAATGACTTTCTGGCGATTGGCTTAATGGGCGCTGCGCGAGACTGCGGATTGACGCCAGGCCGCGATATCGCCATCGTCGGCTTCAACGATACGCCGCTGGCCGCTCAGTTGCCGATCGCACTGAGCAGCGTGCGCTCGCCAATGCGGGATATGGGCTACCGCGCGATGGAATTGCTGTTGAAAAAAATGAAAGGAGAAACGCCGGCGTCGCTGAAGCTCGAGCCACGGTTGGTTATCAGGGAAAGTTCGCGCGGCGTGCCTGCCCGGTAATCAGGGCGAACGATGGCGGAAAATGGGGGCCCAAATGGGTGGGGACCCTGCCAGCTACATCCCGGCACACACGTCACCTGCTGCGGCTGCTTCCTTCCGGACCTGACCGAGTTCACAAGTTAGTGTTGCGGGAGAACCAACAGGGCCCCCATTGACGGCTTCTGTACTCCGAAGCGGTGGGCATTATCGGCGATGCCCCATCAAATAGCAAGCCAACCGGGGTTAACCGCTGTTTTCTTACCCACCTGCGCTGTGGCACACTCTTCGCCTGGGTTTTGAGTCACGCAGGAACAGCAATATGCAACCAGAAGACGCCTCTTTCAGCCAGCGGGTTTTCCATATCGTGGCCGCCATCCCGTTCGGCAAAGTCACCACCTACGGCGAAGTCGCCCGGCTGGCCGGCTCGCCGCGCGCCGCGCGTCAGGTCGGGGGCGTGCTGCGGCGTTTGCCGGAAGGCAGCACGCTGCCCTGGCACCGGGTGATCAACCGGCACGGACAGATCTCGCAGCAGGGGGAGGATTTTCAACGGCAACGGCAGGCATTGCTGGCGGAGGGGATTATTTTCGGCCCGCACAGCACGGTCGATTTCGATCGCTACGGCTGGCGCTGGTAAAACAAAACAGCCTTTGGCCGAAGCGCAAAGGCTGCTGATTTCATCTTGCTGTACCGCAGTAAGCTTACTGCATGGCGGTTGGCGCAGCCTGAATCGGCACACCCTGAACCGGAACCAGCAGCAGATCGGCACGGGTGCCGTTGCGGTTAACCACTTCCTGGATGGTGTCGGTAATAAACATCAGTCGCCCGTTGACCGTCACCGCCGCGCTCAGAATGATACGCGCATTCGGTTGGATGTCGGACGGGTTGTACGGCAGCGTAAAGCTGAATGGCGCCTGCTGCCCTTCAGTACGTACCGCGCGCTGTGCAATCACTTTAGACGGTGCATCCGCCAGCGAGGCGTCAGAGAGGGTGACCGTCAGTACGGCGTCCGGCGGCAGCGCAATGCGCTGACGTATATTAACCGAACCTGTCACCGCCGGGCCCTGAATCTGCGTTTGCGCAGCCGCCGGGTTACCGGCCGCCTGGGTAGGCACATCAGCACTCTTTTGCGCGCATCCCGCCAGCGTGATCGTCAGTGCCGCGGCACCGCCTACGATTTGCCAGAGTTTCATGGATCGGTCTCCTTTTTTATTATCAACATGTTGGTGGCTTTCACCACCTCACCTATTAAACCTAGCACAAAACACTGATAAATCCACTTTACCCCGCCTATTAATCACTTAAACAACCCAAGGCGTCCACGATTAAGAGCATTCTCATCGGCCCTTTAACGCAAAATGTTGACGCCGCGCCGTGATATTCCGCACACTGCGCAAAATGATTATTAGAAAGGTAATAACTTTATGAGCCAGGCATTGCAAAACCTCCTCGATCTGCTGGATCTGGAGAAAATCGAAGAAGGGCTGTTCCGCGGCCAGAGTGAAGATCTGGGGCTGCGCCAGGTGTTCGGCGGGCAGGTGGTCGGCCAGGCGCTGTACGCCGCCAAACAGACGGTGCCGGACGAACGCAGCGTGCACTCGTTCCACAGTTACTTCCTGCGCCCGGGCGACAGCAGCAAGCCTATCGTTTACGACGTGGAAACCCTGCGCGACGGCAACAGTTTCAGCGCGCGCCGCGTCAGCGCCATCCAGCACGGCAAACCTATCTTCTATATGACCGCTTCCTTCCAGAGCCCGGAAGCGGGTTTCGAGCATCAGAACCTGATGCCGGACGTACCGCCGCCGGAAGGGCTGCTGTCCGAGTCGGAGATCGCCCAGAAACTGGCGCATATGCTGCCGGAAAAAGTGCGCGAAAAATTTATCGGCCAGAAGCCGATCGAAATGCGCCCGGTGAAATTCCACAACCCGCTGAAAGGCAGCGTGGAAGAACCGCATCGCTACGTGTGGTTCCGCGCCAACGGCAGCATGCCGGACGATCAACGCATCCACCAATATCTGCTGGGCTACGCGTCGGACTTTAACTTCCTGCCGACGGCGCTGCAGCCGCACGGCGTCGGCTTCCTCGAGCCGGGCATGCAGGTGGCCACCATTGACCACTCGATGTGGTTCCACCGTCCGTTCCGCATGGATGACTGGCTGCTGTACGCGGTGGAGAGCTCCTCCGCTTCCGGCGCACGGGGCTTTGTGCGCGGCCAGATCTACACCCGCGACGGCGTACTGGTCGCCACCACCGTGCAGGAAGGGGTGATTCGCCAGCGCGACGCCTGATCCGTAATATAAAGAAAGGGGCGATGTTTCCATCGCCCCTTTTGGCTTCATCATTATTTTAGTCTTTAGCGCACTGCCCTGCTTCGAGTCTTATTGGTTGTAGGCGCTTTCGCCGTGGCTGTTGACATCCAGCCCCTCGCGCTCCTGCTCTTCCGGCACTCTCAGCCCCACCATGGCGCCCGCGATCTTGAAGGCGATAAAAGCGGCGACGCTCGACCACACCAGCGTGATCAGCACGCTCACCAGCTGGATCCAGACCTGGTGGCCCATCGTCACGCCTTCGGCGTAGCCGGTGCCGCCCAGTGAAGAGGCGGTGAACACGCCGGTCAGCAGGCAGCCGACGATGCCGCACACCCCGTGCACGCCGAATACGTCGCAGGTGTCGTCCACTTTCAGCCATTTTTTCAGCGTTACGACGCCCCACAGGCCGGCGACGCCGCCCACCAGGCCGATGATCAACGCCCCGCCCACGCCCACGGTGCCCGCCGCCGGCGTCACTGCTACCAGCCCGGCGATCATGCCGGAGCAGGCGCCCAGCAATGAAGGCTTGCCGCGCAGCACCCACTCGGCGAAGGTCCAGGAGAGAATGGCGCCCGCAGTGGCAACCACGGTGTTGAGGAATGCCAGAGCCGCAATGCCGTTGGCCGCGCTGGCGGAACCGGCATTGAAGCCGAACCAGCCGATATACAGGATGGACGCCCCGGTAAACACCATCGGCAGGTTGTGCGGTTTGAAGGCCTCTTTACCGAAGCCGGCGCGTTTGCCAATCAGGTAGGCGCCGATCAACCCGGCGCTGGCGGCGTTGATGTGCACCACGGTGCCGCCGGCGAAGTCCAAGGCGCCGTCGGCGGCCAGGTAACCGCCGCCCCACACCATGTGCGCGATCGGTAGATAAGACAGCGTGAACCAGAGGATCGCGAAGATCAGCACCGCCGAGAAGCGAATGCGTTCGGCGAAGCCACCCACCACCAGCGCCACGGTGATACAGGCGAAGGAGGCCTGGAAGGCGACGTGGATCATCTGGCTGATGCTGCCGGTGACGCTGTCGATGCCGATGCCTTTCAGCATCGCCGTCTGGAATCCGCCGAACACCGCATTGCCCTCGCTGAACGCCAGGCTATAGCCATACAACACCCACAGCACGCAGACCAGCGCGAAGGTGACGGTGACCTGCGTCAGCATCGACAGCACGTTTTTGCCGCGCAGCAGGCCGCCGTAAAACAGCGCGATGCCGGGCAGCGTCATGAACAGCACCAACGCGGTGCAGATCATCATAAAGGCGTTGTCGGCCTTATCGGCGACCGCCGGGGCGGCCAGTGCCAAAGAAGGAACCAGGGTTACCGAACTCAGGCCCAACATGGATAACAGTCTTTTCATTATCAATCCATCCCCATCACTTAACTGAGTTCGCGGTTACAGTGCCGATTCGTCGGTTTCGCCGGTGCGAATGCGGATCACACGTTGCAACTCGGCAACGAAAATTTTGCCGTCGCCGATTTTGCCTGTGTAGGCGGCTTTGCTAATCACATCAACCACTTCATCCAACTGATCGTCGGCGATGGCGATATCGATTTTGACCTTGGGCAGGAAATTGACGTTATATTCGGCGCCGCGATACAGCTCGGCGTGCCCCTTCTGGCGGCCAAAGCCCTTCACTTCGGTTACGGTCAACCCCTGAATACCCACGGAGGACAAGGCCTCGCGCACGTCCTCCAGCTTGAACGGTTTGATTACCACGGTCACCAGCTTCATATTGCCCCTCCACGAATTAAGCCCAAACTCACCCCTGGTACGCGTCATATGTAGCAAGGGCTGTGCCAAATTTTATTTTGCATGGCGATTCAGCGGATTAGCAGACACGCGGGCGCCGCCGCGGCGCGGCGCAGTACCGATACCTTGAATGGGTTAAATAATGCGCACTGATTTGGTGCGTGTCGCGTCGAAAAAGTGCAGAAAGGGGGCGTAGCCTGGCGGAGTTGCCTGCTTGTGGTGCGTTGGGAAAAATAAGGGCCGCGATCGCGGCCCGTGGGATCAGGCGGGTTGGCTCTCCTCGCGCACCGCTTCCGCCAACTGCTCGCCCGCCAGCTGCAGCTGATACATCTGGTAGTAGCGCCCCTGCTGCGCCAGCAGCTGTTGATGGTTGCCCTGCTCCACCGCCTGGCCGCGATGCAGCACCAGAATGGAATCGGCATCGACAATCGTCGAGAGGCGGTGAGCGATCACCACCAGCGTGGTGTGCTCGCGGATCGCACGCAGCGCGCGCTGGATAGCCTGTTCGGTGCCCGAGTCAATGTTGGCGGTCGCCTCGTCGAGGATCAGGATCTGCGGCGCCTGCACCAATACCCGCGCCATCGCCAGCAGCTGTTTCTGCCCAACCGACAGGTTATTGCCCTGCTCCCCCAGTCGGGTGTGAATACCCTGCGGGAAGCCACGCACCAGATCCGCCAGCTGCACCGTTTCCAGCGCTCGCCAAACGGCGTCTTCCTCGATATTGCGCCCCAACGTGACGTTGGCCAGCACCGAATCGGCGATCACCACCGGATCCTGCTGCACCATCGCCACGCCCTGGCGCAGCGTGCGGTGCGACAAGCTGGAGATCGGGCGGCCATCGAGACGCACTTCTCCCTCGCTGACCGGGTAATAGCCCATCAGCAGGTTGGCCAAGGTGCTCTTGCCGCTGCCGGTGTGCCCGACCAGCGCCACGAAGCCGCGCGACGGCACCGACAGCGAAATATGCTGCAGCACCTTTTTGTCCGCGCGGTAAGCGAAGCTCAGATCGGTGATGTCGATGCGGCCGCCGGCCAACGGACTATCGTCGGTACCGTAACTCTGCTGGCTGCGATCCATCAGTTCGAAAATGCGTTCGCCGGCCACCACTGCCTGCTGCAGGATCGACTGTTGTGACGTCAGTTCGATCAACGGTTCGTTCAAACGCCCCAGGTAGTTGATGAAGGCATAGAGTACGCCGACGCCAATCACGCCTTCACCGCTGAAGCCGAACAACATCAGCAAACCGCACAGCACCAGCGCCGAAAACAGGCTGAGCAGCGGCCGCAGCAGAAAACCGTCGAGCCGCAGCGTCTGCATGCGCGCGAGATAGTGCGATTGGCTGGCGGCGCTCATGCGCTCGCCGAAGCGCACCTGCTGGCGGAATTGCTGGATCACGCCCATGCCGTTGATCACTTCGTTGAAACCGTCGTTGATGTCCGCCAGATAACTGCGCACCCGGCGCACAATCGGCGTGCTGTAATATTGATAGATGCCCATCACCACGAACACCGCCGGGAAGATGCAGATAGCCACCAGCGCCATGCGCCAGTCGAGGCTGAACATCGCCACCAGCATGGCGCCGATCAGCGCGGCGCTTTTCAGCACCGTGGAGACCACCATCACGTACAGGTCCTTGATCACTTCGGTGTCGTTGGTGACGCGCGAGATCAATTGCCCGACCGGTTGCGTGTCGAAGGCGCTGAGCGGCTGGCGCAGCGCGGCGTCCATCACGTCGGTGCGCAGCCGCTGCACCACGCCTACCGCCGCCTGGTTGAACAGCAGCGCCTGGAAGTAATGCAGCGCCGCCGCCAGCAGCTCCAGCAGAATGTAGGCCGCCGCCAGCCCGCCGACGATCATCAGCGGCAGTTGCCCTTTGGCGACGTAATTATCGATAAAATAGCTCACCAGGATCGGCCCGGCGACTTCCGCCGCCGCCGCCACCCACAGCATCAGCACCGCCACCCCCAACGGTTTGCGGTACGGCGAACCGTAGGCCAGCAGGCGCTTCAGCGTCGGCCACAGCTTTTGCACTTTATTCATCGGCCAACGCCTCCTCGCCGTTTTCCGGCGCTTCGTCCAGCGCCGCTTCCAGCTGCTGATAGCGGTACATATCGCGATACCAGCCCGGCTGCGCCGCCAGCGCCGCCGGATCGCCACGCTGCGCCACGCCGCCGTGCTGCATCACCAGGATTTCGCTGGCCTCGGTTAATGCCGACAGCCGGTGCGCGCTGATGATCACCGTGCGATCTTGCCCCCAGCTACGCAGGTTGTGCAGGATCTGGTGTTCGGTACGGCCATCCACCGCCGATAGCGCATCGTCGAGGATCAGGATCTCCGCATCCAGCAGCAGCGCGCGCGCGATGGAGATGCGCTGTTTCTGCCCGCCCGACAGCATCACGCCGCGTTCGCCCACCTCGGTGTCATAGCCCTGCGGCAGCCGCAGAATGTCCTCATGGACGCTGGCCAACCGCGCCGCCTGTTCGATCTGCGCCTGCGTCGCCCCCGGATGGCCCAGTGCGATGTTGTTCGCCACGGTATCGGAGAACAGGAACGGCGTTTGGCTCACCACCGACAGCCGCGAACGCCAGTCGTCGAGTTTGACCTGCGGCAACGGCAGGCCGTGATAGCGGATCTGCCCTTGATCGACGTCGAACTGGCGCTGGATCAGCGACAGCAGCGTCGATTTGCCGGCCCCGGTCGGCCCGCACAGCCCCAGCATTTGCCCTGGTTTCAGCGTCAGCGCCACATCATGCAGCGCCGGGTGCGGGTTTTCCGGGTAGTGGAACGCGCGGATATCCACGTCCAGCACGCCGCGCCCGGCCGGCAGCGCCTGCGGGCCGTCCTGCACCGCCGGCGCCTCGTCGAGCAGGCTGCGGATGCGGCTGTAGGCCGCGCTGCCGCGCTCGACGATGTTGAACATCCAGGCCAGCGCCAGCATTGGCCAGATCATCAGGCCGAGGTACATCACAAAGCTGGTCAGCTGCCCGAGCGTCAACGAACCGTTCACCACCATCCAGCTGCCGCCGCCGATGGCCAGCAGGTTAGAGGCGCCGATGGCGATATAAATGGTCGGATCGAAGCGCGCATCCACCCGCGCCACGTGCATGTTCTTGGCGCCGGTCTGCGCCGCGACTTCGGCAAAGCGGTTGGATTGGTGATCTTCCAGCCCAAAGGCCTTGATCATGCGGATGCTGGTCATGCTTTCCTGCGCCTGATCGTTCAGGCTGGAAAACGCCGCCTGCGCCGATTTAAAGCGCTGGTGCAGCTGGTCGCCGTAATATTTGATGGCGATCGCCATCAGCGGCATCGGGATCAACGCCAGCACCGTCAGCTGCCAGCTGATTTGGGTGCTCATCACCACCAGCACCACCAACCCCATCACCAGCGAATCCACCAGCGTCAGCACGCCTTCGCCGGCGGCGAACACCACGCGGTCCACGTCGTTGGTGGCGCGCGCCATCAGATCGCCGGTGCGGTGGCGCAGGTAGAACGCCGGGTTTTGCCGGCTGAGTTGGCGGTAAAAGTTCTCGCGCAGCTCGACCGCCAGTTGGTAGGACGCGCCGAACAGCAATACCCGCCACACATAGCGCAGCAGGTAAACGACGATCGCGGTGCCGATCATCAGCCCGAGCCAGGCCATCAGCACGCCGGTAGACATTTGTTTTTCGGTGACGCCGTCCACGATGATGCCGACCAGCTTAGGCGGCAACAGTTGCAGGATGGCGATGACGATCAGCAGCACCACCGCCCCGAGGTAGCGGCGCCACTCCCGGCGGAAGTACCAGCCGATTTGAGCAAATAATCTCACGCAGTTTGATTCCAGGATTTTATGGGATTTGTCTCTTTTTCTGCTTCAGCGGAGCAGGATACCACCGTTGAGCCGCCCGTCCGGTGAACTTTTCACTCCGGCACCGGCAATGCAGTGGTGTATTTGATTTTTTCCATGGCAAAGCTCGAGGTGACGTCGATGAGGCCCGGCACGCCGTTCACCAGGCGCTTATAAAAGCCGTCGTAGCTTTTCATGTCCGCCACTTCGACCTGCATCAGGTAATCGTACTCCCCCGCCATGCGGTAGAACGCCAGCACCTCGGGCATCTGGCTGGTCAACTGTACAAACGCCTGATACCACTCGCTGCTGTGCTGCTGGGTCTTGATCAGCACGAACGCCGTCAGCCCCAGGCCGAGCTTTTCGTTATCCAGCAGCGCCACCCGGCCGCGGATATAGCCCTCGTCTTCCAGGCGCTTCAGGCGTTTCCAGCACGGCGTCGAGGTCAAATTGACCGCATCGGCCAGCGCCTGCAGCGACTGGGTGCAGTCTTGCTGCAGCATGCACAGCAGCTTACGGTCTGTTTTATCTAACATAGCGGCCACCAGGAGAAAAATTTTCTCCCATTAGGCGATTAAACAGGGAAAATGGCAATCCTTTTTTCCTGCCGACAGGCTATGCTACGCCATAAACCAGCCCCCTATTCTGAGGCCAAATCATGACAAACTCTTGGGTAAAATATGCTATCGGTGAAATAGAAGCGGATTTTCAGCGCTCCGCCGATACGCACCTGATTCGCCTGAACCTGCCGGCGTTTCCCGGCATCTGCCTGTATCTGAAAGATGAGAGCACCCACCCGACCGGTAGCCTGAAACACCGTCTGGCGCGCTCGCTGTTCCTTTATGGCCTGTGCAACGGCTGGATCACCGAAAACACCACCATCATTGAGGCCTCTTCGGGCAGCACCGCGGTGTCCGAAGCCTACTTCGCCCGTCTGATCGGCCTGCCGTTCATCGCGGTGATGCCGTCCTGCACCGCGCGCCGCAAGGTGGAACAGATCGCCTTTTACGGCGGCCGCTGTCACTTCGTCGATCACGCCGCCCAGATCTACGCCGCCTCCGAACAGCTGGCGAAAGAGCTGAACGGCCACTATATGGATCAGTTCACCTACGCCGAGCGCGCCACCGACTGGCGCGGCAACAACAACATCGCCGACAGCATCTTCCGCCAGATGGCGCGCGAACCCTTCCCGGTGCCGAAACACATCGTGATGAGCGCCGGCACCGGCGGCACCTCCGCCACGCTGGGGCGCTACATCCGCTATCAGGGGCACGATACGCAATTGACGGTGGTCGATCCGGAAAATTCGGTGTTCTATGACTGCTTCCACCACGGCGATCGCACGCTGATCGGCAGCTGCGGCAGCCGCATCGAAGGCATCGGCCGCCCGCGCGCCGAGCCGTCGTTCATCCCGTCGGTGGTCGACAACATGCTGCGGGTGCCGGATGCCGCCAGCGTCGCTACCATTCACTGGCTGGAAGGCGTGCTCGGCCGCAAGGTTGGCGCTTCCACCGGCACCAACGTCTGGGGTGCGCTGCAGCTGGCGAAACAGATGCGCGAAAACGGCGAGCAAGGGTCGATCGTCACCCTGCTGTGCGACAGCGGCGAGCGTTATCTGGATACCTATTACAACCCGGAATGGGTCAGCAACAACATCGGCGATCTGCAGCCGTATCTGGCGCAGCTGGCGGATTTGTAACGCCAGGCTGCGGATAAAAAAAAGCCGGGTAGTCATACCCGGCCGGCTGTAAGGAGAACCTCATTCTTCGGGGGAATAGGTGAGGCAAGGTGAACGCAGCCAATGTTGTAAATAGTGGGCCACCGCCTGCTGTTGGCAATGGCCGATAACCGGTAGCTGCGGCAGCAGGGATTTCAGCTGCGGCAGGGCGTTGCCCATCACCACGCCGTGCCCCACCGCCCCCAGCATCTCTTTGTCGTTCATCGCGTCGCCGAACGCCATGCAGTCGGCCATCGTCAGCCCCAGATGGCGGCTCAGCCGGTCCAGCGCCGTGCCCTTATTGCAACCGAGCGGCAGCACCTCCAGGCAATCGTAGGCGGAAAAGCACAGGTCTGCCTCGTCACCCAGCTGCGCCCGCAGCTGCACCTGCAACGCCAGCAGCTCCTCGTGCGGCGCGACAAAGCACACCTTGCTGTTGCCGAACGCCGGCAGGCGGCGCACGTCGGCCAGCTGAAAACGAAAGCCGCTCAGGTGGTGCGCCCGCAGCATCTCTTCCGGCACGGGAAACTCGGTCAGCCAGCCTTCGTCGCGGAACACGTGCATGCTGGCGCTGGTGCGCCAATGATGATGCAGCACCTCTTCGGCGACCGCCGCCGGCAGATCGGTAGCGTGCAGCTGTTGGCCGCGGTTGTCATACACCCGCGTGCCGTTGCCGGTGATCAGGTAGCCCTGCAGCCCCAGCTGCGCCATGATCGGCTGCGCGTCGAGGTAGTGCCGCCCGGTGGCGAACGTCACCACCATCTCCCGTTTCACCAGCTGGTTCAGCACCGCCAGCGTTTCCGGGCCAACCCGGTGATCCGGCATCAACAGCGTGCCGTCCATATCGAAAGCTGCCAGGCGATACATAAAGACCTCTTGAATGTGAACGCGATTACAATCCGTGCAGTATGGAATGGTATTTGCGGAAGTAATAGTGAACAATTTGAAAAAACCGTTCCGGATTTCTGCCCATGCGCCTGGTTCATCGCCTCAGCCAATATCAACGCCTGTACCATCAGCTCGGCAGCGCGCCGGTCGCCGTGACCATCGGCGAGCTGGCGGCGATGTTCTACTGCAGCGAGCGGCACGCCCGCACGCTGGTGCAACAGCTGCAGGATCAGGGCTGGCTGAGCTGGCATTCGCAGCCCGGCCGCGGCAAACGCGCCCGCCTGCATTGCCTGAAAACCCCGGATGAACTGCGCGCGCAGCTGTTGCAACAGCTGCTGCAACAGGGCAACCATCAGGGGGCGCTGGAGATGGCGCAGCTCGATCCGCAGCACCTGCAGGATCTGCTCAGCCCGCACCTCGGCGGGCAATGGCAGGCCGGCAGCCCGACGCTGCGCATTCCCTATTACCGCACGCTGGAAACGCTCGACCCGCTCACGCTGACCGGCCGCGCCGAGCAACACCTGGTGTCGACCCTGCACGCCGGACTGACGCGCCTGATGACCGGTAACCCGGAACCGCAGCCCGATCTGGCGCACCATTGGCAGATTAGCGATCGCGGCCTGCGCTGGCGCTTCTTTCTGCGCAGCCAGCTGCGCTGGCACAACGGCGAACCGTTGACCGGCCACCAGCTGCTGCAAACGCTGGAAAAACTGCAACACCACCCGCGCAGCCAACCGAGCCTGGCCAACGTCGCGCGCATCAGCCTGCCGCATCCGCTGTGCGTTCAGTTCGATCTGCATCTGCCGGATTACTGGCTGGCCCACCGGCTGGCGGAGCTACCTTGCCTGATGACCCACCCGGAGCTGCCGGCCATCGGCGCCGGCCCGTTCAAGCTGACGCTGAATGAACCGCAGCTGGTGCGGCTGGAACAGCACGCCGGTTACCACCTGCAGCATCCGTATCTGGACACCATCGAATACTGGATCACCCCCGATCTGCCCACCGCCGCCCCCTACACCAGCTGCCAGCATCCGGTGCGCATCACCATCGGTCAACAAGACGATTTGGCGCAGGCCCGGCCGGTGCAGCGCAGCATGAGCCTGGGCTGGTGTTATTTGGCGCTGAACCTGCGCCACGGCGTGCTGAGCGAAGCCCAGGGGCAAAAACTGCTGATGCTGATCCAGCAATCCGGCCTGCTGAGCCATCTGCCGATCCCCAACAGCGTGATCACCCCCAGCCATGAAATGCTGCCCGGCTGGCGCATCCCCCGCCAACAGGTCGAAGAGGAGGTCGCCCTGCCCGCCCGGCTGACGCTGCTGTATCGGCCGCCGGTCGAGCTGGAAACGGTGACGGCCGCGCTACAGCGGCTGCTCGCGCAGCACGGCTGCGAGCTGGAAGTGCGCTACTACGCCGGCAAGCGCTGGCAAAGCGAGGAACAGATCGCCCAGGCCGACCTGCTGCTGGCGGACAACCTGATCGGCGAAGCGCCCGAGGCGACGCTGGAGAGCTGGCTGCGGCAGGATACGCTGTGGCGCGGCATCCTGACGGAAAGCCGCTGGCAACAGCAACAGGAGACGCTGCGGCAGATCCAGCAGTTGCAGGCGCAGCAACCGCGCTTCGCACAACTGCAGGCTTATTATCAACGGCTGATGGCCGCCGCCATCATCACGCCGCTGTTTCACTACCAGTATCAGATCAGCGCGCCGCCGCGCATGCATGGCGTCACGCTGACCGCCCACGGCTGGTTCGATTTTTGCCAGGCGTGGCTGCCGCCGCCGGTGGACGACGCCCCGGCCTGAGCCGAACCGCCCTGCGCCTGGCGGCCCTTTCTGCTACTATTGTCGCCGCAACGCAATTTTATCCTGCCGCCCGAATGTGTATCGGGAGAGGCCAAAGCCCAAAAAGGTGATTTTATGAAGCGCGCGGTTGTCGTTTTCAGCGGTGGACAAGACTCCACGACCTGCTTGATCCAGGCATTGCAACAGTATGACGAAGTTCACTGCGTCACGTTCGATTACGGCCAGCGCCATCGCGCCGAGATTGAAGTGGCTCAGGAGCTGTCGGTGGCCCTCGGCGCCAAGGCGCACAAGGTGCTGGACGTAACGCTGCTCAACGAGCTGGCCGTCAGCAGCCTGACGCGCGACAATATCCCGGTTCCCGCCTACGACCCCAATCAGAAAAATGCGCTGCCGAGCACCTTCGTGCCGGGCCGCAACATCCTGTTCCTGACGCTGGCGGCGATCTACGCCTACCAGGTGGAAGCGGAAGCGGTGATCACCGGCGTGTGTGAAACCGATTTCTCCGGCTACCCCGATTGCCGCGACGAATTCGTTAAAGCGTTGAACAAGGCGGTGACGCTGGGCATCGCCCGCGATATCCGCTTCGAAACGCCGCTGATGTGGCTGAACAAGGCCGAGACCTGGGCGCTGGCGGACTATTACCACCAGCTGGATCGCGTGCGCCAGGATACGCTGACCTGCTACAACGGCATCAAGGGTGACGGCTGCGGCGAGTGCGCCGCCTGCAACCTGCGCGCCAATGGCCTGACGCAGTATCGCGCCAATCAGGCGGAAGTGATGGCGGCGTTGAAACAAAAGGCCGGTCTGGCCTGAGGCAGTGACGGCGGCAGCTTCTGCCGCCCGTTCTCCCCCCGTTTACCGTGAGTTTTCCTGCGGCACAAGCGCCTCCAGATGCGCACGCAGCTCCCCCTCGAGCGGCAGCGCACGCTGCGTTTTCAGATCGACGCACACGAAAGTCAGCAGCGCGTCGGCCACCGGCGTCCCCGCCGGATCCTGCGTCACCTTTTGGCTCAGCACGCCGCTCTTGCCGTTGAGCTGCACCATCTGGCTGTCGATACGCAGCTTATCCCCCAATACCGCCGGGCTGCGGTAATTGATATTGATGTTCACCACGATGAAAGCGATGTTGTTTTCCGTCATCCAGCGGAACCCGGCCTCGTTCTCCAGCCACTCCCAACGCGCCTCTTCCAGAAACTCCAGATAGCGAGCATTGTTAACGTGCTGGTAAACATCAAGATGATAACCGCGAACTTTGATAAAGGTTTGCATAGGGAACGATCGCTCCTGCCTGGTGATTACAGAAAGAGGGAGCCGCGCTGGCTCCCTCGCCCGTTTGGTCAACGCGCCAAACTGGTAAGACCTGTAAAATGTAGCAGAGGAGTTTCGGCCTCAGCGGCATTTTGCCACGCAGCCGCGACCGGGATCACATTTTCAGCCGGGCGCGGTTCTTCTCAAACAGCGCCGGCCCGATGCCCGGCACCTCCTGCAACTGCTCAACCTGGGTGAATGGCCCATTCTGCTCGCGGTAGCGCACGATGCCTTCCGCCTTCTTCAGGCCGACGCCGCTCAAGGCGGCGGCCAGCTGTTCGGCGGTAGCCTGATTGATGCTGACCGCCGTTTCTTCAGCTGTCTTGGTCATCACCGATTGCCCGCCATTGCTCCCCGGTGCTGAGAGCATGGGGGCCGGCGCCTCGGCTTTATTCACCGCGGCGGCCGGCCCAGCCAGGCATAACAACAGCGCGGTCAGCGCGGCGTTAACGTGACGACGGTAACCGAAAAACGCTTTTTTCTCTGAATGTTGCATGCTGTATCCTCCTTGTGTGTGACAGCACGGCTACCTTGCCGCGGCGGCGGATATTCAGCAATCGGCGGATATCAGATGTGGAAAAGGCCGCGAAAGCGGCCTTTGTTTGTTGCACTGCGTTGCAGAAAAATGCGGCGATTACTGAGGCTGTTGCTCAGCGGCGCCCATTTTGATCTCGGCTTCTTTACGCAGGCTCGCCAGCAGCGAATCGAAGGAGACGCCGGTCGCGCCCTCTTCCATTTTGCCGACGAAGGTTTTCATTTCGTCTTCCGGCAACGTGCCTGGCTTCACCGCATCGAGCGCGATCAGCACCACGTTGTCCTGACGATCCTGCGACATGCCGTATACCGGTTTACCGTCCTGCGGGTGCGGCAGCGCGAACACGCTCTCTACCAGCTGGCTGTCTTCCGGCGCGCGCGCCATCTTCTGCACGGCGCCAAAGCTCAGGCCGGCGGCTTTCATCGCCTCGTCGCCCTTGCCCTGCTTCAGCTCAACCAGCAGCTTCTCGCCCTGCAGCTTCGCTGCCTGCAGCGCCTTGTTGCGCTTCACCAGTTCCGCCACGCGGTCTTTCACCTGGTCGAACGGTTCGATGCCTTCCGGCTTGTGGCCGCTCACGCGCACCACGAAGGCGCGGTCGCCGTCTACGGTGATCACGTCGGAGTTGCTGCCCGGCGCGCCGTTCTCGCCGATCAGCGAGCCGTCGAAGATCGCCTGCACGACCGGCTTGAAGTTCAGCGCGGCAGGAATGTTGTCACGGGTGAACCAGTCGCTTTGCGCCGCTTTCACGCCGGCCGCTTCTTCAGCCGAGGCCAGAGATTCGTTGTCGCTGGTCGCCGCTTCGCTCACCTTTTGCTGCAGCGCGTAATACGCGTCTACCGCTTTCTCCTGCTGCACCTGCTTGGCGATGGCGTCATGCACTTCGCTCAGCGGCTTCACTTTCTCAGGTTCGATATCGTTCAAACGCACGATCAGGTAGCCGACGGAAGACTTCACCACGCCGGACAGCTGCCCTTTCTCGGTCAGGTTAGCCTGCTTCAGCTCGTCGGCGGTGGTTTCCGGCTCCAGCCAACCCAGCTCGCCGCCGGTGCGGCGTGAGATGATATCGGTGGATTTCTCTTTCGCCAGCGTGGCGAAATCGGCGCCCTTCTTCAGCTCGTCCAGCGCCGCGTTGGCTTCCGCCTCGGTTTTCAGCTGGATCACGCTGTAGTTTTTACGCTCCGGCTGGCCGTAGCTGCTCTTGTGCTGGTCGTAGTAAGCGCTGATGTCTTCTTCGCTCACTTTCACCTTGTCCTGCATGGACGCAGCGTCCAGCGGGATATAGCTCACCTTCACCTGCTCAGGTGCGATGAAGCTGTTCTTGTTCTGATCGTAATACGCCTTCAGTTCGTCGTCGCCGGCGCTCTGTTTCGCCTGCAGCGCTTTCAAATCGATGGTCGCCAGGCGCACGTCGCGCTCCTGCAGCACCAACGCCGCCATGGCTTGCGATTCAGACGGCAGCACGAAGCCGGAATCGCCGAAGGCCTGGATCACCTGCTGATTGACCAACTGCTGGCGCATCGACTGCGCGAAGTTGTCGGCGGTATAGCCCATGCGGCCGATCAGGTCGAGGTATTTGGCGTTATCGAACTGGCCGTTGGTCTGGAAGTAAGGCGCCTTGCGGATGGCGTCCTTGATCTGATCGTCGCTGACCGCCAGGCCCAGCTTCTTGGCGTACTGGTCGAGCAGCATGTTGTCGATCAACTGGGACAACACCTGACGGCGCATCTGCTGCATATAGCCTTCGTTGCCGGCCAGCGCGGAGAACTGGTCACCCAGCTGCTGCTGCATGCGGCTACGCTCGCTTTGGAAAGCCTGTTCCAGCTGAGCGCGCTCGATCGTCTGACCATTTACTTTCGCAGCATAATCGCCGGAGCCGCCGATCAGGTAGTTACCCACCCCGGTCAGAACGAATGACAGGATGATCAGGGCCAGGATGATTTTGAGCACGACGTGATTAGCAGCCGCGCGTAAATTGTCCATCATAGTGTGACAACACTCCGCTGTGATGTGGATTAACAACCCTTGTGCAGGCGCGTTCCCTGCGACAAAAATAAAAAAAGCGCATCAGTCCGATGCGCCTTGTATCTTACCTTACCAGCACCGCTGCGTCAGGTGATTGTTTATTACAAAACCCTGTTACGCTAAACGGTTAGACGCTAAATCAGTTTACAGCGTCTTTCAGCGCTTTCCCTGCACGGAAGGCCGGTACTTTGGCTGCCGCGATTTTGATCTCTTTACCGGTCTGCGGGTTGCGGCCGGTACGAGCCGAACGTTCACGCACGGTGAAGGAACCGAAACCTACCAGAGCCACGTCATCCCCTGCTTTCAGAGAGTCGGTAACGGAAGCGATTACTGCGTCTAAAGCACGTCCCGCTGCCGCTTTGGAAATATCAGCACCTGCGGCAATCTTGTCGATCAGTTGTGACTTATTCACTCTATCATCCCCTCTAGAATTCTATCGTCGCACCGAAAAATCCCTACGGTTGCGACAGCGCAGCTGTTATATCAATCCCATCGAACCTTGGCAAGCCACCGACTGGGTGGCAAAACGTGGGCCGACAGAGATCTAACTTAGCGGTACAAAAAAATACTGGCAAGTCCGAAATGGCTTGCCAGTATAAGTTTTATCAATGGTTTTTGCGATTCGTCACTATTTTGCCGCTACCGGCAGTGCGCCGAAGGCCGGGTTTTGCAACGCAATGTTCAAAACTTCATCGATTCGCTGCACCGGATGAATCTCCAGATCGGCGATAACATTGTCCGGAATCTCTTCCAGATCGCGCTTGTTCTCGTAAGGGATCAGCACGGTTTTGATGCCGCCGCGATGCGCCGCCAACAGCTTCTCTTTCAGGCCACCGATCGGCAACACCTGGCCGCGCAGCGTGATCTCCCCGGTCATCGCCACATCGGCGCGTACCGGGTTGCCGGTCAGGCAGGAGACCAGCGCGGTGCACATCGCGATACCGGCGCTCGGGCCGTCTTTCGGCGTCGCCCCTTCCGGCACGTGCACGTGGATGTCGCGTTTCTCGTAGAAATCGGCGTTGATGCCCAATTTCTCCGCGCGCGCGCGCACCACGGTCAGCGCCGCCTGAATCGATTCCTGCATCACTTCGCCCAGGGAACCGGTGTAGGTCAGCTTGCCTTTGCCCGGCACGCAGGCGGTTTCGATGGTCAGCAGATCGCCGCCCACTTCCGTCCACGCCAGCCCGGTGACTTCGCCCACGCGGTTTTCGGTATCCGCACGGCCGTAATCGACGCGCTGCACGCCCAGGTAATCCTTCAGGTTGTCGCCGTTGATCTCGAGATGCTTGAGCTTCTTGTCCATCAGCAGCGTTTTCACCGCTTTACGGCACAGTTTGGAGATTTCACGCTCCAGGCTGCGCACCCCGGCTTCGCGGGTGTAGAAGCGAATGATGCCGATGATGGCGCTGTCGTCGACCGTCAGCTCGCCTTTTTTCAGCGCGTTGCGCTCAAGCTGCTTCGGCAGCAGGTGCTGCTTGGCGATGTTGAGCTTCTCGTCCTCGGTGTAACCCGACAGGCGGATCACTTCCATACGGTCCAGCAGCGGCGCAGGAATGTTCATCGAGTTCGAGGTGGCAACGAACATCACGTCGGACAGATCGTAATCCACTTCCAGGTAGTGGTCGTTGAACGCCACGTTCTGTTCCGGATCCAGCACCTCCAGCAGAGCGGAGGCCGGATCGCCGCGCATGTCGGAAGACATCTTGTCGATCTCATCCAACAGGAACAGCGGGTTCTTCACCCCAACCTTGGCCATCTTCTGGATCAGTTTGCCCGGCATCGAACCGATGTAGGTACGGCGGTGGCCGCGGATTTCCGCTTCGTCACGCACGCCGCCCAGCGCCATGCGCACGTACTGGCGGCCGGTCGCTTTGGCGATCGACTGCCCCAGCGAGGTTTTACCCACGCCCGGCGGCCCCACCAGACACAGGATCGGCCCCTTGATTTTGCTGACGCGGCTCTGCACCGCGAGGTACTCGAGAATGCGATCCTTGACGCGCTCCAGGCCGTAGTGATCGGTATCGAGCACTTCCTGCGCCTTGTTCAGGTCTTTTTTCACCTTGCTGCGCGCATTCCACGGCACCTGCAGCATCCAGTCGATGTAGCCGCGCACCACGGTCGCTTCCGCCGACATCGGCGACATCATCTTCAGCTTTTGCAGTTCCGCTTCGGTTTTCTCGCGCGCCTCTTTCGGCATTTTCGCCGCATCGATCTTGCGCTTCAGCGCTTCGTGCTCGTCCGGCGCGTCGTCCATCTCGCCCAGTTCTTTCTGAATCGCCTTCATCTGCTCATTCAGATAGTACTCGCGCTGGCTCTTCTCCATCTGCTTCTTGACGCGGTTGCGGATGCGTTTCTCGACCTGCAGCAGGTCGATCTCCGATTCCATCATCGCCATCAGGTATTCCAGGCGCTCGGTGATGTCGGACATCTCGAGCACTGACTGCTTGTCGCTGAGTTTCAGCGGCATGTGGGCGGCGATGGTGTCCGCCAGGCGCGCGGCGTCGTCGATGCTGTTCAGTGAAGTCAGCACCTCCGGCGGGATTTTTTTGTTCAGCTTGATATAGCCTTCAAACTGATTGATCGCGGTGCGCACCAGCACTTCCTGCTCGCGCTCGTCGATCGCCGGCGACTCAAGGTATTCCGCCTGCGCGGCGAAATGCTCACCGCTGTCGGACAGCGTGGTGATGCGCGCGCGCTGCAGCCCCTCGACCAGCACTTTTACCGTGCCGTCCGGCAGCTTCAGCATCTGCAGGATCGACGCTACGGTGCCAACCGAGAACAAGTCATTAATGCCAGGTTCATCCGTTGAGGCCTCTTTCTGTGCCACCAGCATGATCTTCTTATCGTGATCCATTGCGGCTTCGAGGCACCGAATCGATTTTTCCCGGCCAACAAATAACGGGATCACCATGTGCGGATAAACCACCACGTCGCGCAATGGCAGAACGGGGATTTCAATGCGTTCGGAACGCTCAGGGTTCATAGAGCTCTCTCTTAGTTTAATTTCCGCCAGGTTGAGGGGGAATCTCATGAGACGCAAGCATCTAACGTTTCATAAAATCTGGTTAACGAGTATATGGGGATGAATCTCTTACATTCAACGGCAAGAATGCAGGAAAAAGAAATGGGGGATAAAATCCCCCATTTTGCTGATAACGCCCTGGTTTGACTGGCTAATTATTCGCCAGACGCCTGAGCTTCCGGCTTGCCGTAAATCAGCAGCGGTTTGGATTGGCCGGCGATGACCGACTCGTCGATCACCACTTTGTCTACGCTGTCCATCGACGGCAGATCGTACATGGTGTCGAGCAGCGCGCCTTCCACGATGGAGCGCAGGCCGCGAGCGCCGGTTTTGCGCGCCATGGCTTTCTTGGCGATGGCGTTCAACGCTTCGTCGCGGAACTCCAGCTCCACGCCTTCCAGGTTGAACAGCGCCTGATACTGCTTGGTCAGGGCGTTCTTCGGCTCTTTCAGGATCTGAATCAGCGCGTCTTCGCTCAGCTCGCTCAGGGTCGCCACCACCGGCAGACGGCCGATGAACTCAGGGATCAGGCCGAACTTGATCAAATCTTCCGGTTCGGCCTGCAGCAGCAGTTCGCCTTCGGTCGCCTTCTCGGACTCGCCCTTGACGGTCGCGCCGAAGCCGATGCCGGAGCCGGTGTTGACGCGCTGGCCGATCACCTTATCCAGGCCGGCGAATGCGCCGCCGCAGATAAACAGGATCTTGGAGGTATCGACCTGCAGGAACTCCTGTTGCGGATGCTTGCGCCCACCCTGCGGCGGAACCGCGGCGATGGTGCCTTCAATCAGCTTCAGCAGCGCCTGCTGCACACCCTCACCGGAGACGTCACGCGTGATCGACGGGTTGTCGGACTTGCGGGAAATCTTATCGATTTCATCGATATAAACGATGCCGCGCTGCGCTTTCTGCACGTCATAGTCACATTTTTGCAACAGCTTCTGGATAATATTTTCCACGTCCTCGCCCACGTAACCGGCTTCGGTCAGCGTGGTGGCGTCGGCCATGGTGAACGGCACGTCCAGGAAGCGCGCCAGCGTTTCCGCCAGCAGGGTTTTGCCGCTGCCGGTCGGGCCGATCAGCAAGATGTTGCTCTTGCCCAACTCGATACCGTTGCTGGTATCGCCGTTGCGCAGGCGTTTGTAGTGGTTGTACACCGCAACCGCCAGCACTTTCTTCGCCTGCTCCTGGCCGATGACGTAGTCATCCAGGTGGTGGCGGATCTCGTGCGGCGTCGGCAGCGCACTGCGCTCACGATGCGGGGCAACTTCTTTAATCTCTTCGCGAATAATGTCGTTACACAGATCGACACATTCATCGCAGATATACACTGACGGCCCGGCAATCAGCTTACGCACTTCATGCTGGCTTTTGCCGCAAAAAGAGCAGTACAGCAGCTTTCCTGAACCGTCTTTGCGCTTATCTGTCATCAGTCAAACCTCTTCTTTAGTCTTGTCCCGCAGGAAAATCACGGCGGCAGTGCGCCCAAACTCATATCGGGAACGCCGAGTGGCCACAGCAGAGCGAGCCCCTGCCCACTCTGATTACTATAGTCCATCGGCGCCGCGTGGTTCTAGCTGCGGTGTGTCAGAATGCCGTCAACCAGGCCGTATTCCACGGCTTCTTCCGCGGTCATAAAGCGATCGCGCTCGGTGTCGCGCTCGATCTGCTCCAGCGGCTGGCCGGTATGTTCCGCCATCAGTTCGTTCATGCGCGCTTTCACCTTGAGGATTTCGCGCGCGTGGATTTCGATGTCCGTCGCCTGGCCCTGGTAGCCGCCCAGCGGCTGGTGAATCATCACGCGCGAGTTCGGCAGGCAGAAACGTTTGCCTTTGGCGCCCGCGGTCAGCAGGAAGGAGCCCATCGAGCACGCCTGCCCCATACAGATGGTGCTGACGTCCGGCTTGATGAACTTCATGGTGTCGTAAATCGACATGCCCGCAGTGATCACCCCGCCCGGCGAGTTGATGTAGAGGAAAATGTCTTTTTCCGGGCTTTCCGCTTCGAGGAACAGCATTTGCGCCACGATCAGGTTGGCCATGTGATCTTCCACCTGGCCGGTCAGGAAAATGATGCGCTCTTTCAGCAGGCGGGAATAGATGTCGTAAGAACGCTCCCCGCGTGAAGTCTGCTCTACCACCATCGGCACCAGCGCCATGTTCGGTGCAAATTGATCTCGTTCGCCACTGTATGACATTACCGTCTCCTAATAGAAATTGCCTTGGCGGCCAGGGTGTCACCCTAATACGCCGATTCTACTTGAGAACGGCCATGATGACTATGCTCAAGCATTCGACCCGCGCCGCACGTACCCGACGGTTATTTCATCCCGCGCACTTTGGCAAACAGCCCCAGAATTATTCTTTACAGATTGGGGGATCCCGGCGCGATTTCAAGCCCAGAGGCCGATTTTCTCCGCGCGCCGAAAACGATGCCGTTAATCTGACCGTTATCATGCCAGCCAGTTCCCCAGGCAACAGGGTAAATATAGTGCATATTGCCCCGCTTAACCTGAGATTAATCAGCAACGTGGCAAAAAGAAAAGCCCGCAACCTGAGGTTGCGGGCTTTTTCATCGTGCGTCGGTTCGCCAGGCGAAACCGGGGGCGCCGTTCATGGCGCCCGGCACGCCGGCATTACGCCTGTTGAGTCTGGTTCATCAGCTCGCTGAAGGTAGTGGCTTTTTCAGTCACTTTCGCTTTTGCCAGCAGGGCTTCAACCGCTTGCTCTTCCAGAGCCACGTTGCGCATATTGTTCATCAGCTCTTTGTTTTTGCTGTAGAACTCGATGACTTCGCTCGGATCTTCGTAGGCAGAAGCCATTTCTTCGATCAGCGTCTTCACGCGGTCTTCGTCAGCTTTCAGGTCGTTGGTGCTGATCACTTCGCCCAGCAGCAGGCCAACCACTACGCGGCGTTTCGCTTGCTCTTCGAACAGCTCGCGTGGCAGTTCCAGCGCTTGCTTCTCGTTGCCGCCGAAACGCTGTGCAGCCTGACGACGCAGTACGTCGATTTCGCCATCGATCAGGGCAGCTGGCACGTCGATTTCGTTCGCGCTCACCAGGCCGTCGATCGCCTGAGACTTGATGCGGTTACGCACGGCGCCTTTCAGCTCGCGCTCCATGTTCTTGCGAACTTCGGTGCGCAGGCCGGCAACGGAACCGTCCGCCACGCCGAAACGCTTGATGAACTCTTCGGTCAGCTCCGGCAGTTCGCGCTCTTCAACTTTCTTCAGCACGATAGCGAATTTGGCCGCTTTGCCCTTCAGGTTTTCCGCGTGGTAATCTTCCGGGAAGTTCACGTCGATGGAGAACTCTTCGCTCGCTTTGTGACCGACCAGGCCTTCTTCGAAGCCTGGGATCATGCGACCCTGGCCCATTGCCAGTACGAAGTCGGACGCTTTGCCGCCTTCGAACTCTTCACCGTCGATAGAACCGGTGAAGTCAACGGTCACGCGATCTTCAGCTTCCGCTGCGCGATCGGTTTCTTTCCAGGTCGCCTGCTGCTTGCGCAGGGTATCCAGCATCGCGTCGACGTCTTCGTCGTTCACTTCAACCACAGGTTTTTCAACTTCGATGTTTTCCAGGCCTTTCAGCTCAACTTCTGGATACACTTCGAATTCAACGGCGAAAGTGAAGTCTTCACCTTCTTTGTACTCGCCCGGCACGTAGTTTGGTGCGCCGGCCGGATTAATCTTTTCTTTGATGATCGCGTCAACGAAGCTGCGCTGCATCGCTTCGCCCAGCACGTCCTGACGAACAGAGGCGCCGTAACGCTGTTCCACGATGTTCATCGGCACTTTGCCTTTGCGGAAGCCGTCGATACGCACGCTTTTCGCTGCGTTGATCAGCTCTTTCTTCACCGCCTGCTTGATAGTATCAGCCGGTACAGTAATAGAGAGACGGCGCCCAAGGCCTTGAGTGGTTTCTACTGAAACTTGCATCTTGTTACCTCAAAAAAATCACAGTGCTCGGTCAACTCCGTTCCAAGAACCAGGACGGCTACAAATAAGAACCGAGTTCCCTGATGACAGAAGCGTCCCGAAACCATTCCGGAAAAATAAGACGCGACATTATAGCGGCGCATGCATGGCGAGTCGAGGAAAGCTAGGCGGCGCAGGCACGCTAAAACTCACACTTTTGCCGATTCGATCGCCAAAAGGCCGCCAAAACAGCCCGAACGTTGGCCACATTGCGCATCGGCCGTGTCGTCGTCAAAAACAGAAACGGCCCGCAGGCCGTTTCAAAATTCGTCAGTAGTAATACCCTAATTCAAGGGCAAAGTTCCACTGATACCTGAAAATTTCCCCCTCAGGCCAGCGTCCCGGCGCCGCGACACGGCGGCGAGGCCGGCACGGTATCCTGCAACCCTTCCCACTCTTTGAGCGTGTAGGTGTGCAGCGCCAGCGCGTGTACGCCGTCCGCCAGCTCCTCCGACAGCACGCCGTAAATGGAGCGGTGGCGCGTCAAAAAACGTTCGCCGACGAAGCGATCGCTGACCAATACCACTTTGAAATGGCTTTCTGAACCCGCCGGAACGTTATGACGATAGCTTTCATCAACGACTTCCAGATACGCGGGCTCAAACGCCGCCCTTAACTTTGCTTCTATTTGCTCGCGAATCATAGGATCTCCTTACAACACCGGCAGAGGACCGTGCCCATCTAGTTCAATATTAGCCGGTTTCCCCCCGTTTAGACCATCGCCGGGACAAATTTCTCTTTTCTGCGGTCAAATGATGAGCGTCATCCCCGCCGCTTGGGGGATTATCCGATTGAGCGGGCCAAAAAAGCGTGTTTTTATCAACGGCAGGTAAAAATTTGTCACTCAGGCGCCTTCCGCGCTTCCACCGCACGGCGGCGATGCTATGATGTCGGCAATTTGTTGTCGGCTATCCCGCTCTGATTATTGCTAAATCCATCGAGAATGAGACAGAAAACATGTTAAAGAAACTTTGTCTTCCTTTGCTGGCCGCCCTGCTGCTGGCCGGCTGTGCGACCAGCAGCAACACCCTGAACGTCACGCCGAAAATCGTTCTGCCGCAGCAGGATCCTACCCTGCAGGGCATCACCGTCAGCATCAACGGCGCGGATCAGCGCACCGATCAGGCGCTGGCCAAGGTGAACCGCGACGGCCAGTTGGTCACGCTGACGCCATCGCGCGATCTGCGTTTCCTGCTGCAGGAAGTGCTGGAGAAACAGATGGGCGCACGCGGCTACATGATCGGCGCCGACGGCCCGGTGGCGCTGCAAATCGTCGTCAATAATCTGTACGCGGACGTCTCCGAAGGCAACCTGCGCTACAACATCACCACCAAAGCCGACATCTCGATCATCGCCCAGGCGAAGAACGGCAACAAGCAGGTGAAGAATTACCGCTCGACCTATAACGTGCAGGGCGCCTTCACGGCCACCAACGAGAAGATCACCGACGCCGTCAACTCCGTGCTGGGCGACGTGATCGCCGATATGGCCCAGGACACCAGCGTCAACGATTTCATCAAGCAAAACGCGCGCTAATCGCCGCGCCTTGTGCCGCCCGGCGGATCGGGCGGCGCAGACAGGGAACTCATGTCGAAACACTATCTGAACATTTTCACCCAGCGTAACTCCGCCATTCTGCTGCTGCTGGGCTTCGCGTCGGGTCTGCCGCTGGCATTGACCTCCGGCACGCTGCAAGCCTGGATGACCGTCGAAAATATCGATCTGAAAACCATCGGCATCTTCTCGCTGGTGGGCCAGGCCTACGTCTTCAAATTCCTCTGGTCGCCGTTCATGGACCGCTATACCCCGCCGTTCCTCGGGCGGCGGCGCGGTTGGCTGCTGGTCAGCCAGCTGCTGCTGGTGGCGGCGATCGTGGCGATGGGCTTTATGCAGCCCGCGCAGCACCTGTGGTGGCTGGCGGCGTTGGCGGTGCTGGTGGCGTTCTGCTCCGCCTCGCAAGATATCGTGTTCGACGCCTACAAGACCGATCTGCTGAAAGCCGAAGAGCGCGGGGCGGGCGCGGCGATCTCGGTGCTGGGTTACCGGCTGGCGATGCTGGTTTCCGGCGGCCTGGCGCTGTGGCTGGCGGATCGCTATTTCGGCTGGCAAGCCACCTACTGGCTGATGGCCGGATTGATGCTGATCGGCGTGGCCGCCACGCTGCTGGCGCCGGAGCCGGACGAAAGCATCCCGGCGCCGCGCACCATGGAACAGGCGGTCGTCGCGCCGCTGCGTGATTTCTTCGGCCGCAACAACGCCTGGCTGATCCTGCTGCTGATCGTGATGTACAAAATGGGCGACGCCTTCGCCGGCAGCCTGAGCACCACCTTCCTGATCCGCGGTGTGGGGTTCGACGCCGGTGAAGTCGGGCTGGTCAACAAAACCCTCGGCCTGTTCGCCACCATCGTCGGCGCCCTGTTCGGCGGTGTGCTGATGCAGCGTCTCAGCCTGTTCCGCGCGCTGATGCTGTTCGGCGTCCTGCAGGCGGTCTCCAACCTCGGGTATTGGATCCTGGCTGTGACCGACAAGAGCCTGCTCACCATGGGCAGCGCCATCTTCCTCGAAAACCTGTGTGGCGGCATGGGCACCGCGGCCTTCGTGGCGCTGCTGATGACGCTGTGCAACCGTTCGTTCTCCGCCACCCAGTTCGCGCTGCTGTCGGCGCTGTCCGCCGTGGGGCGCGTCTATGTCGGCCCGATCGCCGGCTGGTTCGTCGAAGCCCACGGCTGGCCGTTGTTCTACCTGTTCTCTATCGCCGCCGCCCTGCCCGGCTTGCTGCTGCTCGGCATCTGCCGTCAGACGCTGGAGCACACCCAGCAGCATGGCGACTTCATGCCGCGCACCGAGTTTTCAGAATCTTACCGTTGGGCACTGCGCCTGCTGACGCTAGGCTGTTCGCTGTTGGGCCTGTGGTTGCTGTTGCTGATCGCCAATGCGCAGGACTGGACGCAGGCACCGCTGCTGGCCGATCGGCTGCTGCAAGTCGGCGCCGCGCTGAGCCTGCTCGGCGTCGCGATGGGCAGCACGCTGGATTACCTCGCCCTTCGCCGCACCCGTTTGGCATAATCTGACCGGCCGGCGATTTCGCCGGCCGAAAAAAAAGCGATCCGGGGGTATATTTATTTCGGTAAAAAAAGATAATCGGCGCGAAAATTATTTTTTTATCCGACTGCCGCGCTCGGAAATAAAATTAAATTCACCTTTAAGACACAATTATTTTACATTAAATAAACCTTTTCTTCGTATTTCCCTGCCGCGCATTTCTTCGCCAAATTCATCATACCTTTAGTTTTCCTTAACATACGGGCTGCTCGTCACGATTCAGCGTGCCAACGCGTTGTTGTCATTAGTAAATTGTCACGCAGGGTTACATCTGTGACCCCCTTAACAGAAAGTGTCAACAAGCCGCTGACACTCCCTTAAGCATGTTTACAGTACTGCAACCTTCCCGTAAAATGCCCGCACACATGAAACGACAATTGAGCCTTTGTTATTGAGGTCGTTAGATGAGACTTAAGAAATACAATAAAAGTATTGGGATGCTGTCATTAATCGCAGCCACTGTATTGCTCAGTGGTTGCGATATGGTTTTGATGAATCCCAAAGGAGCAATTGGTGTTGAGCAACGGACACTGATTATCACTGCAATCGCGTTGATGTTGATCGTGGTGGTGCCAGTTATCTTCATGGCGTTCGCCTTTGCCTGGAAGTATCGCGCTTCCAACAAAGACGCCAAGTACAGTCCGAACTGGGCCCACTCCAACAAGATCGAAGCGGTCGTCTGGACCATTCCTATCATTATCATCGCCATCCTTGGCACCATTACCTGGAAGACTACCCACGAACTCGACCCGTTCAAGCCGATTGTCACCGACAAGAAGCCGATGACGATCGAAGTGGTGTCGCTCGACTGGAAATGGCTGTTCATCTACCCGGAACAAGGCATTGCGACCGTTAATGAGCTGGCTTTCCCGAAAGATGTTCCAGTCGAATTCAAGATCACCTCTAACTCGGTAATGAACTCGTTCTTTATCCCGCAGTTGGGTGGACAGATTTATGCGATGGCCGGCATGCAGACCAAACTGCACCTGATCGGCAACGAAGCCGGTGCCTACAAAGGCATCTCCAGCAGCTACAGCGGCGCAGGCTTCTCCGGTATGAAATTCACCGCGATCGTTACCCCGACCGAAGGCGACTTCGATCAGTGGGTGGCCAAGGTGAAGGCATCGTCTAAAAACCTGAACACCACCGACGACTTTAACAAACTGGCAGAGCCGAGTGAAAACAACCCGGTTGAGTACTTTGCCGCTGTCAAACCGAATTTGTTCAAAGAAACAATTGCCAAATTCATGGGCGACATGGATATGCACAAGGGCGCTGGCGCGCACGAAGGCATGGACATGAGCCAAGGTATGGACATGGGTGAACATGCTGCTCACGCCGGAGCCGAGGAATAACTGATGTTGGGAAAATTAACACTTGATGCGGTTCCGTACCACGAACCGATCATCATGGTCACCGTAGCCGCAATTATTGTCGGGGGCCTGGCAGTGCTGGCGCTGCTGACATATTTCGGCAAATGGAAGTGGTTGTGGAGCGAATGGCTGACTTCGGTCGACCATAAAAAAATTGGTATCATGTACATCATCGTGGCGATGGTCATGCTGCTGCGCGGCTTCGCCGACGCCATCATGATGCGTAGCCAGCAGGCGTTGGCGTCCGCCGGCGAAGCCGGGTTCCTGCCGCCGCACCACTACGACCAAATCTTCACCGCGCACGGCGTTATCATGATCTTCTTCATGGCGATGCCTTTCGTGGTCGGCCTGATGAACGTCGTGGTGCCGCTGCAAATCGGTGCGCGCGACGTCGCCTTCCCGTTCCTGAACTCCCTGAGCTTCTGGTTCTTCGTGGTGGGCGTTGTGCTGATCAACATCTCCCTGGGGGTCGGTGAGTTCGCTCAGACCGGTTGGCTGGCGTATCCGCCGCTGTCGGGTAAAGAGTACAGTCCTGGCGTCGGGGTCGATTACTGGATCTGGAGTCTGCAGATTTCCGGTCTGGGTACCCTGCTGACCGGCGTGAACTTCTTCGCCACCATTCTGAAGATGCGTGCCCCAGGCATGCCTATGATGAAGATGCCGGTGTTCACCTGGGCGGCGCTGTGTACCAACGTCCTGATCATCGTTTCTTTCCCAATTCTGACCGTCACCATCGCGCTGCTGACCCTGGATCGCTATCTGGGCACCCATTTCTTCACCAATGATATGGGCGGCAACATGATGATGTACATCAACCTGATTTGGGCCTGGGGTCACCCAGAGGTGTATATCCTGGTTCTGCCGGTGTTCGGCGTGTTCTCCGAAGTCACCGCGACCTTCTCCAGAAAACGCCTGTTCGGCTATACCTCACTGGTATGGGCAACCATCGCGATCACCGTTCTGTCGTTCATCGTCTGGCTGCACCACTTCTTTACCATGGGGTCCGGCGCGAACGTTAACGCCTTCTTCGGTATCGCCACCATGATCATTTCCATCCCGACCGGGGTGAAAATCTTCAACTGGCTGTTCACCATGTATCAGGGCCGTATCAAGCTCAACTCCGCGATGCTGTGGACCGTTGGCTTCATCATCACCTTCTCCGTAGGTGGTATGACCGGCGTTCTGCTGGCGGTGCCGGGCGCGAACTTCGTGCTGCACAACAGCCTGTTCCTGATCGCTCACTTCCACAACGTCATCATCGGCGGCGTGGTGTTCGGTTGCTTCGCGGGCCTGACCTACTGGTTCCCGAAATCCTTCGGCTTCACGCTGAACGAAAAATGGGGCATCCGCGCGTTCTGGTTCTGGATCATCGGCTTCTTCACCGCCTTCATGCCGCTGTACGCATTGGGCTTTATGGGCATGACCCGTCGTATCAGCCAGAACATCAACCCTGAGTTCCACCCTCTGCTGCTGGTTGCAGCCGGCGGTGCGGCGCTGATCGCCTGCGGCATCCTGTGCCAGCTGATCCAGATCTTCGTCAGTATCCGTGACCGCGAACAGAACCGCGATCTGACCGGTGACCCATGGGGTGCTCGTACTCTGGAGTGGTCAACCTCGTCTCCACCGCCGTTCTATAACTTTGCCGTAGTGCCGCAGATTCATGACCGTGATGAATTCTGGGACATGAAAGAAAAAGGCGAAGCGTATAAGAAACCGGCTAAATACGAACCGATTCATATGCCTAAGAACACCGGCGCCGGCGTTATCATCGCCTTCTTCAGCCTGGTATTCGGTTTCGCAATGATTTGGGAAATCTGGTGGATGGCTCTGGCCGGCTTCATCGGTATGATCGTTGTCTGGATCGGCAAGAGCTTCGATCACGATGTTGACTACTATGTGCAGGTTGATGAAATCGAGCGCATTGAGAACCAACACTACGAACAAATCCGTAAAGCAGGCGTGAACCATGTCAACTGAAACTCTGACCAATCATAACGCAGCCCATGCAGAGCATGGGCACCACGACGCGGGAGAGACCAAAGTCTTCGGATTCTGGATCTACCTGATGAGCGACTGTATTTTGTTTGCGAGCTTGTTCGCGACTTATGCAGTCCTGGTGAACGGGACCGCTGGCGGTCCCTCAGGTAAAGACATCTTCGACCTGAAGTTTGTCCTGGTCGAAACTTTCCTGCTGTTGTTCAGCTCCATCACCTACGGCATGGCGATGATCGCCATGAACAAGGGTAAAGTTGGCGGTGTAAACACCTGGCTGTTCCTGACCTTCCTGTTTGGTCTGGGCTTCGTGGCGATGGAAATCTATGAATTCCATCATCTGATCGCCGAAGGCTTCGGTCCGGATCGCAGCGCGTTCCTGTCCAGCTTCTTCGCGCTGGTCGGCACCCACGGTCTGCACGTAACTTCCGGCCTGATTTGGATCATCGTGCTGATGATTCAGGTGAGCAAGTTCGGCCTGACCGAGACCAACAAAACCCGCCTGATGTGCCTGAGCCTGTTCTGGCACTTCCTGGACGTGGTCTGGATCTGCGTATTTACCGTTGTCTACCTGCTGGGGGTTATGTAATGAGCCATTCATCCCATGAAACCTCTCACGGCGGCGCAAGCCACGGCAGCGTGAAGTCATACCTGATCGGCTTTATTCTGTCGATCATCCTGACGGTAATTCCATTTGCGATGGTAATGAACGGCACTGCCTCTCATTCCACCATCCTGGCGGTTGTTGTCGGCATGGCGGTTATCCAGGTGATTGTTCACCTGGTTTACTTCCTGCACATGAACACCTCATCGGAAGAGCGCTGGAACCTGGTGGCATTGCTGTTCACCGCTATGATCATCGGTATCGTTGTTGTAGGTTCACTCTGGATTATGTACAACCTCAACATCAATATGATGGTCGATTAAGAGCTGAGCTGCACGTGATGATTAAGCAATACCTGCAAGTCACTAAACCAGGAATTATTTTCGGCAATTTAATTTCTGTCGTTGGGGGATTCCTGCTCGCTTCCAAAGGGAGCATCGACTATCCCCTGTTTCTCGCCACCCTGGTGGGTGTCTCGTTGGTGGTCGCGTCGGGCTGTGTGTTTAACAACTACATCGACCGCGACATCGACAAGAAAATGGAGAGAACGAAGAATCGGGTGCTGGTAAAAGGCCTGATCGCGCCGAGTGTCACCCTGGTTTATGCGACCGTTCTGGGTATTGTGGGCTTCGCGTTGCTGTATATCGCGGCCAACCCGCTGGCCATGTGGCTGGCGGTGATGGGCTTCGTGGTTTATGTCGGCGTTTACAGCCTGTACATGAAACGCCACTCGGTCTACGGCACGCTGATCGGCAGCCTGTCGGGCGCCGCGCCGCCGGTTATCGGCTACTGCGCGGTAACCAACGAGTTCGACGCCGGGGCATTGATCCTGCTGGCTATCTTTAGCCTGTGGCAGATGCCGCATTCTTATGCGATCGCTATCTTCCGCTTTAAAGATTACCAGGCGGCCAACATTCCGGTGCTGCCGGTGGTGAAAGGCATTTCCGTCGCCAAGAACCACATCACGGTCTACATCCTGGCATTTATGATCGCCACGCTGATGCTGACCCTGGTGGGCTACGCCGGCTACAAATACCTGATCGTCGCTGCGGCGGTGAGCGTCTGGTGGCTGGGCATGGCGCTGCGCGGTTACAAAACCGAAAACGACAGCGTCTGGGCGCGTAAACTGTTCGTGTTCTCCATCGTCGCCATCACCTCGCTGAGCGTGATGATGTCGATCGACTTCAGCGCCACGGCGGCGCCTGAAGCGCTGGTGACCTACGTTTGGTAAGCCAAATCATCTGTGAATGGGCCGCTTTTGCGGCCCATTTTATTTGTCACGCCGAAAAGCGGCCGAACTGTAATATCTGTTAAACAACATTCGATTTACCCCCCCTGCCCTGCACACTAAAATGACGCAGCTTTACAGAAATCATGCCATCAGGCGCTGTCTCAACGTCTGATGGCATGGTTTTTACCGAGGTTTGATGTGAACGATAATTCAATGACCCCGCAGGAGCGCCGCGCCACCTGGGGATTAGGCACCGTATTCTCCCTGCGCATGCTCGGCATGTTTATGGTACTGCCGGTGCTGACCACCTACGGCATGGCGCTCAACGGCGCCAGCGAAGCGCTGATCGGCATCGCCATCGGCATCTACGGCCTGGCGCAGGCGGTGTTTCAAATCCCGTTCGGCCTGGTGTCCGATCGCATCGGTCGCAAGCCGCTGATCGTCGGCGGCCTGCTGATCTTTGCCCTCGGCAGCGTGATCGCCGCCGCTACCGACTCGATCTGGGGCGTGATCCTCGGCCGCGCGCTACAAGGCTCCGGCGCCATCGCCGCCGCAGTAATGGCGCTGCTCTCCGATCTGACCCGCGAGCAGAACCGTACCAAGGCGATGGCGTTTATCGGCGTCAGCTTCGGTATCACCTTCGCCATCGCCATGGTATTGGGCCCTATCATCACCCACGCCTTAGGCCTGCATGCGCTGTTCTGGATGATCGCCGTACTGGCGCTGGCCGGCATTGTCATCACCCTGGCGGTGGTGCCTTCCGCCGACACTCACCTGCTGAACCGCGAGTCCAGCATCGTGCGCGGCAGCTTCCGCAAGGTGCTGAGCAACTCGCGCCTGCTGAAGCTCAACTTCGGCATCATGTGCCTGCATATCCTGCTGATGTCGAGCTTCGTGGCGCTGCCGCTGGCGATGGAAAAAGCCGGGCTGGCGGCCAGCGAGCACTGGATCGTCTACCTGGTCACCATGCTGGTGTCGTTCGCCGCCGTGGTGCCTTTCATCATCTATGCCGAAAAATATCGCCGCATGAAACAGGTGTTTATGGGCTGCGTGGCGGTGCTGTTCTGCGCCGAAGTGTTGCTGTGGCTCTCCGGCGCGCGCCTGTGGGGCATCATCGCCGGCGTTCAGCTGTTCTTCATAGCCTTCAACGTGATGGAAGCCATTCTGCCTTCGCTGATCAGCAAAGAATCGCCGGCCGGCTACAAGGGCACAGCGATGGGGGTCTACTCCACCAGCCAGTTTATCGGCGTGGCGATCGGCGGCAGCCTCGGCGGCTGGCTATACGGGTTGCAGGGCGCAGGGCTGGTGTTTATCGCCGGCGCCGTGTTGGCCGCGGTCTGGTTCCTGGTCAGCAGCACCATGAAAGAGCCGCCGTATGTCAGCAGCCTGCGCATTACGCTGTCGGAACTGGCGGTAAAGGATTCGGCGCTGGAAAGCCGCCTGAAGGCGCAGCCCGGCGTGGCCGAAGCGATCGTGGTGCCGGAAGAGCGCAGCGCCTACGTCAAGGTGGATACCAAGCAGACCAATCGCGGTCAGCTGGAAGCGCTGGTCAATTCGCTATAAAGCATCAGGGCCGGCAATGCCGGCCCCGTAGAGATTAATCGCGGAAGTTCTTGAACTGGAACGGCTGCCCCAGATCGCCGCCGCGCACCAGCGCCATCACGCTCTGCAAATCGTCGCGTGACTTGCCGGTCACCCGCACTTCTTCGCCCTGGATCTGCGCCTGCACCTTCAGCTTGCTGTCTTTGATCAGCTTGACGATTTTCTTCGCCACAGAGGTTTCAATCCCCTGCTTCAGCTTGGCTTCCACGCTGTAGGTTTTACCGCTGTGGGTAAACTCTTCCGGGATCTCCAGCGCGGCGCCGTCGATGCTGCGCTTGCTCAGCTTTTCGCGCAGAATGTCGAGCAGCTGCTGTACCTGGAAATCAGACTCGCTGGCAACCTTGATGCTTTGGTCTTTCTCGTTTAGCTCAAAGCTGGCCGGCACGTTGCGAAAATCCCAGCGGGTGCCGAGATCGCGGGTGGCGTTCTCAACGGCGTTACGCACTTCCTGCATATCAATTTCGGAAACGATGTCGAAAGATGGCATACTTCTTCCTCCTGAATGAGTGCCTAATAGCTTAGGCGATTTTGATGCCGAGCATGATAACCGCTTTGCCGCCTCAGACAAAATCTGCTGAACGCACGCAGGGATAGCGCTTCGGGCTGCCATAAAGCCTATAGTTAATTCACGGTAATTGAGCGGTATTCCCGTGTTTCCAAGGAGACTGAATGAAAATAACCATTCTTGGTTGCGGCGCGCTCGGACAACTGTGGCTCTCCCGGCTGTATCAGCAGGGCCACGATGTGCAGGGATGGCTAAGAGTGCCTCAGCCTTTTTGCGCGGTGAACGTGATAGAGCCGGAAGGCGTCTCGTTCAATCGCAATTTGCCCACCAACGATCCGCAGCACCTCGCGCAGAGCGAGCTGCTGCTGGTGACGCTGAAAGCCTGGCAGGTGTCCAGCGCGGTCAGCGCGCTGCTGCCGAAGCTGAACCCCCAGTGCGCCATTTTGCTGCTGCACAACGGCATGGGCACCCAGGAGGAGCTGCCGCCGAACGGCCAGCCGATCCTGCAGGGCACCACCACCCACGCCGCGCGCCACGAAGGCAGCACCATTATTCACGTCGCCACCGGCATCACCCACATTGGCCCCACCTCGCCGGCCGCCCAACACCTCAGCCACCTGGCGGAAGTGCTGCATCAGGCGCTGCCCGACGTCGCCTGGCATAACAACATCGCCTCGGCCAACTGGCGCAAGCTGGCGGTCAACTGCGTGATCAACCCGCTGACGGCGCTGTACGGCTGCCGCAACGGCGATCTGCAGCGCTACCCGGAACAGATCGAAACGCTGTGCCGTGAAGTCGCCTGCGTGATGGCAATAGAGGGCTACCACACCTCCTGTGAAGGCCTGATGCAATACGTGATGGACGTGATCCACAGCACCGCCGACAACGTTTCGTCGATGCTGCAGGATATCCGCAGCCAGCGGCACACCGAGATCGACTACATCACCGGTTACCTGCTGCGCCGCGCGCGCAGCCACGGCCTCACGCTGCCGGAGAATGCGCGGCTGTTTGAACTGATTAAACGAAAGGAAAATGAATATGAGCGTATCGGCGCTGGTCTGCCTGGCACCTGGTAGCGAAGAAATCGAAGCCGTCACCACCCTCGATCTGCTGGTGCGGGCGGGCGTAAAAGTCACTACCGCCAGCGTTGCCGGCGACGGCGAGCTGACTATCGTCTGTTCGCGCGGCGTCAAGCTGCTGGCCGACGCGCCGCTGGTGGCGATCGTCGATGAGCCGTTCGACGCCATCGTGCTGCCCGGCGGCCTGAAAGGCGCAGAATGCTTCCGCGACAGCCCGCTGCTGGTGGAAAAGGTGCGGCAGATGCATCTGCAGGGCAACATTGTCGCCGCCATCTGCGCGGCCCCGGCGCTGGTGCTGCAGCATCACGATCTGTTCCCGATCGGCAACATGACCGGCTTCCCGGGCCTGAAAGACCAGATACCGGCGGATAAATGGATGGAGCGCCGCGTGGTGTACGACGCGCGCGTCAACCTGCTCACCAGCCAGGGGCCGGGCACCGCGATGGAGTTCGCGCTGAAGCTGATAGACCTGCTGCTCGGCAAGGCCAAGGCGGCGGAGATCGCCGCACAGCTGGTGCTGATCCCCGGGATGTACGATTATCGCGACAGTGAAGAAAACTGAATCAGCGATCGTAAACACGGGGCGCAGATCCGCGCCCCGTATCGCGTCAAAAACTGAGCTGGCTGGAGAAGCCCAAAACCAGACGCTCACTCGGCAGCGCGCCGGGTTTGATCACCGGCGTGCCGGCGAAAATGTCCGCAGCAAAACGCCCCTGATTCACCTGCAGGCCAATGACGCTCCCCGCCAACTGGCCGCCTTCCCCCTGTTGTTTGGCCAACTGCCCGTAGTCGAATCCAATATAGGGTTGCAGCATGTCACGTTCCAACGTCAGCGTATTGCGCAGATACCCTCCGCTGCTGCCGATCAATTTGCTGTCGCCGCTAAACCCGCGCACCGTAGAACGGTCGCCGATAAACGACTTATCCTGGATCGGCTGTGCGGCGCTCGCCCATTGCCCCGATAACTCCCCGAGATAACGCAGACGATGACCAAATGCATTGAAGGGTTTCAGCATACTGCCGCCCGCTCGCAGCTGCTGTTCGGCATGTGAGCTCCCCTTCCCGACCCCGGCAAGGGCGTCGGCGGTCAGCGCGATTTGCGCACGGGCGCCATAATAAAGATGGCTGACGCCCAGCTTCAGGCTGGTTAGCCGTGCGCTCTGCAAGGCAATCTCCGTGTCATTGAGGTAATAGCGGTAATGACGTTGCAGCAGTTGCGCATTCAACGACGTTTTCTCATTCATCCCGCGCGCCAACGTATAGTCAGCCTGCAGCCCCCAATACTGCGAACGGCCGTTATAGCGATAATCGGTGAAGTTGCCGGCGAAAGTCTGGTGATAGCGGCTGTCTCCGCCCAACGCGCTGAAGCGCCAGTATCCCCAAGGCAAGCTATAGTACAGGGCGCGGCTTTCATTGCCTTTGCCCGGCGGCGCCAGAATGCTGCGCGCCATCGACAGGTAAAAAACGTCGCCCAAGGCGGTCAGATTATCGAGATACAGCGCGCCGCCGGTCTGATAACGCCCCGTAGAACGAACGCCAGCGTCATCCGCCCAGGCGGTAAAACGCCAATATTTATCCTGTTGGCGCAGGATCTTGATATCGCTTTCGCCAGCTCGTTCGCCCGGAGCAATGCGGATATCGCTGATGACGCCCGGTATCCCCCCCATGTTCTCCAGCCCTTGCTCGATGCTACGCAAATTCAGCACATCGCCGGCCGCAATGGGAAAAAGCGCATCGGGGCGGAAATAGGCGCTGCTGCCCGCCTGCATTTTCAGCTGACCGATGCGGCCATAATGCACACGAACCTTCAGTATCCCTGCCGGTACCTCTTGAACGTCGAGCTGCACCCGCGAAGTGATATAGCCTTGCGCTATCAGCGCGTTTTGCAGCTTTTTGCGCAACCTCGCCAACCCTTTCTCCCCCATACAGCGGCCACGGGCAGTATGCGCCAACTGTTTGAAAGCCGTGAGGCGTAGCGGCGCCGTCGCCGTTTCGACTTTATCGATCATCCAACACGGAGATTCGCTGATAAATATGTCCGCTTGCGCGTTTTGCTCCGGCTGCGGCGACAAAACAGGAGGGGTGGACGGTAACAGTTTGCGTTGCGTATCGCCGATGAGGCTTTCCTGGCTAACGCGTTGTTTGACCGGCGCCGGCGTGGCTTCAGCGCGGCTGCAACAGCTGAACAGCACGCCCAGACAAAGAATAAGACATTCCCTTTTCATGCTCTCTCATCCATTCCCCCACCCTTGGGTGGGGGAAACGTTTGTCACATCCAATAAGACCAACCGTAAGGCCAGCCGAAACCGCCGTATCCCCAACCCCAGCTATTCGCGGGCTTGTTGATGTCGCGGCCGTTGTTGGTGACCGCGCCGGACGTGGAGCGCATCGTGCCTGAGTTGTTGAAAGAGACGCCGCGATGGCTGATATCGCCATAGGCTTCAATCCTGCCGTAGTTGCTGAAACTGGTGTCCGACAAGCTGATGGAAGAAGCGCGAGAAACGATGCTTCCGCGGTTGGTGATGGACGTTCCCTGGATCGCCGCGCCGTTTTGGGCTTCGATCACGCCATTGCCGGCGTTGAACAAGCTGGTGGCGTTGAGTTGTAAAGCCTGCGCGGATTGAATGCCGCCGGTATTGTCGACGCGGGTCGCCCGCAGTGTCAGCGCGCCGTTTTGCGTTTTGACGCTGCCGCGATTGTTCAGTTGGGTCGCATTCAGCCGTATTGCCCCGCCCTCGATGCGGCCGATATTGTCCAGCTGCGTTGCCGTCAGGGAGGCCGAACGCGCACTCACGTTCTTTTCATTTTGCAGCCGGGTAGCGCTGATGTTCAATTGCCCCTGTGAAGCGATATTTCCTTGATTGACCAGCGAGTCGGTACTGATGTCAGCGCCACCGTTTTTCGCCTGAATCTGACCGCGGTTGGCGATACCGACGGAAGCGCGAGATACGTTTTGAGCGCCGTTGCCAATTTGCACGCGTTCATCACTTCCCGCATCGGTTTGGATACTGACGATGCTGACATTGTTCAACGCGGCGCCGGCGTTGGAGCCCGCCCCATTGGCATTGCCACTATTGACGCCTACGCCGTTTTCATTGGCGACCAGCCTAATCTTGTTGGCATACATTCCCCCCAACTCGGCGACGTCGATCAATACTTCAGGCTTATCTTTAGACGCTTCAACGCTATTGAAGCGGGATAGATCTGCCGAAACCGTTTTTTTCCCCGCCGAGACTAACAGGGCGTCCGCATGAACCGCCGCGCTGATTTCCGCCGTGCGCGCAATAACAGCCGTATAATCGACATCGCCCTTCGTCAAGCCCTCCCCCTCGACTCGAATATTGCCTTGATTAACGTGGTAGCCGTTAAAAGCGCCGTCCTTGAACTGCAAATCGGCGGTAGTTAATACGCCGTTGCGGGCATTAATAAAACCGCAACCGTTGCAGGTAATGCCGGATTTATTGGCAATGACAACATCGGCACGTTGCCCGGCGACTTCTACCATCCCCTTCAAAATACTTTTATTTACCGAATTCACTTCATTCAGAATTACCTTAGCTGCACGGCCCTCTAACTGAGCGTTCCCCGCAACGGTTCCGGCCAATGACGTATTCGCGCCCGCAAGGCTGTTATTTAAAATAGCGCCCTGAGCGCCAACGTCGAACTGCGTGTAAACATTATGCGAGACACCGTCCGCGCCCGCACGATTGATATTCACCACCGGCACCTGATTGATATGGTCAACCGATGCGCCCCCCGCCTGAGGTGCTATTTGCGCCAACAGCGGCGCGCTGGGCAACAGCAACGCCGCTGCCGACAACAGCAATGTCGTCTTATTCATTTTCATTAATCGCTCTCCTTAAATAACGTTATCCATCCCTGCCAACCATTAACTGACGTTCAGACTAATGGCGAAAAACATTAATGGCCATAGGGATATACTCCTTTGCAATGTGCATTACCCTGATAACCATAAAATACGAATGGCTTATGCTCAGCAAAAATATAATTTGCACAGTAAGAGAAAAATATGTGCAATCAAATGCCAATACACAATTTCAATAGGGAGTCAGCAGATAAACGCCGACAGGGCTGCCAGCGTTCGATAACAATAATATCCATACCATCAAATAAAAAAATCAATAGATATTTAATATATTGACTGAAATGATTTTGATAAAAAAAACCAAGTTAAGTGTATTATTTAAAAAACGGCGTAATAAGCAGGGTTATTTGGCGGGAAAATGCGCTTTGAAAGAAAACGGCCGGCGTCTGGCGGCGCCGGCGGATAAATTACGGACGATAAACCTTCACGTTGCTGAAGCCTTGCTCCAGCAGGTACAGCGCCTGCAGGCGGCTCATCACGCCGCGCTCGCAGTACAGCAGGTAGGTTTTGCTCTGGTCCAGATCGCCGAACTGGGTGCTCAGCTTGTAGAACGGCAGCGCTTTCACTTCAACCTGTTCCAGCTGCAGCGGCTTCTCTTCCTGCTCGTCGTTGGAGCGGATATCCAGGATCACCTCGTCGGCGCCGAAGGCCGCGACGGTTTCCACCTCGGTCACCTGCTCCTGCGCCTGCTCGGCGATGGAGCGGATATCGACGTTCTTCGCTTCGCTCACCACCCGGTCGAGAATGCTGAAATCGAAGTGGCTCTCTTCCTCTTCGATCTTGGCCTTGATGGCTTTCACCGTCGGGCTCTTCGAAATCACGCCGCAGTATTCCGGCATGGTTTTGGCGAAGTCTTCGGTGCCGATTTCGCGCGCCAGCTTGATGATGTGTTCTTTATCGTGCGAGATCAGCGGACGCAGGATCAGGGTATCGGACGCGTTGTCGATCAAGCGCAGGTTGGTCAGCGTCTGGCTGGAGACCTGCCCCAACGCTTCGCCGGTCACCAGCGCCTGCACGCCGTAGCGTTCGGCCACTTGCGAAGCGGCGCGCACCATCATGCGCTTGAGCACCACGCCCATCTGGCCGTCGTCAATCTTCTCCAGGATCTCACCCACCACCGGCTCGAAATCGATGGCGACGAAGCGCACCTTGTGCGAGCTGGCGAAGCGATTCCACAGGTAGTGCGCCACCTGCTTCACGCCGATCTCGTGCGCGGCGCCGCCCAGGTTGAAGAAGCAGAAGTGCACGCGACAGCCGCGACGCATCAGCATGTAGCTGGACACGCCCGAGTCGAAACCGCCGGAAATCAGCGACATTACGTCTTCCTGGGTGCCGACCGGGTAACCGCCGATGCCTTCGAGGCGGCGTTTGACCAGCATCAGCTTGTCGTCTTCGATCTCCAGGTTTACCGTGACCTGCGGGCGGGTCAGGTTAACGCGCGCGCTCTCGATATGCTGGTTCAGACCGCCGCCGACATAGCGCTCCACGTCCTGCGAGTTGAACGCCTGCTTGCCGCGGCGCTTGACGCGCACGCAGAAGGTTTTGCCTTCCAGCTGGGCGCGGTAGGCTTCCAGCGTCTGCTCGAAGATGTGGTGGATATCGGTATAAGCGCGATCTTCCACTTCCAGAATATGGTGGATGCCGGGAATGCGCGTCAGGGCGTCGGCGATGACCGGCCGCTGGTTTTCATCTTTGGCGCGAACTTCGATATGATCCCAGTGACGGACGACCGCCAGCGTTTCATCATACTGCTTCAGGACGTTGCGAATATTGGTCGAGAGAATCTTGATAAAGCGCAAGCGCACAGATTGGCTCTTGATGGTGATTTCCGGGAACAATTTAATGATAAACTTCATGGCGGTCTTTGTTGTCAGATAAGAATTACGGCGCGGAGTATATCACCATATCGCCGCGCTCTGCGCACAAAACCATACATGAGCGCCATGATTTGCTAATCAAGATCCGCTAGGATAGGCTCTGGCGCCACGGTTCACATGATGACGTAAAAAGAAAATTATGCCGAAAAAACCAGCACAATCAGCCAGTACAGAGCAAACAGCCAGCTTTGAAAGCGCCCTCGGCGAGCTGGAAAGCATCGTGACGCGTCTGGAATCAGGCGAACTGCCGCTGGAAGACGCGCTGAACGAATTCGAACGCGGCGTGCAGCTGGCGCGTCAGGGCCAGCAGAAACTGCAACAGGCGGAACAGCGTGTGCAGATACTTCTTAACGACAGCGCCGACGACGCGGCGCTGGCGCCTTTCACACCGGATGCCGAGTAACCGACATGTCTGAGATCGCCCCAGCGGCCGCTTTTGCCGATCAACTGCAGATTTTCCGCCAGCGCGCCGATCGCGCGCTGCTGGACTTCATCGCCCCGCTGCCGTTCAACGACGGCAACATGGTGGCGGCGATGCGTCATGGCGCCTTGCTGGGCGGCAAGCGCCTGCGCCCGTTCCTGGTCTACACTACAGGCCAGATGTTCGGCGTGTCGTTGGCCAACCTGGACGCGCCGGCGGCGGCGGTGGAATGCATTCACGCCTACTCGCTGATCCACGACGATCTGCCGGCGATGGACGACGACGATCTGCGACGCGGCCAGCCGACCTGCCACATTAAATTCGGCGAAGCCAACGCGATCCTGGCCGGCGATGCGCTGCAAACGCTGGCGTTTTCAATCCTGGCCGATGCCGAAATGCCTGACGTAGCGTTGCGCGATCGGCTGGCGATGGTCTCCGAACTGGCGACCGCCAGCGGCGTAGCCGGCATGTGCGGCGGTCAATCGCTGGATCTGGAAGCCGAAGGCAAGCGCGTCGACCTGCAGGCGCTGGAGCAGATCCACCGCCACAAAACCGGCGCGCTGATCCGCGCGGCGGTGCGTCTGGGCGCACTGAGCGCCGGCGAAGCCGGGCGAGCGGCGCTGCCGCAGCTGGATCGTTACGCCGCCGCGGTTGGCCTGGCGTTCCAGGTGCAGGATGACATTTTGGACGTTGTCGGCGAGACTGAAAAAATCGGCAAGCGCCAGGGAGCGGACCAACAACACGGAAAGAGTACCTACCCGGCGTTGCTCGGGCTTGACAGCGCGAAAGCAAAAGCGTGGGATCTCTATCAGGAAGCATTAGCTGCATTAGACACTTTGGCAGCGCAATCTTATAACACAGCGCCATTGCGAGCGTTAGCCAGCTTCATTATTGAACGCGACAATTAACGTGTGACGTTAACTCCTCTGATATGAGTATCGAATGAGTCTTGATATAGCCAAATACCCAACCCTGGCGCTAGCGGAAAACCCCGAGGAACTCCGCTCACTGCCCAAAGAGAGCTTGCCGAAGCTGTGCGATGAGCTGCGGCAATACCTGCTGAACAGCGTCAGTCGCTCCAGCGGCCACTTTGCCTCCGGGCTGGGTACCGTCGAACTGACGGTGGCGTTGCATTTCGTCTACAACACGCCGTTCGATCACCTGGTGTGGGACGTCGGCCACCAGGCCTACCCGCACAAAATTCTGACCGGCCGCCGCGACCGTATCGCCACCATTCGGCAAAAGAACGGCCTGCACCCCTTCCCGTGGCGCGCCGAAAGCGAATACGACGTGCTGTCGGTCGGCCACTCGTCGACCTCGATCAGCGCCGGCCTCGGCATGGCGGTGGCGGCGGAACGTGAAGGCAAAGGCCGCCGCACGGTGTGCGTGATCGGCGACGGCGCCATCACCGCCGGCATGGCGTTCGAAGCGATGAACCACGCCGGCGACATCAACCCGGACATGCTGGTGGTGCTGAACGACAACGAGATGTCGATATCGGAAAACGTCGGCGCGCTGAACAACCACCTGGCGCAGCTGCTGTCCGGCAAGCTTTACTCCACCCTGCGCGAAGGCGGCAAGAAAGTGCTGGCCGGCGTGCCGCCGATCAAGGAGCTGGTGAAACGCACCGAAGAGCACCTGAAAGGCATGGTGGTGCCGGGCACGCTGTTCGAAGAGCTGGGCTTCAACTATATCGGCCCGGTAGACGGGCACGACGTGCAGGGGCTGGTCGCCACGTTGAAAAACATGCGCGATCTGAAAGGCCCGCAGCTGTTGCACATCATGACCAAGAAAGGCCGCGGTTACGCGCCGGCGGAGAAGGATCCGATCAGCTTCCACGCGGTGCCGAAGTTCGATCCCGCCAGCGGCACGCTGCCGAAAAGCGCCGGCGGTCTGCCGACCTATTCGAAAATCTTCGGCGACTGGCTGTGTGAAACCGCCGCCAAAGACAGCTCGCTGATGGCGATCACGCCGGCGATGCGCGAAGGCTCCGGCATGGTGCAGTTCTCTCGTGACTACCCGCAGCAATATTTCGACGTGGCGATTGCCGAGCAGCATGCGGTCACCTTCGCCGCCGGGCTGGCGATCGGCGGCTACAAGCCGGTGGTGGCGATCTATTCCACCTTCCTGCAACGCGCCTACGATCAGCTGATCCACGATGTGGCGATCCAAAACCTGCCGGTGATGTTCGCCATCGATCGCGGCGGCATCGTCGGCGCCGACGGCCAGACTCACCAGGGGGCGTTCGATCTGTCGTTCATGCGCTGCATCCCGACCATGGTGATCATGACGCCGAGCGACGAGAACGAATGCCGCCAGATGCTGTACACCAGCTATCACTACAACGACGGCCCGAGCGCCGTGCGCTATCCGCGCGGCACCGGCACCGGCGCGGCGCTGGAGCCGCTCAACCTGCTGCCGATCGGCAAAGGCGTGGTGCGCCGCCAGGGGGAAAAGATCGCCATTCTCAACTTCGGCACCCTGCTGCCGGAGGCCGCGCAAGCGGCGGAGGCGCTCAACGCCACGCTGGTCGACATGCGCTTCGTCAAACCGCTGGACGAGCAGCTGGTGCTCGAACTGGCCGCCAGCCATGAAACGCTGGTCACGCTGGAAGAGAACGCCATCATGGGCGGCGCCGGCAGCGGCGTCAACGAACTGCTGATGGCCAAACGCCGTCCGGTGCCGGTGCTGAACCTCGGCCTGCCGGACAGCTTTGTCTCGCAGGGCAGCCAGGAAGAACTGCGCGCCGATCTGGGGCTGGACGCCGCCGGCATTCAGCGCCAAATCGAAACCTGGCTGGCGCAGTAATCGCCACTCGCACCTGAAAGAACGCCTCCGCTCTCGGGGGCGTTTTCGTTTCCGCCCTCCGGGATCCACGCTACAGTTACTGTCTGAGCTTTCGAATGGGAGGCAAGCATGAAGTACCTTAAACTGGGCAACACCGATCTGAACGTCTCGCGCATCTGCCTGGGTTGCATGACCTACGGCGAACCGAACCGCGGCAATCACGCCTGGACGCTGCCGGAAGAGAGCAGCCGCCCGCTGCTGAAACAGGCGCTGGAAGCCGGCATCAACTTTTTCGATACCGCCAACAGCTATTCCGACGGCAGCAGCGAGGAGATCCTCGGCCGGGCGCTGCGCGACTATGCGCGCCGCGAAGACGTGGTGGTCGCCACCAAGGTGTATTTCCCGCTGAGCAACCTGGAGCGCGGTTTGTCGCGCGCCAACATCATGCAATCCATCGACGACAGCCTGCGGCGCCTGGGCACCGACTATGTCGATTTGCTGCAAATCCACCGCTGGGATAACGAAACGCCGCTGGAAGAGACGCTGGAAGCGCTGCACGACGTGGTGAAAGCCGGCAAGGCGCGTTACATCGGCGCCTCCTCGATGTACGCCTGGCAGTTCGCCAAGGCGCTGTATACCGCCGATCTGCACGGCTGGACGCGCTTTGTCAGCATGCAGGATCAATACAACCTGATTCAGCGCGAAGAAGAGCGCGAAATGCATCCGTTGTGTACCGCCGAAGGCATCGCCGTGCTGCCGTGGAGCCCGCTGGCGCGCGGCCGCCTGACCCGCCCCTGGGGCGAAACCACCGCGCGGCTGGTTTCCGACCAGTTCGGCAAGAGCCTGTACGAGGAAACTGAAGGCATCGACGCCATCATCGCCGAGCGCGTCGCCAGCCTCGCCGACGAACGTGGCGTTTCACGCGCGCAGATCGCGCTGGCCTGGCTGCTGAATAAGCCGGCGGTCAGCGCGCCGATCGTCGGCGCTTCACGCAGCGAGCAGTTGGATGACGCCATCGCCGCGGTCGATTTGAGTTTGTCGCCGCAAGAGGTCGCAGAACTGGAGACGGCTTACGTGCCGCATCGGGTGACGGGATTTGAATAAGAGAAGCGGGCGCAAAACGGCGCGCCCGTCTGTCAGAACAGCCCGATCGGCCAGTGGTGCCCAATCAGGTAGATGATGCCGGCGGACAGCACGCCGGCGATGATATCGTCGACCATGATGCCCATGCCGCCATGCACGTTGCGGTCGAACCAGCGGATCGGCCACGGCTTCCACATGTCGAGAATGCGGAAGATAACGAAACCGGCGGCGACCCAGCGCCAGTCGTTAACCGGCAGCGCCATCAGCGTGATCCACATGCCGACGAACTCGTCCCAGACGATGCTGCCGTGATCGTGCACCTTCATGTCTTTTGCCGTGCGGTGGCAAATATAGACGCCGATGCAGATGCTGAACATCACCGTCAGCGAGTAGAGCTGCCACGGCAGCTGGATCAGCAGCAGCCAAAACGGGATCGCCGCCAGCGATCCCATGGTGCCCGGCATCACCGGCGACAAACCGCTGCCAAACCCGGTGGCCAGCAGGTGCCACGGATTGCTCATCCGCAGCCGGCGCTTGGCTTCATCCATGGGTGCCCGGCTCCGCGTTGAAATGATCGAACCCAGCCCAGTCCAGCTCTACCGCCTCATCGTCGCGATAATAGCGGATGCCTTCAGACAGCGGGCCAATTTGGCCGATGCAGGTGTAGTCGGCCCCGAGGTGGCTCAACGCCACTTCCAGCGCGCCGCGGTTGATCTCCGGCACGGTGAAGCACAGCTCGTAATCTTCGCCGCCCGCCAGCGCCCAGCGCAGCGCCTGCTCGGCATCGGCGTGGCTGCTCAGCGCCTGCGACATCGGCAGCTCGTCCAGCACGATGCGTGCGCCACAGTCGCTGGCCTTAAGGATATGCTTCAGATCGGAAATCAGGCCGTCGGAGATGTCGATCGCCGAGCTGGCCAGATCGCGCAGCGCCTGCCCCTGCAACACCCGCGGCTGCGGCCGCAGATGGCGAGCGACCAAATAATCGCGCGCCGTCGTTTCCGTCACCGCCAAACGATCCTGCAGGATAGCCAACCCGGCGGCGCTGTCGCCCAGCGTGCCGGTCACATAGATCCAGTCGCCGATGCGCGCGCCGCTGCGGGTCAGCGCCCGGCCGGCCGGGATCAGCCCCTGGATGGTCAGCGTCATGCTCAGCGGCCCGCGCGTGGTATCGCCGCCGATCAGCTGCATGCCGTAATAGTTGAGCTGATCGAACAGGCTGTCGCTGAAGGCCTTCAGCCAGGATTCGTTCACTTCAGGCAGGGTCAGCGCCAGCGAAAGCCAGGCCGGATCGGCGCCCATCGCCGCCAGATCGCTCAGATTGACCGCCAACGCCTTATAGCCGAGATCTGCCGGATCGATGTCCGGCAGAAAGTGCACGCCCGCCACCAGCGTATCGGTACTGACGGCCACCAGCTGTTTTTCCGGCACTGCCAGCAGTGCGCAGTCATCTCCAATGCCCAACTGTACATCCCGGCGCACACGCTTGAACCGGTCAAAATAGCGGGCAATGAGGTCAAATTCGCCGCATGCCATATCGATATTCCACTAGAAGAAATTAAGGCCGGGAATGCCGGCCTTAATGTTTTACTTTTTCTTGCGAAGGGTTGGCGCCACTTTATCCAGCACCCCGTTCACAAACTTGTGGCTGTCTTCCGCGCCGAAGGTTTTCGCCAGTTCGATCGCTTCGTTGATCGCCACCTTGTAAGGGACATCCTCGCGCATTTTCAGTTCAAACAGCGCGACGCGCAGCACCGCGCGCTCCACCTGGCCCAACTCTTCGAGCTGACGCGACAGGTAAGGCGCCATCAGTTCGTCCAGCATACCTGCATTCACTGCCGCGCCGGACAGCAACTCGCGAAAATAGGTGACGTCAACATCTTTGACATCCTGCTCCGTCAGGAACTGGTGTTCAACATCGGCAAGGTCGTTTTTAGACAACTGCCAAGAGTAAAGCGCTTGAACAGCGCACTCACGAGCGCGGCGACGAGCAGCAGGTTTCACGGAATTCCCCTTAACTAAATTCAGGCTTTAATAGCTTTGATAACATTAATCATTTCAAGTGCGGTCAGCGCGGCTTCAGCGCCCTTGTTGCCCGCTTTGGTGCCGGCGCGTTCGATCGCCTGCTCGATGCTTTCGGTGGTCAGCACGCCAAAAGCAACCGGGATTTCGGCATTCATCGCAACGTTGCCGATGCCGGAGCTGGCTTCGCCCGCCACATATTCGAAGTGCGCGGTGCCCCCACGGATAACGGTGCCCAGCGCGATAACCGCGTCGTATTTGCCGGTTTTGGCCAATACGCTCGCCGTCAGCGGCAGCTCGTAAGCGCCCGGGACCCAGACAACGGTGATGTTGTCGTCAGCAACCTGACCAATGCGTTTCAACGCATCGATCGCGCCTTCCAGCAGGCTGTCGTTGATGAAATTGTTAAAACGTGCAATTGCGATCGCCACACGGGCCTTTGGAGTAGCAACAACACCTTCGATAACTTTCATGGGCTTTCCTTAAAAATGGGTTCAATACCCCGCAGGGGGGCGGATTCTATCATATTCTTTCATCGCCTGCGCGGCGCTTTTGTAAAGCCGGCGCGCGGGCGCGAGATTCAGTGTTTCGCCCGCAGGCGCAAACGCAGATCGGGGCCGACCTGGCGCACGTCGCTAAAGACGAATTCCGGCGCATCGGCCAACCGCTCCAGGCCCGGCAGGTGGCACAGGCCACGGCCATTATCGCCCAACAGTTTCGGCGCGATGTACAAAATGAGCTCATCCACCAGGCCGGCCTGCAGCAGCGCACCGGCCAGCGATGCGCCCGCCTCCACCCAGATTGAATTCACCTGGCGCTTGGCCAACAGCATCATCATCACCACCAGATCGACGCCGCCGCCGTGCGCCGGGCAGATAAACTGCTCGACGTCTTGCGGCCAGGCCTGTTCATCCGCCTGCAGGCGCGCCAGCCAAGTGGCGCCCGGCTGCTGCACCACACGGTGCTGCGGAGTAATGCGATTTTGGCTGTCGAGCAGGATGCGCAGCGGCTGGCGCAGATTGTCGCGCGGATAGAGGCGCTGCGTCTCGGCGTCCAATTCATCCCAACGCACCGTCAGCGACGGATCGTCCGCCAGCACGGTGGCGCTGGTGCTGAGAATGGCGGCGCTCTGCGCGCGCAGGCGCTGCACGTCCTGACGCGCTTCGGGAGAGGTGATCCACTGGCTCTCGCCGGAGGCCATCGCCGTGCGGCCGTCCAGCGACGCGCCCAGCTTCAGCTGCACGTAAGGGAAACCGGTGCGCATGCGCTTGAGGAAGCCCAGGTTGACCGCTTCGGCCTCGGCCAGCATCAGGCCGTGCCGCACCTCGACGCCGGCCTGCTGCAGCTTGTACAGCCCGCGCCCCGCCACCTGCGGATTGGGATCTTGCATCGCCGCGACCACCCGGGTTACGCCGGCGGCCACCAGCGCATCGGCGCAGGGCGGCGTGCGGCCGTAATGGCTGCACGGCTCGAGCGTGACATAGGCGGTGGCGCCGCGCGCCTTGTCGCCCGCCATGCGCAGCGCGTGCACTTCCGCGTGCGGCTCGCCGGCGCGCAGATGATAGCCTTCACCGACAATTTCGCCGTCGCGCACGATAACGCAGCCGACGTTCGGATTGGGTGCGGTGGTAAAACGCCCCAGCCGCGCCAGTTCGAAGGCGCGCGCCATATAAAGTTCGTCGTGATGCATGAAAGATCCTTTAGTCTTGCAGGCGGGCGATCTCTTCGCCGAACTCGCGCACGTCTTCGAAGCTGCGGTACACCGACGCGAAGCGAATATAGGCGACCTTATCCAGCTTTTTCAACGCGTCCATCACCAGATTGCCCACCAGTTTGGTCGGCACTTCGCGTTCGCCGGTGGCGCGCAGTTGGGATTTGATATGATTAAGGGCGTTTTCCACGTCGTCCGAGCTGACCGGGCGCTTTTCCAGCGCTTTCAGCATGCCGCGGCGCAGTTTGTCTTCGTTGAACGGCTCGCGCACCTCATCGCTTTTAATCACTCGCGGCATCACCAGCTCAGCCACCTCGAAGGTGGTGAAGCGTTCATTGCACACCAGACACTGGCGGCGACGGCGCACTTGCGAGCCGTCCCCCACCAGGCGGGAATCAATGACTTTGGTATCAACGGCGGCGCAGAAAGGGCAATGCATAACACGTCCTGATAAACGTTTTTTATAGATAAATGCAGTTTACCCCGAAGTGCAGCCACAACAAAGGGCGGCGGCCATTTGTTGCGACACGCGGCCTGGAAGCGGCGCCGATATGACTTTCCCCTCCGGGCGGACTAAGCTTGATAGCAGGAGATTCAGCATAGGAAATCGCCGTCATGACAACCTGTTACCCCAAAATCGCCCTGCTCGCCGCCGCCGTGTTGCTGGCGGGCTGCGCGCATAACGCCGCCGTGCCCCAGCTGCGCCATCAGGTCGCCGCGCTGAACCAGAAAGTGAGCGTGCTGACCGATCAAACCACCGCGCTGGAGCGGCAGAATCAGCTCAATCAGCACTCCGACAATGGCGTCTATCTGCTGCCGGCGGCCCGAAGCGCCGCCCGTTTGCAGAGCGGTATCGGCGAACTGAGCGTTTCACTGAGCCACATCAAGAACGAAGCCAACGGCACGCAGGCGCAGCTGCATGTACGCATCCTCTCACAGGCCACGCTGCCGCCGTTCAAAGCCGTGGTGGAATGGGGCCAGTTGGACGACACCACCGGCCGGCCGTTGACCGCCGAGGCGCTGTCGCAACCGATCGCCAGCGCCGACTCGCTGCTGCCGAAGCCCGGCCAGGACTTCGAACTGCGCTTCAGCGGCCTGACGCCGGAACAATTGGGCTATATCCGTCTGCACAGTCTGGTTTCGACCGCCCAACCGGCGGTAGTGAAGCAGCACTGATCCCCGAGGCAAAAAAAAGGAGCGCCATCGGCGCTCCTTCTCATATCGCTGAATACTGCGGTTGTTAAGGCAGAATCGAAGGCTGATCTGCGCCCTCTTTTTCCACTTTTTGCTGCAGCATGTGTTCGCGTTTCATCCCCAGCTTCAACGCCAGCGCGGACGCGACGTAGATCGAGGAGACGGTACCGATCGACACGCCGATCAGCATCGCCAGCGAGAAGCCTTGCAGCATCGCGCCACCGAAGATGTACAGCATCAGCACCACCATCAGGGTGGTCCCGGAAGTCATCAGCGTACGGCTCAGCGTCTGGGTCAACGACACGTTCATGATCTCGTAAGGCGTACCGCGGCGGATCTTGCGGAAGTTCTCACGAATACGGTCGGAAACCACGATGCTGTCGTTCAGCGAGTAGCCGATAACCGACATCAGGGACGCGACGATGGTCAGGTCAATCTCGATGTGGAACAGCGACAGCACGCCCAGCGTGATGATCACGTCGTGCGCCAGCGCGATAACCGCCCCCAGCGCCAGGCGCCATTCGAAGCGGAAACCGACGTAGATCAGGATACAGATCAACGCCACCAGCAGCGCCATGCCGCCGGTTTGCGCCAGCTCGCTGCCCACGCTCGGGCCGACGAACTCGATGCGCTTCACGGTGGCGTTTTTATCCACCGAGTCGTTGATCACGCCGATCACCTTGTTGCCCAGTTCCTGGCCTGCGGTGCCGGTCGCCGGTGGCATGCGCACCATCACGTCGCGGCTGCTGCCGAAGTTCTGGATGATCGGATCCTGGAACCCGGCCTTCTCCAGCGTATCGCGCATCAGGTCGAGATTAGCCGGTTTCTCCAGGTTGATTTCAATCACCGTACCGCCGGTGAAATCCAGACCCCAGTTAAACCCGCGCACCGACATGGTGGCGATCGACGCGACCAACAGCACCAACGAGATGCCGAAGGCCACGTAGTCCCAGCGCATAAAGTCGTAGACTTTACGGCCGTAGTTGAGTTGCTCAACAGTATAATCCTGTGCCACAACGCACTCCTCAGATAGACAGCTTGTTAATGCGTTTGCCGCCGTAAAGCAGGTTGACGATGGCACGGGTACCGACAATCGCGGTGAACATGGACGTCGCCACACCGATAGCGGTGGTGATCGCAAAGCCTTTGATCGAACCGGTGCCCACTGCGTACAGGATGACCGCGGTGATCAGGGTGGTGATGTTGGCGTCAACGATACTGGAGAACGCGCCTTTATAGCCCTCATGGATCGCCTGCTGAACGGACCTGCCGTTCTTCAGCTCTTCCTTGATACGTTCGTTAATCAGTACGTTGGCGTCGACCGCCACCGCCAGCGTCAACACGATCCCGGCAATGCCCGGCATGGTCAGCGTCGCCCCCGGCAACAGGGACATCACGCCGACGATCAGCACCAGGTTGGCGACCAGCGCCGTGGTGGCGATCACGCCGAACTTACGGTACCAGACCACCATGAAGACGATGGACGCCACCAGGCCCCACAGACAGGCTTCCAGACCTTGGGTGATGTTCTGCTGACCCAGGGTCGGGCCGATGGTGCGCTCTTCGACGATCTGAATCGGCGCGATCAGCGCGCCCGCACGCAGCAGCAGCGAAAGCTGACGCGCTTCGTTTGGGTTGCCGATACCGGTGATGCGGAAGCTGTTGCCCAGACGCGACTGAATGTTCGCCACGTTGATCACTTCTTCCTGTTTCACCAGCACCGCACGGCCGTTAGCGTCTTTCTTGCCGCTGTCCTTATACTCCACGAACAGGGTCGCCATCGGCTTGCCGATGTTGTCCTTGGTGAAGTTGGACATGGACGTGCCGCCGGCGCTGTCCAGCGAGATGTTAACCTGCGGCTGGTTGTATTCGTCGGTGCTCGAAGTGGAGTCGGTGATGTGATCACCGGTCAGGATCACGCGCTTGTACAGCACGATCGGCTGGCCGTCACGGGTGTATTTCACCTCGGAGTCGCCCGGCACGCGGCCGTTGGCCGCCGCAGTGGCGTCCGCATTGGTGTTCACCAGACGGAATTCCAGGGTCGCGGTGGCGCCCAGAATTTCTTTGGCTCGCGCGGTGTCCTGAATGCCCGGCAGCTCGACCACGATGCGGTCGGCGCCCTGGCGCTGCACCAGCGGTTCGGCGACGCCGAGCTGGTTGACGCGGTTACGCAGGATAGTGATGTTCTGCTGGACGGCGTATTCGCGCGCTTCGCTCAGACGGGCGTCCGTCAGGCTGGCTTTCATGGTGTTGGCGCCGTTGGCGGACAGCACCAGATCGCGCTGACGCGGGCCGATGTAGCTGATGGCCTGGTCACGAGCCGCATTGTCACGGAAGCGAACTTCCACGCCGTTGTTGTCCAGCTTGCGGATAGACGCGTAAGGAATGCCCTTCTCGCGCAGCTCGCTGCGCAGGGTATCCATGGTCTGTTCCTGCAGCTTGCTCAACGCAGTGTCCATGTCCACTTCCATCAGGAAGTGTACGCCGCCGCGCAGGTCCAGGCCGAGTTTCATCGGCTCTGCGCCCAGCATGGCCAGCCAGGTCGGCGTGGCCGGCGCCAGGTTCAGCGCCACGACGAATTTGTCACCCAGCTCGGTCACCAGCGCTTCGCGGGCGCGCAGCTGAACGTCAGGATCTTTAAAGCGAGCCAGGATGGCGCCATTTTCCAGCGCAATCGACTTGCTCGCGATGTTGTCTTTTTCTAATACGGTACGGACCTGGTCCAGCGTAGTTTCACTGGCGGCGACGCCGCGCGCGCCAGTGATTTGTACGGCCGGATCCTCACCGTAGATGTTGGGAAGCGCATAAAGCAGACCGACGAGGATCACGACGATCAACATCAGATACTTCCACAAAGGATAACGGTTTAGCACGGCAATTCCCTTCGGGAAAAAAGATTACAGGGCCTTCATGGTACCTTTCGGCAGAACGGCCGCCACGAAGTCACGCTTGATCATCACTTCCGTGGTGTCGTTCAGCGCGATGGCGATGATGCCGGTGTCGGCCACTTTGGTCACGCGACCGATCAGGCCGCCGGTGGTCAGCACTTCGTCGCCTTTACCGATGGAGTCCATCAGCTTCTTGTGATCTTTAGCGCGTTTCTGCTGTGGGCGCAGGATCATGAAGTAGAAGATCAGGCCGAACACCACCAGCATAATGATCAGAGAGTACGGGCTTCCCTGAGCCGGAGCCCCTGCGGATGCGACGGCGTCAGAAATGAAAAAGCTCATTGAAATTCCCTCATTAAGTTATCAATTATTAGATCAAGCGTTTAAAGGCGGAATCGGCTTGCCGATCCGACCATAGAAATCCGCAACAAACTGCTCTAATTTACCCTCTTCGATAGCCTGGCGTAAACCCGCCATCAGGCGTTGGTAGTGACGCAGGTTATGAATCGTGTTCAGTCGAGCACCCAATATTTCGTTGCAACGGTCGAGATGGTGCAAGTAGGCGCGGCTGTAATGGCGACAGGTGTAGCAATCACAGTCCTTATCCAGCGGAGAAGTATCATCCTTGTGCTTGGCATTACGGATTTTTACCACACCGTCAGTCACGAACAAATGGCCGTTGCGGGCGTTGCGGGTCGGCATGACGCAGTCGAACATGTCGATGCCACGACGCACGCCTTCCACCAAATCTTCCGGCTTGCCGACGCCCATCAAATAGCGTGGCTTATCTTCCGGAATTTGCGGGCAAACGTGTTCAAGAATGCGATGCATATCCTCTTTCGGCTCGCCTACAGCCAAGCCGCCCACAGCGTACCCGTCAAAGCCGATATCCACCAGCCCTTTGACTGAAACATCACGTAAATCTTCGTAAACGCCGCCCTGAATGATGCCGAACAGCGCATTTTTATTTTCCAGCTCGTCGAATCGCTTGCGGCTGCGCTCCGCCCAGCGCAGCGACATTTCCATCGAACGCTTGGCGTAGTCCCAGTCGGCCGGATACGGCGTACATTCATCGAAAATCATCACGATGTCGGAACCCAGGTCGTACTGGATTTCCATCGATTTTTCCGGGCTCAGGAACACCTTGTCGCCGTTGATCGGGTTGCGGAAGTACACGCCTTCCTCTTTGATCTTGCGCATCGCCCCCAGGCTGAACACCTGGAAACCGCCGGAATCGGTAAGGATCGGCCCATGCCACTGCATGAAATCGTGCAGGTCGCCGTGCAGCTTCATGATCTCCTGGCCCGGGCGCAGCCACAGGTGGAAGGTGTTGCCCAGCAGGATCTGCGCGCCGGTTTCTTTCACTTCTTCCGGCGTCATGCCCTTGACCGTGCCGTAGGTGCCGACCGGCATAAAGGCCGGGGTCTCCACCACGCCGCGGTCGAAGATCAGGCGGCCGCGACGCGCGCGGCCATCGGTAGTTTGTAGTTCGTACTTCACAAAGCCTCCAGCATCAGAGAAACAGTCTGATGTCGTTGAAACGGGGCCGCGCCGTGCGCGCAGCCCGGGAAATTAACCGCCGACGGACTCGTTTTCCGCCTGCGGGTTACGGCTGATGAACATCGCATCGCCGTAGCTGAAAAAGCGATACTGCTCGGCCACCGCCTGCTGATAGGCGTTCATGGTATTTTTATAACCGGCGAAGGCCGACACCAGCATGATCAGGGTCGATTCCGGCAGGTGGAAATTGGTCACCAGCGCGTCGATCACCTGATAGTGATAGCCCGGATAGATAAAAATGCTGGTGTCGCCGAAGAACGGCGCAATCAGCGCTTCTTTGCTGGCCGCCGCGGCGCTTTCCAGCGAGCGCACCGAGGTGGTGCCCACCGCTACGACGCGTTTGCCGCGCGCCTTGCAGGCCAGCACCGCATCGACCACCTCCTGCGGCACTTCGGCGTATTCGGCGTGCATCACGTGATCTTCGATGGTTTCCACGCGCACCGGCTGGAAGGTGCCGGCACCGACGTGCAGCGTCACAAACGCCATTTCCACGCCCTTGGCGCGCAGCGCCGCCAGCAGCGGCTCGTCGAAGTGCAGGCCGGCGGTCGGCGCGGCAACCGCGCCGGGCTTCTCGCTGTAGACCGTCTGATACAGCTCGCGGTCGGCGTCTTCATCCGGGCGGGCGATATAAGGCGGCAGCGGCATGTGGCCGGCAGCGTTGAGGATAGTGAACACGTCGCGTTCGTCGTTGAAACGCAGCTCGAACAGCGTCTCGTGGCGCGCCACCATGGTGGCGGCGATGCTCTCGTCATCCCCCAACAGCAGCTCGGCGCCCGGCTTCGGCGCTTTCGACGCGCGCACGTGCGCCAGCACGCGATGGTCGTCCAGCACGCGCTCCACCAGCACCTCAATCTTGCCGCCGCTGACCTTGCGGCCGAACATGCGCGCCGGGATCACGCGGGTATTGTTGAACACCAGCAGGTCGCCGGCTTCCAGCTTATCCAGCAGATCGGTGAATACGCCGTGCGTCAGCGCCCCGCTCGACCCGTCCAGCTGCAGCAGGCGGCATGCGCTGCGTTCGGCCTGGGGATAGTGGGCAATCAGGGATTCGGGAAGTTCAAACGAAAAATCAGCGACGCGCATGGGTATTCACTTCTTCAATTTAGGGCTGGTTGGTAAAAAACAGGCGGCCTAGTCTAAAGCCGGGGGCGGTCAGCGGCAAGAAATAAGGAGGATTTGCCTGACTTCGGGTATAGTTGAGGGATGAATTTTCTCGCTCATCTTCACCTGGCCATGCTGGCGGACAGCTCGCTGCTGGGCAACCTGCTGGCCGATTTCGTGCGCGGCAACCCCGCCGCCGACTACCAGCCTGAGGTGGTGGCCGGCATCATGATGCACCGCCGCGTCGACGTGCTGACCGACAGCCTGCCGCAGGTCAAAACCAGCCGCGACTATTTCAGCGCCCCCTACCGCCGCGTGGCGCCGATCACCCTCGACGTGGTGTGGGACCATTTTCTGGCGCGCCACTGGCAGCAGCTCGAGCCTTCGCGCGACCTGCACCAGTTTACCCAGGAAGCCCGCAGCCAGATCGAACCTTTTCTGCCGCTCACGCCGCCGCGCTTTCAGAACCTGAACGGCTACCTGTGGCCGGAGCGCTGGCTGGAGCGCTACGCCGAATTGCCGTTCATCGCCCGGGTGCTGCAGGGCATGGCCAGCCGCCGCCCGCGCCTCGAGGCGCTGGCCGGTTCGTTCGCCGACGTCGAGCAACATTATCATCAGCTTGAAACACAGTTCTGGCAGTTTTACCCGCAAATGATGCGGCAGGCGAAGGACAAAGCGCTCTGAGGTCAAGCTCAATCCCTTGAAACTGCAACGCCTTGCAAGAATTTACGTTTTGCCGCTTGCCCTTTTGTGGGAAAAGGTTATTTTTAAAGCTCGCTAAATTATATCAACGACTTTGATAGGTGAAAGCTATCTCATCGATTGGTCTTTTACCCTTTATTCACCAAGTCGCGGCCCCTATACTGGCCCTTGTTTTTACATCCACCCTTTAACACCTATTACAGGAGTAATTATGGTCCTGGTAACTCGTCAAGCCCCTGACTTCACTGCAGCTGCCGTACTGGGTAGCGGCGAAATCGTTGAAAACTTCAACCTGAAGAAGCACCTGAACGGCAAACCGGCCGTCCTGTTCTTCTGGCCAATGGACTTCACCTTCGTATGCCCTTCCGAGCTGATCGCTTTCGATCACCGCTATGAAGAGTTCCAGAAGCGTGGCGTTGAAGTGGTTGGCGTTTCCTTCGACTCAGAGTTCGTCCACAACGCATGGCGTAAAACCCCTGTCGACAAAGGCGGCATCGGTGAAGTGAAATACGCAATGGTTGCTGACGTTAAGCGTGAAATTCAGAAAGCTTACGGCATCGAACACCCGGAAGCCGGCGTTGCGCTGCGCGGCTCCTTCCTGATCGACAAAGACGGCATCGTGCGTGCTCAGGTTGTTAACGACCTGCCAATCGGCCGTAACATCGACGAAATGATCCGTACCGTTGATGCGCTGCAATTCCACGAAGAGCACGGTGAAGTGTGCCCGGCTCAGTGGGAAAAAGGCAAAGCAGGTATGGGCGCTTCCCCAGACGGCGTTGCAAAATACCTGTCTGAAAACGCTGCCAAGCTGTAATTTCAGCCTGATAGTGAATCAACCGGCCCACGCGGCCGGTTTTTTTATGCCCCTTTATGGGGCAGACCGCCCACCTTCAGTGCTTTATTTCCCTGTTTCCGCTCACATTCCCCACCCTGCTCGCCGCGCGTGCGCCCATCAGCGGCTACTATCAATAACGCTGGCTCGCGCTTTGCAAGCGAACAGCGGCAAGCAAACACAACACAATAAAAAACTGACAGGGTAGGAATAACTATGTTTTTACAGAAATGGAGCAAACCCCTGACCATGGCGGCGCTGCTGGTCAGCGGCAGCCTGTATGCGGCATCCAACCCCGCGGTGGAAGCCAAAAACGGCATGGTGGTCACCTCGCAGCACCTGGCCTCGCAGGTCGGCGTGGATATCCTGAAGATGGGCGGCAACGCCATCGACGCCGCCGTGGCGGTCGGTTACGCGCAGGCGGTGGTTAACCCCTGCTGCGGCAACATCGGCGGCGGCGGCTTTATGACCGTCCACCTGGCGGACGGCACCGACACCTTCATCAACTTCCGTGAAACCGCGCCGGCGGCGGCCAGCGCCAACATGTATCTGGATGCCGACGGCAAGGTGAAGAAAGACGCCAGCCTGTACGGCTATCTGGCGGCGGGCGTGCCGGGCACCGTGCTGGGGATGGAAACCGCGCGTGAGAAGTACGGCAAGCTGAGCCGTGAACAGGTGCTGGCGCCGGCGATCAGGCTGGCGCGCGAAGGCTTTGTGCTGACCCGCGCCGATACCGATATCCTCGACACCACCGTCGCGCGCTTCAAACAGGATCCCGAGTCGGCCAAAATCTTCCTGCGCCCGGACGGCAGCCCGCTGCAGCCGGGGGACAAACTGGTGCAAACCGATCTGGCCAATACGCTGGAAGCCATCGCCAAAGGGGGAACCGACGCCTTCTATAAAGGCAAGATCCCGCAGGCGGTGGAGGCGGCGGCCAAACAGGGCGGCGGCATCTTGACCGCCGCCGACTTCGCCAATTACAAGGTCACCGAAACGCCGCCGATTACCTGCAGCTATCGCGGCTACAAGTTCGTGTCGGCGCCGCCTCCCAGCTCCGGCGGCGTGACGCTGTGCGAAATCCTCAACGTGGTGGAAGGCTACGACCTGAAAAGCATGGGCTTCAACTCGGCGGCGGCCATTCACACCATGACCGAAGCGATGCGCCATGCCTACATGGACCGCAACACCTACCTCGGCGACCCGGAATTCATCAAGAACCCGATCGACCGGCTGGTGAGCAAGAGCTACGCCAAGCAGATCCGCAAGAAAATCGTCGCGGACAAGGCCACGCCGTCGGAAAACGTGCAGCCCGGCATGGAACCGCATGAGAAACCGGAAACCACCCACTATTCGATCGTCGATCACGACGGCAACGCGGTCTCCACCACCTATACCGTCAACGGCCGCTTCGGCGCCGTGGTGATCGCACCGGGCACCGGCTTCTTCCTCAACGACGAGATGGACGACTTTACGGTCAAAGTGGGCGAGAAAAACCTGTACGGGCTGGTGCAGGGCACCGCCAACAGCATTGCCCCCGGTAAGCGCCCACTATCGTCGATGAGCCCGACGCTGGTGACCAAGGACAACAAGATCTTTATGGTGCTGGGCTCGCCGGGCGGCTCGCGCATCATCACCATCACCCTGCAGACCGCGTTGAACGTGATAGACCACGGCATGGCGCCGCAGGAAGCGGTGGACGCGCCGCGCATCCATCACCAATGGTTGCCGGATGAGGTGTACTACGAACAGCGCGGCGTTTCCGCCGATACGCTGAAGCTGCTGAGCGGCATGGGCTATAAGATGGTCGAGCAAACGCCGTGGGGCGCCGCCGAACTGATTCTGGTCGGTTTGCCGGGCGCGGCGGGCGTCAGCCCGGCCAACTCCGGCAACGACTCGGCGGTTTCCGGCAAGGTGCGCGAAGGCTATCTGTACGGCGCCAACGACGTGCGTCGCCCGGCAGGTTCTGCGGTCGGTTACTGATGTAAACGCCTACTCACCTTTATCGCGGGGGCCCTTTGGCCCCCGCAGTGTCTTTAGCCTTCACAGCGCCACACGGTGGCCGTCTCTTCCGCCAGCTGCAGGCGCAGCCCGCCCGCCGTTTCGCTCAACTCTCCCCGCCCTTCCACACGCCGCCACGGGCCGCGCGCCAACAGCGGGTTGTACGGCAGCTGCGCCTGGCCGCTGCCGTCGCGCTGCAGCGCCACCAACACCTGCTTCTGCTGATACAGGCGCACGAACACCAGCGTTTCCCCGCTGGCGTACAGCACCTGACAACCGCCGCGGCGCAATGCCACGCTCTGTTTACGCAGCGCCGCCATGCGCTGGAACAGCGCCAGCAACGGCCGATCCCAGTCGCCGACGTCCCACGGGAACGGCTTGCGGCAGAACGGATCGTTGCCGCCGTCCAGGCCAATCTCATCACCGTAATAGAGGCAAGGCACGCCAATCCAGCTCAGCAACCACACCGCCGCCATCTGCATGCGCGCCGCGTTCCCCTGCAACAGCGTGAGAAAACGCGCGGTATCGTGGCTGTCCAGTTGGTTGAACTGGATCAGCTGGCGGCCGTGCGGCAACCCGGCGCGGTAGCCGTCCATCCACTGCGCGCACCCGGCGGCGTCCAGCCGCACCGGGTGATAGGCTACGTCCAGCCCCGCCAAGAACGCCCGCACCGGCAGCGCGAAGCCCATGTAGTTCATCGCCGCATCCTCCACGCCGGCGTGCAGCCAGCGGCGCGCGTCGCCGAAGTGCTCGCCCACTACGTAGGCCTGCGGATTCTCCTGCTTCACCGCCTGATAGATGCCAGCCAGGTGGTACAGGTTGCCGGTGGCGCCGCCGTTCTCCCCCAGCATGTGCACCACGTCCAGCCGCCAACCGTCGATGCTGTACGGCGGGCGCAGCCAGTGGCGCACCACGCTGCCTTCCCCGCGATAGATCGCTTCCGCCACCTGCGGCTCGGCAAAGTTGAGCTTCGGCAGGCTGGCGTTGCCCTTCCAGTCGAGCGCGCGGCCGTCCGGGTAAAAGTTGAACCAGCCGCGATACGGCGAATCGGGGTGGTGACAGGCGCCGTTTTCGCCCTGACGATGGCGGTCGAACCACGGATGCGAGTCGCCGGTGTGGTTGAATACCCCGTCCAGCACCAGTTTCAAGCCCACCTTGTGAGTGCTCACTCGCAAACGCTGCAGCGCCGCGTTGCCGCCGAAGTGCGGATCGACCTGGTAATAGTCCTCGGTATCGTACTTATGCACGCTCGGTGCGGTAAAAATCGGGTTCAGGTACAGCGCCGTCACCCCCAGCTGCTGCAAATACGGCAGTTTGGCGCCGATGCCGTCCAGATCGCCGCCGTAAAAGGTCGAGGCGGCGTGGCGATCCTCCAGCGGGTGCTGCCAGTCGCGCCGAATCACCTCGGCGCCGGCCGCGTGATGGCGGTAGCTGCCGCTCTGGATGCCGTGCTCGCCGCCGCTGCTGGCGAAGCGATCGGGGAAAATCTGGTAGAACAGCTGATCCGCCACCCACTCGGGGCCGTTGTCAGGTTCGTCGACGGCGAACTGCGCCAGCTGCCCCGGCGGCGTCGGCGACCAGCCCTGCGGGCCGAACCACTGCTGGCGATCGGCCCACAGCAGCTTGAAGCAGTAACGCCGCGTCGGCTCGCCCTCATTCAGCGTCAGGCTGGCCTGGTAGCGCCGCATCCCCTCGTGGCGCTGCGCTTTCATCGCCAGCAGCCACTCTTCGTTGTCCGGTTCGGCGCGCAAAAACACCCGTTCCGGCAGTTCATCCCCCTGTAACCACAGCGTGATATCCAAACGTTGCCCTTGCTTCACCACAAAAGGCGGGACCGGTTGATGCCAGGCGTTAAGCATACTGTTTCTCCTGCTGTACCAAACGAAATCGACGGCGTTCTTCAAGAAGCGAACAATGCCACGTTAAGTGCAACTCCCCCTCCTCTCTGGCCGCAAAACCCGGGGATGAGCCGGGGGGCGGAGACCGAAAAATAACGCTAACCCGATGTAAAAAAAGGTAAACAGGCACAAATCCTGCACGTTACCCCTTAGGCTAACGCGTTTTAAGTTTACAGGATATTTTTTGCGCATTTTTTAAGGAGCGGTAATGCAACAACAGATAACGCGCTGGCTGGAACAATTTGGGTTGGAATTCGGCGGAGTGATGTCGCTGTTGATGGTATTGGGGTTGATTGTCCTGATCTCGGTCGCGATCCACCTGGTGCTGCACCGGGTGGTGCTGGCCGCCCTTCAGCGCCGTGGCCAGCAATCGCAGCGCGTCTGGCAACAGGCCATCACCCAATACAAACTGTTCCAGCGCGTGGCGCTGCTGCTGCAAGGGGTGATCATCAGCATCCAGGCGACGCTGTGGCTGCAGAGCGGCAGCCAGACCCAGGCGGTGATCGTCACCGCGGCGCAGGTGTGGATCCTCGCCTTCACCCTGCTGTCGCTGTTCTCGCTGCTGGATACGCTGCTGGCGCTGCTGCGCCAAAGCCCGATCTCCAATCAGCTGCCGCTGCGCGGCATTTTCCAGGGCCTGAAACTGGTGGCGGCGATCCTGATCGGCATCATGATCGTCTCGCTGCTGATGGGCAAATCGCCGCTGCTGCTGCTCAGCGGCCTGGGCGCCATGACCGCGGTCCTGATGTTGGTGTTCAAGGATCCGATCCTCGGCCTGGTGGCCGGCATCCAGCTCTCCGCCAACGATATGCTGAAGATCGGCGACTGGCTGGAAATGCCGAAATACGGCGCCGACGGCGCGGTCACCGACATCGGCCTGACCACGGTCAAAGTGCGTAACTGGGACAACACCGTCACCACCATTCCCACCTACGCGCTGATCTCCGACTCGTTCAAAAACTGGCGGTCGATGTCGGAATCCGGCGGGCGCCGCATCAAGCGCAGCCTGAATATCGACACCGGCAGCGTGCACTTCCTGTCGGAAGAGGAACAGCGCCGCCTGCAGCGCAACCCGCTGCTGCACAGCTACCTGAACGATAAAACCCAGGAGCTGAGCCGGCACAATCAGGAGATCGCCATCGATTTGGCTTCGCCGCTCAACGGCCGCCGCCTGACCAACCTCGGCACGCTGCGCGCCTATCTGGAAGCCTACCTGCGCGCTCACCCGCGCATTCACCAGAACATGACGCTGATGGTGCGCCAGCTGGCGCCGACGCCGGAAGGCCTGCCGCTGGAAATCTACGCCTTCACCAACACCACGGTCTGGGCGGAGTATGAAAGTATTCAGGCGGATATTTTCGATCATATTCTGGCGGTGATCGACGAGTTCGGCCTGCGCGTGCATCAAACGCCAACCGGCAATGACCTGCGCGGCATGCTGCTACAAAACGCCAACGCTTCCTGACGTCGGCTGACGTAACTGTGTCTGCTGGTAATGATGTTCTTTCAATTGCCAGCAGATATCTCCATCCCCTTCTTTTCCCCGGCGAAAACGGCGTTAATGCGCCATCACCTTCACCACCGAGAGGGAAAGCCCTTGCTGAAACGGTTACGTCATCGGCTGTTTACCCTGATGGCCACCCTGCTGTTTATCGGCTGCCTGCACAGCGCTTCGCTGGACGAAAGCCGCATGCCCCGCAACCTGCAACCTTCGCTGAGCGCCCTCAGCAGCAATATGCAGGACATTCGCGAGGTGCTGGCGCGCTGTGCCGGCGAGGAAGAGGAGGAACGCCTTAACGGCGGCGACGTGCGTATCGAAGCGCGCGCCGCCGGGGAGGATGAAGTGGAAGACAAACGCTAAAAAAACACCGGCCTTAGCCGGTGCTTTTCCATTTAGTCTTGCTGCGTCGCCAGCGGCGCGCGTTTTTTCTGATGGTTGACCTTGAACCAGTATCCCGCCAGCAGCAATACCACCCAGACCAGGCCGGCGTACAGCGAGACGCGCGTGGTCGGGAAGTAGCCGATCAGGCCGATGATGAACACCAGGAACACGATCGCCACCACCGAGGTGAATACCCCGCCGCGCAGTGGGAACGCCAGCTGCTTCACCTGTTCTTTGCTCAGGCTGCGGCGGAAGGCGATTTGGGAGAACAGGATCATGATCCACACCCACACGGTGGCGAAGGTCGCCAGGGACGCGATCACCAGGAACACGCTCTCCGGCATGATGTAGTTGAGGTATACCGCCAGCAGCAGCGCCAGCATCATCACCACCACCGTCACCCAGGGAATGCCGCGCTTCGACACCTTGCTGAACATCTTCGGCGCATGGCCCTGCTCGGCCATGCCGTGCAGCATGCGGCCGACGCCGAACACGTCGCTGTTGATCGCCGACAGCGAAGCGGTGATCACCACGAAGTTGAGGATACCTGCCGCCACGGTGATACCCATATGCTGGAAGGTCAGCACGAACGGGCTGCCGTTGGTGCCCACCTGGTTCCACGGGTAGATAGACATGATGACGAACAGCGTGCCGACGTAGAACACCAGAATGCGCCACGGCACCGAGTTGATGGCCTTCGGAATCGATTTTTTCGGATCTTTGGCTTCGCCGGCGGTGATGCCGATGATTTCAATGCCGCCGTAAGCGAACATCACCAGCTGCAGCGACAGGATCATGCCGATAAAGCCGTTGCTGAAGAAGCCGCCGTTCGACCACAGGTTATGAATGCCGGTCGGTTGCCCGCCGTTGCCGATGCCCCAGATGATGATGCCGATGCCGGCCGCGATCATGATGATGATGGTGGCGACCTTGAAGAACGAGAACCAAAACTCCAGCTCGCCGAACACCTTGACGCTCATCAGGTTGATGGCGCCGATGATCAGCACCACGCTCAGCACCCAGATCCAGTGCGGCACTTCCGGGAACCAGACCCCCATATAGATGCCGAAGGCGGTCACGTCGGCGATGGCGACGATCAGGATTTCAAAGCAGTAAGTCCAGCCGGTGATGTAACCCGCCATCGGGCCGAGGTAGTCCTGCGCGTAGCGGGAAAACGAGCTGGCCTGCGGGTTGTTGACCGACATCTCCCCCAGGGCGCGCATGATGATAAAGGCCACGATGCCGCCGATCAGGTAAGCCAGCAGCACGCTCGGGCCGGCCATTTTGATGGCGTCCGCCGAGCCGTAGAACAACCCGGTGCCGATGGCCGATCCCAGCGCCATAAAGCGGATATGACGCGTACTGAGGCCGCGTTTCAGCTTATTGTCGGGGGCAGTGGTGGGTGACTGTTGTTGCATGAAGATGACCCATAGTTTTAAACGTAAAAAAGCCACGGACATGTCCGTGGCCCTGGATTAAGCCGGGGGATTATCAGTGCGCGGTCACTTGGGAACGCGTGCACACCCGATCATAAATCGCGACCAGCGCCAGCATCAGCAGCGAAGGCGGCAACCATGCCAACCCCTGCTCCGCCAGCGGCAGGTGAGTGGTCCAGGCCGGCAGCAGCTGCTGGAAACTGGAGGCTTTCACCGCGTCAAGGATACCAAACAACAGGCTGACAAGCATCACCGGCGCGATGATGCGCGGCGCGCTGTGCCACCAACGCAGAGTGAAGCTCAGCACCACCAGCACGATGCACGGCGGGTAAATCGCGGTCAGCACCGGAATGGAGATCTGGATCAGGTGGCTCAGGCCGAGGTTGGACACCACCATCGAGAACAGGCCTAGGATAAATACCAGCGTCTTGTACGAGAACGGCAGGTATTGCGCGAAGAACTCGGCGCAGGCGCAGGTCAGGCCGACCGCGGTCACCATACAGGCGATGAAGATCAGCGCCGCCAGGAAGAAGCTGCCGAGGCCGCCAAAGGTGTTCTGAACGTAAGCGTGCAGGATCACCGCGCCGTTGGTGGCATCAGGCACCAACGCGCCGCTGCCGGAGCCCAGCTTGAACAGGCTCAGATAAACCAGCGTCAGGCCCACGCCGGCGATCAAACCGGCCAGAATGGTGTAACGGGTCAACAGACCGGCGTCTTTCACGCCGCGCGAGCGCGCCGCGTTGACGATAACGATGCCGAATACCAGCGCGCCCAGCGTATCCATGGTCAGGTAGCCGTTAACGAAGCCGGAAGAGAAAGGCACGCTCTGGTAAGCCGCTGTCGCCGGAATCGGCGCGCCGGCAGGCCACAGCAGCGCGGCGATGCCCAGTACGCCCAACGCCACGATCTTCAGCGGCGCCAGCACATGGCCGACGGTGTCGAGCAGGCGGCCCGGATACAGGGAGATGCCGATCACCAGCGCGAAGTACACCAGGCTGTAGATGAACAGCGGCATGGCGCCGTCGCCGGTCAGCGGGGCGATGCCCACTTCAAAGGACACGGTGGCGGTGCGCGGCGTGGCGAACAGCGGGCCGACGGCCAGATAGCAGACGGTCGCCAGCAGCAGGCCGGCGCCGCGGCCGATCGGCGAACTGAGGGCGTCGATGCCGCCGCCAACGCGCGCCAGCGCGATGACGGTGATGACCGGCAGACCGACGGCGGTGATCAGGAAGCCCAGCGCCGCGATCCAGACGTGTTCACCGGACTGCAAGCCGACCATCGGCGGGAAGATGATGTTCCCGGCCCCAACGAATAAGGCAAAGGTCATGAAGCCCAGTGCCATGATATCTTTTGACGTTAAACGATGACTCATACGATGTCGTGTTGCCTGTTCAAATGAAAAAAATTGTCCGATAGCGTGGTGGCGTGACGCCCCACCGGTTGCCGGCATGCCCGATCGTCGCAGCGCCAAATAAGCATCCTAAACGCAGTCGATCCGGCGTTTATGTCCCTATTCGAAAGTGGCCGCTCATGAAGATGGGCAAAATTTTAGGAGTTATAAAAATGGAGGTTTAATCCGACAACGAGGGCTAAGGTAAACGTTTATAGCGCTTCAAGGCAAGACGCACGGCGAAAAGCAGAGCTATCGACCATATAAACTTTAGCCACCAGTCGATCATATTGGCTATCAATAAATATACACTACATGATTTGTATCATTTTTGAACAATGGATTCACGAAACGTGAAACATATACCGCTTTACCGCGCGAAAACGCCAATAAATGCCCGGTTTTCGCGTGGTATAAGCTCCGTTTGGCCGTTAAAAAAGGCGAAAATTACGCCGCTTTTTGTCGCTTATTGCACCGTGGCCGCCGCGAGCGGCTGCAGCCCGAGCGCCTGGCGGGTCCTCTGCAGGGCGCCCGGCGGCAGCGGCAGATAGCCGTCGTGATTGACCAGGCTCTGCCCTGCGGTCGACAGCACGCGATCGAGGAACGCGGCGGTCAGCGGCTCCAGCGGTTGATTGGGGGCTTTGTTGATGTAGATATAGAGATAGCGCGACAGCGGGTAGCGATCGTTGCGCACGTTGGCGGCGGTAGGCGCGACATAGTCCTCTCCCGATTCCGCCAACGGCAGCAGCCGCACGCCGCTGGCGCGAAAACCGATGCTGGCGTAGCCGATGCCGTTGAGCGAACCGGCCACCGCCTGCACCACCGAAGCCGAACCGGGCAGCTCATTGACGCGCGGCATAAAATCGCCGCCGCACAGCGCGCGCAGTTTGAAATAGCCGTAGGTGCCGGACGCCGAGTTGCGGCCGAAGCGCTGCAGCGAGCGCGTCGCCCAGTCGCCACTCAGCCCCAGCTCGCCCCAACGCGTCAGCGGTTTGCTTTCACCGCAGCGCCGGGTGGCGGAGAAAATGCGATCGAGCTGCTGCAGATTGAGGCCGCGCAGCGGGTTGTCCTGATGCACCAACACCACCAGCGCATCCACCGCCACCGGCACCGCCAGCGGCGCATAGCCGTAACGATGTTCGAACGCCGAAACCTCGGCCGCCTTCATCGGCCGGCTCATCGGGCCCAGCTGCGCGGCGCCCGCCGCCAACGCGGTCGGCGCGGTCGACGAGCCGGCGGCCTGGATCTGCAGGTTAACGTTGGGATAATGCCGGCTGAAATCCTGCGCCCACAGCGCCATCAGATTCGCCAAAGTATCGGAACCGACGCTGGACAGGTTGCCCGCCAGCATGCCGTCGGGCTGCGCCAGCGCGCCGCGTCCGGCCAGCAACGCCAGGCAAAGCAACAGCCCTCGGGTTATTCGGGTCATACCGGTGTCTCGCGTTAATTTTTCACCGCATTCTCTGATAAAGCGGCGGGAACAATCAACCGGTTGGGTAAGGTAAAGATAAAGCGGGTGCCGATCCCCGGCTCGCTGAGGATCTCCAGCCGCGCGTCGTGATGGCTGAGCGCATGCTTGACGATCGCCAGCCCCAGCCCGCTGCCGCCGGTCTGGCGCGAACGGGCCTTGTCGACGCGGTAAAAACGCTCGGTCAGGCGCGGCAGGTGTTCGGCGGCAATGCCCGGTCCGTTGTCGCTGACCTGGAACTGCGCGCCGTGCGCCGTCTGCTGCCAGCTCACTTCGATATGGGTGCCCTTCGGCGTGTGGTTGACCGCGTTGTACACCAGGTTAGACACCGCGCTGCGCAACTGGTCTTCATTGCCGAACACGTTGAGCTGTTCGTTCACCCGGAAAGTGATCTCGTGATTGTCGCCGCTCAGCGATTGCGCCTCGCGCTGCAACACCCGCAGCATCAGCGGGATATCCACCCGCTCGTTCATGTCGACATTGGGCGCCGCCTCGATGCGCGACAGCGTCAGCAGCTGCTTGACCAGCCCGTCCATCCGGCGGGTCTGCTCCTGCATGGTGCCGAGCGCCTTGCTGCGCAGCGAACCGTCCTGCTCTTCGTCGCCCATCATCTCCAGATAGCCCTGCAGCACCGTCAGCGGCGTGCGCAGCTCATGGCTGACGTTGGCGAAGAAGTTGCGCCGCGCCCCCTCCAGCTGGCGCATCTGGGTGACGTCGCGCGCCACCATCAGCAACTGCCCTTCGGAGTAGGGCATCACGCGGAATTCGACGTAGTGTTCGTTGTTCAGCTGCAGCGTCAGCGGGCGCGAGAACTCCTGCTGTTGCAGATAGTGGCTGAATTCCGGATAACGCAGCAGGTTGAGGATGTGCTGGCCGTTGTCTTCCGGCCAGCGGAAGCCGAGCAGATGCTGCGCCAGCCCGTTGCACCAGAAGATGTTGCCTTCGACGGTGGTCATCACCACCGCATCAGGCAGCGATTCGGCCCCGCTGCGAAAGCGCTTGATCAACAGCGCCAGCTCGCGCCGGCGGCGGCGATTGCGCTGCTGCATCTGATACAGGCCATAGAACAACGGCTCCCAACTCCAGCGGCCGGGCGGCGGCGTCATGCTGCGGTCGATCCACAGCCAATGGGAGAGTTTGAGCTGGTTGTAGAAATTCCACACCAGCGCGGCCAGCGCGGAGGCCAGCAGGAACCAGGGCAGATAACCGAAAATCAGCCCCAGCAGTAAGGCGGGCAAACAGAAAAGAGCCAGCTCCAGAGCCAGCCTCTTCCACGACAGACGTTCTAACACGGCATATTCTCCAGCGCAGCGCGATCAGTAGCGCGTTGAGAACCGGTAGCCGGTGCCCCGAACGGTTTGAACCATTTTATCATGCCCACTGGTTTCTAACGCCTTGCGGAGCCGACGGATATGCACGTCAACGGTACGGTCTTCCACATAAACGTTAGTGCCCCAGACGTGATTAAGCAACTGCTCACGGCTATAAACCCGCTCCGGGTGGGTCATAAAGAAGTGCAGCAGCTTGAACTCGGTCGGCCCCATATCCAGCGCCTGATCGTTCGCCATCACGCGGTGGGAGGACGGATCCAGGCTCAGCCCTTGCATTTCAATCACTTCTTCCACCGCCATCGGTGAAATGCGGCGCATGACCGCTTTGATGCGCGCCACCAGCTCCTTGGGCGAGAACGGCTTGGTGATGTAATCATCCGCCCCCACTTCCAGGCCGCGCACCCGGTCTTCTTCTTCGCCGCGCGCGGTCAGCATCATCACCGGGATATCGCGGGTCAGCGCTTCGCGCTTCATATGTTTGATAAACTGAATGCCGGAACCGCCGGGCAACATCCAGTCGAGCAACACCAAATCAGGGAACGGCTCAGACAGGCGCGTCACGGCGCTGTCATAATCCTCGGCTTCCAACGGTTGGTAACCATTCTGTTCCAACACAAAGCACACCATCTCACGGATCGGCGCTTCGTCTTCCACCACCAGTATGCGTCTTGCCATCGTCAATCCTGCCAATGTGTTAGCGACTTTGCGGGCGCCATTATGCGTCAGTTTTGTGACACTTTTATGAAAAAAAGCGGCTGTTATAGGCAGTAAGCATAGCGATTATTTCCCGCCGCAAAGAAAAATCATCCGGTTGTCATCATCATTGCGCCGGGACAGCCGCCGCCGCGGCCTTTATAATCATCGCCATTACCTTTGCATCCGGGAATGTCATGCGCCTGATCCACACCTCTGACTGGCACCTTGGCCAGTACTTTTTCACCAAAAGCCGCGCCGCCGAGCACCAGGCTTTTCTGAACTGGCTGATCGAGCAGATTGAGCAGCAGCAGGTGGATGCGCTGATCGTCGCCGGGGATCTGTTCGATACCGGCTCGCCGCCCAGCTACGCCCGCGAGCTGTACAACCGCTTCGTGGTGGAGCTGCAGCGCACCGGCTGTCAGCTGGTGGTGCTGGGCGGCAACCACGACTCGGTGGCGACGCTGAACGAATCGCGTGAGCTGCTCTCCTGCCTGAACACCACGGTGATCGCGAGCGCGCAAAGCGCCCCCGAACAGCAGATTGTGGTGCTGAACCGGCGCGACGGCCAGCCGGGCGCGGTGCTGTGCGCCATTCCTTTTCTGCGGCCGCGCGATCTGCTCACCAGCCGCGCCGGCGAATCCGGCGCGCAAAAACAGCAGGCGCTGCAGGAAGCCATCGCCGAACATTACCAGGCGCTGTATCAGGCGGCCTGCGAACGCCGCGATCGGCTGGGCCTGCCGCTGCCGATCGTCGCCACCGGCCACCTGACCACCGTCGGCGTCACCACCTCCGACTCGGTGCGCGACATCTATATCGGCACCCTCGACGCCTTCCCGGCGCAGGCCTTCCCGCCCGCCGACTATATCGCGCTGGGCCACATTCACCGCGCGCAGAACGTCGCCAAATCAGATCATATTCGCTATAGCGGCTCACCGATTCCGCTCAGCTTCGATGAACTGGGCAAAGCCAAAAGCGTCTTCCTGGTCGATTTCGCCGACGGCGCCCTGCAGCAGGTAGAAGCGTTAACGATCCCGCAGTTCCAGCCCATGCAGCTGATCAAAGGCGATCTGGCCGAGATCGAACGGCAGCTGCAGCAATTTGCCGACTATGCCGGCGAGCTGCCGGTGTGGCTGGATATCGAAGTGGCGACGCAGGACTACCTCAGCGATATCCAGCGCCGCATCCAGCTGATGGCGGATGAGCTGCCGGTGGAAGTGGTGCTGCTGCGGCGCAGCAAAGAGCAGCGCCGCCAGGCGATCGCGCAGCAGGATAAGGAAACGCTCAACGAACTGAGCGTCAACGAGGTGTTCGAACGGCGCCTGGCGCAGGAGGCCGACATGCCAGAAGCGCGCCAACGGCGGATGCACCAACTGTTCCGCCAGGTGGTCGAGGCGGTGCAGCACAATCCTGAGGAGACCAATCCATGAAGATCCTCAGCCTGCGGTTAAAAAACCTCAACTCGCTGCAGGGCGAGTGGAAAATTGACTTCACCGCCGAGCCGTTCGCCAGCAACGGCCTGTTTGCCATTACCGGCCCGACCGGCGCGGGCAAAACCACCCTGCTGGACGCCATCTGCCTGGCGCTGTACCACCAGACGCCGCGTCTCAACGTCACGCCGAGCCAGAATGAACTGATGACCCGCCACACCGCCGAATCGCTGGCGGAGGTCGAATTCGAGGTCAAGGGCGTCGGCTATCGCGCCTTCTGGAGCCAGCGCCGCGCCAAAAACGCGCCGGACGGCAACCTGCAGGCGCCGAAGGTGGAACTGGCGCGCCGCGAGGACGGCAAGATCCTGGCGGACAAGGTGCGCGACAAGCTGGAGATCACCGCCGCCATCACCGGGCTGGACTTCGGCCGCTTCACCAAATCGATGATGCTGTCTCAGGGGCAGTTCGCCGCGTTCCTCAACGCCGACGCCAACGATCGCGCTGAGCTGCTGGAAGAGCTGACCGGCACCGAAATCTACGGACGGCTGTCCGAACAGGTGTTCGAATCGCACAAGCAGGCCAAAACCGACCTGGATGGGTTGCACCAGCGCGCCAGCGGCATCGAGCTGCTGAACGATGAACAGCGCCACTCCCTGACTGAACAGCTGACGGCGCTAAGCGCGCAGGAAAGCGCCCTCGGCATGCAAACCCAGCAACAGCAACAGGCGCTGAGCTGGCTGCAGCAATGGCAACGCCTCCAGCAACAGCAAAACGAGGGTCAACGGCGGCTGGAAACCGCCCAGCGCGAGCAGGCCGAGGCCGCCCCGCAGCTGCAGCGGCTGGCGCTCAGCGAACCGGCCGAGAAATTGCGGCCGCTGCGCGGCGAACGCGATCGCTGCCGCGCCGAGCTGCAGACGATACAACAGCAGGCAGCCCAGCTGACGCAGCAACAGGAACAACACTCGGCGCAGCTGGCGCCGCTGCAGCAGGCGGTGGAAAAGGCCCGTCTGGCGCAGCAAGCCCATGCCGAGCATATGCGGCAGCAGCAACAGCTGATCGATGACCAGGTCGCCCCGCTCGACCATCAGATAGCCCAACTGCAGTCGACGCAGGCCGAGCGGCGACAGGCCGGCGATGCCGCCGCGCAGCAGTGTGCCAAACAGCAAACCACGCTGGAGCAGCTCACCGCCGAGCGCAGCCAGCTGACGGCGCAGGCCGCACAGCATCAGCAGCGGTTGAACGCGCTGACCGAAGCGCTGGCCGTTCAGCAGCAACAGCAGCAGGCGCTGGCGGCGCAAACGCCGCTGGCCCCGCTGCGCCAGCGCCTGAGCGCCCTGGCGGATCTGCGCCCGACGCGCCAGCAGTTATTTACTCTCGCCTCTTTATCGCAACAAGTTGTTAAACGGCTGGAACAGCAGCGGCAAGAGCTAAACATCGGTCAAAATGAACTGACCCAGTTGGAGCCACAGTTAGAACTCGTCCGTCAGCAATTTAAGCAGCAGAAAGCCCACCAGGCCGATGTTGAAAAAACCTATGCGCTGGAACAACGGATCGTGGGCCTGGAAGCCGAGCGCGCCCGTTTGCAACCCGGCGCCCCCTGCCCGCTGTGCGGCTCATGCGATCACCCGGCGGTAGAACAATACCAAGAGGTAAAACTGTCAGAAACTGCGCAACGTCTGGAGCAAATGAAAGTCCAGACCGAAGCATTGCAAAAACAAGGCGTCGAGCTGCGAGCCCGTTACGACAACCTGCAACAGCAATTGCAACGCCAACAGCAGGCTATCGCGCAGGATGAGCAGCTGTTGGCTGCCCAACAGCAGCAGTGGCAGCAGCTCAGCGCGCCGCTGGCATTCGACTTTACGCTGGCGGAGGGCGACCAACTCAGCGCCTGGCTGAGCGGCTGCGACGATGAAGAGCGGCGCGGGCAACACGCGCTGCAGCAGCATGAACAGGCGGCGCAGGCGGTACAGCAGGCAAAAGACGCGCTCGCCGCTCTGCAAACGCAGCAGCAGCAGGCGCAGCAACGGCTGGCGCTGCTCGAAGAGCGCTTTACGCTGCTGCAGAAAACCCATGCCGACAGCCTGCAACAGCAGCAAGACCTGCAACAACGCTGGCAAGAAGGCGAGAAGACCCTCGCCGAACGGCGCGCGCAGCGGCTGGCGCTGTTCGGCGAACAGCAGGTCGCCGAGGTGCGCGAACAGTTGCGCGCCAAACAAACCGCCTGTGAGCAGGCCTGCTTGCAGGCCGCCGAGCAGTGGCAAAAAGCGCAGGAACTGCGCGAGCGCCTGGCCGGCCAGCAAGCCGGATTGCAACAACAGCATACCCAAATGCAGGAACGGCTGCAGCAGGCGCAGCAGCAGTGGCAGCAGGCGCTGGCCGACAGCGAATTCGCCGATGAAACCGCCTTCGCCGCCGCGCTGCTGGACGACGCCCTGCGCCGCGAATTGCAGCAGCGCAAAGAGCAACTGCAACAGCGGCAGGTGGAGGCCGCCGCCCTGCTGACGCAGGCGACGCAAACGCTGGAGCAGCATCGGCAAAGCCGCCCGGAAGGGGTGGATGAAGCCAACGCGGATCTCGACGCACTCACGCAATCGCTGGCCGAGCTGGCACAGCAGTTGAAAACGTTGCAGCTGCGCCAGGGTGAACTGCGCAACCAGCTGGAAAGCGATGCCGCCCGCCGTCTCAATCAACAGGCGTTGTTCGAGCAAATCGCCCGCAGCCAGCAAGACTACGACGACTGGAGCTACCTCAACCAGCTGATCGGCTCGAAAGAAGGCGACAAGTTCCGCCGCTTCGCTCAGGGGCTGACGCTCGATCATCTGGTTTATCTGGCCAACCTTCAGCTCGGCCGGCTGCACGGGCGCTACCTACTGCAGCGCAAAACCAGCGACGCGCTGGAGCTGCAGGTGGTGGACACCTGGCAGGCCGACGCGCTGCGCGATACCCGCACCCTGTCCGGCGGCGAGAGCTTCCTGGTCAGCCTGGCGCTGGCGCTGGCGTTGTCCGATCTGGTCAGCCACAAAACCAGCATCGACTCGCTGTTCCTCGACGAAGGCTTCGGCACGCTGGACGCCGAAACCCTCGATACCGCGCTGGACGCGCTGGACAGCCTGAATGCCTCCGGCAAAACCATTGGCGTGATCAGCCACGTAGAGGCGATGAAAGAGCGTATTCCGGTGCAGATAAAGGTGAAAAAGGTCAACGGACTCGGCGTCAGCCGGCTGGAGGCGCACTTCAGGCTGGAATGATCCCGCCGTGCGCGGCGCAGAAGTGTGACCGCGGCGGCACTCCGCGGTGAAAAGCGTTGAGCCGCGGCGAGCACGGGTTATTATGCAGACATAACAGGATTGTTACTGTATCCCCTCCGCCGCTCAGGCCGCAGGACAGAAACATAAAATACAGGCAAAACCTGGCGCCCGGGATCGCTCCCGGGCGTCAGGTTTTTTCGTTTTCAGGATGCTGAAACACCGGGAAAGACCATGAAAATCGCTAAAATACTCAATAATAACGTGGTGATTACGCTGGACGACCGTCAGGAAGAGACGGTGGTAATGGGAAAAGGAATCGGCTTTAAAAAGAAGCCCGGCGACACGCTGGACGAAAGCCTGATCGAAAAGGTGTTCACCCATAACGGCGGTGAAATCGCCGAGCGCTATAAAGAGCTGCTCTCCGAGATCCCGCTGGCCTGCGTCACCACCGCCGACCGGATTATTACCCTCGCCCGCGAACGGCTACCGGGCAAGTTGCATAACATCGTCTACATCACGCTGACCGACCACATCCATTTCGCCCTGCAGCGCCACGCGCAAGGGCTGGATATCAAAAATGCGTTGCTGTGGGAGATTAAAAAGCTCTATCAGGCCGAGTTCGCCGTCGGGCTGGAGGCGCTGGCTTTGATCGCCGAGCGGCTGAATACCGCGCTGCCGGAAGACGAGGCCGGATTTATCGCCCTGCACCTGGTCAACGCCCAGCTTAACGACGAGATGCACAACACGCTGCACATCACCCGCGTGATGCAAGAGATCCTCAACCTGGTCAAATACCACTTTCGCTTTGATTACAACGAGGAAGCCCTGAGCTACCACCGTTTCGTCACCCATTTGAAATTCTTCGCCCAGCGCCTGCTGGGGAAAAACTACGTCGACAGCGACGACGACTCGCTGTATCAGGTGGTGAAAGAGAAATACCGTGAGTCATTCGCCTGCGCCGGCAAAATCAACCGCCACATCGAAAAGCACTATCAGCATCAGCTCACCACGGAAGAGATGATGTTCCTGACCATTCATATCGAACGGGTGCGCAGCGAAAGCGAGGAAAAACCGGCTTAACGGCGGGCGTCCGCCACCCGCACGCCGTACTGCGGAAACACCGCGTCGGCGGAGATCAGCGTCAGCCCCTCGGCCTGCGCCTGTGCGATCAGCATGCGATCGAAAGGATCCTGATGATAGGGCGGCAACTGCCCGGCCTGTTGGCAATGAAAGGCGTCCATCGGCAGCGCCAGAAAATCTTCGGCCTCGATGATCGCAAAGATGTCTTCCGGCAGCGCCAGCTTGCCCAGCGCCTGCTTGATCGAGATCTCCCAAATGCTGGCCGCGCTGACGTACACCGCATTGCCCGGATCGGCGATCTGCCTTTTGGCGTTCGCGCCCAGGCAGGCGTCATCAATCAGCCACCACAGCAACGCGTGGGTATCCAGCAGCAGGCGCTTCATGCATCGCCCTCAAACAGCGCCGCAATGGCCGCATCCCCCGCGTTGAAATCCGCCGGCACGGTAAACTTGCCCTTGGCGGCGCCGGGCCGGCGCGCTTCGCCCTGGATGGCGACCAGTTGTACGTACGGCTTCCCTGCTTTTGCAATAATCACGGTTTCTCCCTCCGCGGCTCTGTCCGCCAGCTGGCTCAGATTGGATTTGGCTTCGTGCATATTGGCCTGAATCGGCATACGCGTCCTCCTTAGCTAAGTTAGCTAAAGCATAAAGCGCCGTCCAGTTTTTGTACAGGGAATGGTTTAAAGCGCGAGCAGCCTCGCGCTTTGCTGCAACGCTTAGCGCTGCTGTTGCGGCCATAACCAGGCCGCGCCGCGTACGCCGCTGGAGTCGCCGTGCACCGCCTTGCGGATCGGCGTTTCACACTCGCCGCCGAACACCCAATCTTTCACCCGCTGCGGCACCGTGCGGTACAGGCGATCCACGTTGCTCATGCCGCCGCCGAGCACCACCACGTCCGGATCCAGAATGTTGATCACGTGCGCCAACGCTTTCGCCAGCCGCATTTCGTAGCGCACGATCGCCTGCTCCGCCAGCGCATCGCCCCGCTCGCTCAGCGCCACGATCTCGTGCCCTTGCAGCGCGTTGCCGCCCAGGCGCGCATAGTCGGTGGCGAAACCGGTACCGGAAATAAAGGTTTCGATGCAGCCCGGTTTGCCGCAGTAGCACGGCACTTCGCGGGCGTAGCGCAGCTCATCGTCATCCTGCCACGGCAGCGGATTGTGGCCCCACTCGCCGGCGATGCCGTTGCCGCCGGAATGCGCCTGCCCATTCAGCGCCACGCCGGCGCCGCAGCCGGTGCCGACAATGACCGCAAACACGGTTTGCGCGCCGGCGCCTGCGCCGTCGGTGGCTTCCGACACCGCCAGGCAGTTGGCGTCGTTGGCGATACGCACCTCGCGCGCCAACAGCGCCGAGAGATCCTTGTCCAGCGGTTGGCCGTTGAGCCATACCGAGTTGGCGTTTTTCACCCGCCCGGTAAACGGCGACAGCGTGCCGGGAATGCCGATCCCGACCGATCCCCGCTCGCCGGTATGATCTTCCGCCAGTTTCACCAGCCCGGCGATCGCCGCCAGGGTTTGCCCATAGTCATGGCGCGGCGTGGCGATGCGATGGCGAAACAGCTCCCGGCCGTCGTCCGCCAACGCAATCACTTCAATTTTTGTCCCGCCCAAATCGATGCCAATGCGCATGTATTTTTCTCCTCGATGCCGCGCAGCGTTGCCACAGCCTAATGTAAGTACGCGGATGAATCACCTGTTTCCCTCTCCCCCGCCCGGCCTTTTCCGCTGCGGTCGGCGACGCAATTCGGAGAGAATGGGGCGATTTTTCAGCGTCAATTCGTTATCATGCCGCCCTGCTTTTGACGAATCAGCGTGCCGAGCGCACGCCCAGCCAGGGATAACATTATGCTGTGGTTTAAGAATTTGATGGTTTACCGTTTGAGCCGCGAAGTGGCGTTAAACGCGGATGAAATGGAAAAACAACTCAGCGCGTTCGCCTTCACGCCGTGCGGCAGCCAGGACATGGCCAAGACCGGCTGGGTCTCCCCGATGGGCTCGCACAGCGATGCGCTGACGCACGCGGTCAACGGCCAAATCGTCATCTGCGCGCGCAAGGAAGAGAAAATCCTGCCGTCGCCGGTCATCAAGCAAGAGCTGCAGGCCAAAATTGAGCGCCTGGAGGCGGAACAACATCGCAAACTGAAGAAAACCGAGAAAGACGCGCTGAAGGACGAAGTGCTGCACAGCCTGCTGCCGCGCGCCTTCAGCCGCTTCAACCAGACCTTCATGTGGATCGACACCGTCAACGATCTGATCATGGTCGATGCCGCCAGCGCCAAACGCGCCGAAGATACGCTGGCGCTGCTGCGCAAAAGCCTCGGCTCGCTGCCGGTGGTGCCGCTGACCATGGAAAGCCCGATCGAACTGACGCTGACCGAATGGGTGCGTTCCGGCGAGATGCCGGCTGGTTTCGCCATTCAGGATGAAGCGGAACTGAAAGCGATTCTGGAAGAAGGCGGCGTGATCCGCTGCAAGAAACAGAATCTGATCAGCGACGAAATCGCGGTGCATATCGAAGCCGGCAAGCTGGTGACCAAGCTGGCGGTAGATTGGCAGGAGCGCATTCAGCTGATGCTGTCGGACGACGGCTCGCTCAAGCGCCTGAAATTCGCCGACACGCTGCGCGAACAGAACGACGATATCGATCGCGATGACTTCGCCCAGCGCTTTGACGCCGACTTTATCCTGATGACCAGCGAGCTGGCGGCGTTGATCAAAAACACCATCGAAGCGCTCGGCGGCGAAGCCCAGCGTTAATCCCGCCGCAGAAACGACCAGGGCCCAGCATTGAACTGCACCCCAAATGTTGGACACATCTGACATTTGGAGGTGCAGTTCTATGAAGTTTTCGCTGCAAGACAAACTCAGTGCCGTCCGGCATTACCTTGCCGGGCTTGGCAGCCAGCGGCAAACCGCCAGAAAGTTCTCCGTCGCTCATGTCCAGTTGCGGCGCTGGATTGCCGCCTATCGACACCATGGCGAGTCGGGTCTGCAACCCGGACGTCGGCGACGCTACACGCCAGAGTTCAAGCTTGCCGCCGTCGAGTTTG